>NZ_JANNML010000199.1:0-6229 GCF_031397825.1 Nocardioides sp.
CGCGATCCGCTCACCGACCCCGACGGTGAGGTCGACGCCGTGCAGCACGTCGCGACCCTCGGCGTAGGAGAAGCGCACGTCGTGGGCGTCGATCGCCTCGCCGTCGGGGACCTCGCCGGTCGCGGTCCGGTCGTCGGGCACCTGCGCGACCCCGAGCAGCCGCGACAGGGACGCGGCCCCCATCTGGAGCTCGTCGAGGATCGACACGATGCGGTCGACGGGGTCGATGAGCATCTGGACGTAGAGCACCGCGGTGGTGACGTCGCCCAGCGACACCTGGCCCTGGGTGTAGAGGTAACCGCCGAAGAGCAGCGTCGCGACCGTGGGGACGAGGTAGCTGAGCTCCATGCTCGGGAAGAACACCGTGCGCAGCCACAGCGTGTAGCGCTCGGCGGTGTAGGACTCGCGGATGTCGTCGTCGATCGCGTCGATGCGCTGCTGTCCGAGCCCCAGCGCCTCGACCGAACGGGCGCCCTCGACGGTCTCGGTGAGGGAGGCGTTGATGGCGGAGTAGGACGCGCTCTCGCGCAGGTAGCCGTCCTTGGCACGGGCGAGGTACCACCGCAGTCCCACCACCAGGGGCGGGACGCCGAGCAGGCAGGGCAGCCCGACCCACCAACCGACGCTGAGGGCGGCGGCGAAGGTGAGGATCGCGGTGATGACCGCGATGGTCCACTCCGGCAGGGCCCAGCGCACCGACCAGCCGAGCTGCTCCACGTCGCGGCTGGTGCGGGTCAGCAGGTCGCCGGACCCGGCCGACTCCACGACCCCCACGGGCAGCGCCAGGGCGTTGCCGACGAAGTCCTCGCGGAGCTCGGCGAGGACCTCCTCGCCGAGCACCTGGCTGACGTAGCGCGCGTAGCGGGTCAGCACCGTCTGGAGCACCAGGAAGACCGCGAGCAGGCCGATGATCGTGTCGACGTGGTCGGTGGTCGTGCCGTTCTCGACGCTCTCCACGAGGCCGCCGAGCAGCCGTGGGGCGGCCAACCCGGCGAGGGCGGCGAGCACGTGGAGGGCCAGGGCGCCCCAGACGAGCCGGGGGTGGCGTCGTACGAGCACGCCGACGTAGGAGCGCATGGCGCCGGGGCCGGCGATCGGCAGCGTCGTGCTCATGCGTCACCGACGGGGACGAGCTCGGTCTCGCGGGTCACGACCGCGCGGTAGCGCGCGTGGGTGTCCAGCAGCTCGCGGTGCGTGCCGGTGGCGACGACCACCCCGCTCTCGATGAAGGCGACCTCGTCGACGGCGTCGAGCATCAGCGGGCTGGAGGTCGCGACGAGCGTGGTGCGTCCCGAGCGGTGCGCGCGCAGGCGCGAGGCGATCCGGGCCTCGGTGTGCGCGTCGACGGCCGAGGTCGGCTCGACCAGCACCAGGACCTCGGGGTCGATCGTCAGCACGCGAGCGAGCACGAGGCGCTGGCGCTGGCCGCCGGAGAAGCTGCGGCCGCGCTCGGTGACGACCGTGTCGAGGCCGTCGGGCAGCGCGTCCATGATGTCGTCGGAGGATGCGGTGAAGAGGGCCCGCTCGAGGTCGCCGGTGGTGCGCGCTCGGCCGGTCACGTCCAGCCGGTCGGCGAGGCGTCCGGAGAAGAGTGCCGCGCTGGTGTCGGAGACGACGATGCGGCGTCGTACGTCGGCACGGGGCAGCTGCGTCAGCGGCACCCCGCCGAGCGTGACGTCGTCGTCGACCTCGGCCGAGCACAGGCCGAGCCGGTCGGCGAGGGCGGCGGTGTCGTCGGGCTGCTCGCTGACCAGGGCCGTGATCGCGCCCGGGCGGACCCGCAGGCCCGAGCGTGCGTCGTGCAGCTCGGAGCCGGGCGCGGGCGCGGGAGCCGGGAGAGCGGGCTCGCTCACGTCCGGGGTGAGGGACAGGACCCGGCAGACCCGGCGGGCGGACACCCGGGCCCGGATGACCTTGTTGGCGAACTCGGTCGCGGTGCGCAGCGGGATCATCAGGAACGCCGAGTAGCCGTAGAAGGCGACGAGCTCGCCCGGGGTGATCCGACCGGACACGGCGTAGCGCGCGCCCAGCCAGACGATCACGACGACGAAGAGACCGGGCAGGAAGACCTGGAGGGCGTCGAGCACCGACTGGATCTTGGCGACCTGCACACCGGCTCGTCGGGTGGTCTGGCTCTCACGGCGGTAGCGGTCGTGGAAGACCTGCTCGCCACCGATCCCGCGCAGCACCCGCAACCCGCCGACGATGTCGGTCGCGGTGTTGGAGAGCTCACCCATCAGCTGGCGCTGGCGCGCGCTGCGGGTCTGCAGCGGCGAGAGGAGCGGGCCGACCAGCAGCATCAGCAGGGGCACCCCGAGCAGCACGACGAGCCCCAGCGTCACCGACGTCTGGAGCAGGATCGCGGCGACCAGGAAGAACGAGACGACCGCGCCGGCGAAGCGGGCCGACACGTCCATGACCTGGCCCAGGTGGGAGATGTCGCTGGTGCCGATCGCGACGACCTCACCGGTCGAGACCTTGCGGGGCAGGGTGCCGCCGAGGTGCACCGTGTGGTGGGCGACCAGCTGCACCGTGCGATAGGCCGCGATGAGCCAGTTGGTGACCGCGAAGCGGTGGCGCATGATGCCGCTCGCCGCCTGCACCAGGCCGATCAGCAGCATCAGCCCGGCGAGCTGGAGCAGCGCCGTGCCGTCCTTGTCGGCGACGCCGCGGTCGATCGCGCGACCGATGACCGCGGGCATCACGGCCTGGGTGCTCATCCAGAGGATGCCGAAGGCCATGCCCCCCGCGAGGGTCTTCCACTGGCCGCGTGCGAGCCACCACAGGAAGCGTCCGGGCGACCGGTGGTCGGCGGTCCCGGGGTGGTCGAGGGGGAGGAGGCGCACTCGTCCCAGGGTACGGAGCGTGAGCCGCTCCGCGCCAACGGTTATCGCTCGTCAGCCGGCGAGGCCGTCGACGACCTCGGCGCCGGGGAGCGAGGCGATGGTGGAGCCGGGCAGCAGCAGCTTGGACCGTCGTACGCCGGAGCCGACGAGGACCACGTCGACCTCGGTCACCCGCGCGTCGACGAGCAGGCGCCAGGTCGGCGGCAGGCCGACGGGGTTGATGCCGCCGTGCTCCATGCCGGACTCCTCGACGGCCCGGTCCATCGGGAGGAAGGAGGCCTTGCGCACGTCGAGGAGGCGCTTGACGACGCCGTTGACGTCCGCGCGGGTGTCGGCGCGCACGAGGCACGCGGCGATGCGCTCCTGGCCGTCGCGCTTGCCGGCGACGAGCACGCAGTTGGCGCTCGCCCCGAGCGGCACCGCGTAGGCCTCGGAGAAGGCAGCGGTGTCGGCGAGGTCGGGATCGATCTCGGCGACGGCTGCCCGGTGGGCGTGGGTCCAGGACGCCAACGCCGCCGCCACGCTCGGAGCGAGCAGCTCCGGGTGGTCGGCGGCGGGCAGGGTCCGGAGGGTGCCGAGCCGGGGGAGGTCCACGTCCCCATCCTGCGCCATGTGCCTAGCGCCGGGGGACCATGATCCACGCGACGAGGTAGACGAACGCGACCGTGCCGGCGCTGAAGACCGCTCCCAGCACGGTGAGGAGCCGGACCAGGGTGACGTCCACCCCGAGGTAGTGGGCGAGCCCGGCGCAGACGCCGCCGATCATCCGGTCGTCGCGGTCGCGGACGAGACGGCGCGGGCCGGCGTGGGTCTGCGGGGTCTGCGGGGTCTGCGGGGTCCAGGGTGCGGTGGGGTCGG
This sequence comes from Nocardioides sp., assembly GCF_031397825.1. Classification (GTDB taxonomy): domain Bacteria; phylum Actinomycetota; class Actinomycetes; order Propionibacteriales; family Nocardioidaceae; genus Nocardioides. Next base: position 3,705 of record NZ_JANNML010000199.1, read on the forward strand.
TCATGACTGCTCCTCCTGTGGTGCGGGCCGCTTCTGGTGGCGGCGGGTGCCGGTGACCGCGATGGCGGCCAGACCCGCGGCGCCGGCGAGGACCCAGGGGACCGGCAGCAGCCAGCGGATGTCGCGGCCCTCGACGACGTCGTACTGCACGAGCGACCAGACCAGGGCCAGGCCCAGGAAGGCGATGCCCATGACGAGGTGGGCGACGTTGACCGGGTGGCGGCCCGACTCGGGCTCGGTGGGCAGGGCGGTGGTGTCGTTCATCGGGTGAGCCTCTCCTCGGTGTCGACGACGATCTCGCCGAAGACGACCTGGGTGTCGAGCACGAGGACGGGGGCGTCGGTGCCGCCGTCGTGGAAGCGGGAGTCGGAGCCGTCCGTGTCGGCGCCGAAGAGCTCGCTGTGCCCTCCGCCGTCGATGGTGGACCGGACGTCCACGTCGAGGCCTTCGGGCACGATCACCTCGATCCGGCCGAAGACGCTCTCCACCCGCACGGTGCGACCGTCGAGGCCCTCCAGGTCGGCGACGTCGCTGAGGTCGAGGACGATCTCGCCGGCGAAGAGCTCGTAGGCGCCCTCGACCTGCGCGGCCGAGCGTGGTGCGGCGTCGATCCGGTCGGCGTCGACCTCCTGGGCCGCCGTCGCCCCGGCCGTGGCGACTCCTGCCATCAGCCCGACGAGGATCAGGCCCCCGGCCCGGCCGAAGAACGCGCCGACCAGCAGCATCACGCCGGTCGTCGCCAGCACCAGGGCCGGGTAGGCGGCGCCGCTGATCGGGGCCCCGGCCAGGTCGAGGATCCCGAGCACCCCGACGCCGAGGGCGCACAGCGCCAACGTGAACCAGAACAGGATCGGACCGCGGCGCCGGGGGTTGCGGGGCCGTGGGGGCAGTGGCGCAGGTGCGACGGGCGTCCACGTCGGCGGCGCTCCGGCGTACGACGGGTGGCCCGAGGTGGGTGCCTGCTGCTGGGTCGGGAAATAGGTCGGTGGCGCGTAGGTCGGTGGCGCGTAGGTCGGCGTCGCTCGGGCCTGCCGGCGCGACTCCTGACCGCGGTTGGAGACGACGAGGAGCACGACCAGCCCGATGATCGCGAGCGGCCACGGGAAGCCGAAGCCGCCGAGGGAGTCGCCGAGCAGAGCTAGCGCTGCAAGGGCGCCGACGACGATCAGGGCGACCGAGCGGCTGCGCTCGTCGAGCCGGACGGTCGCGTCGCCGGTGCCCTCGTCGGGCACGAGCAGCCAGCACGCGCCGTAGAGCAGGATCCCGGCACCGCCGAAGAAGGCCAGCACGACGAAGCCGACGCGCAGGATGATCGGGTCGACGTCGAGGTGGCGGGCGAGGCCTCCGGCGACGCCGGCGACCTTGCGGTCGTAGGCCGAGCGGCGCAGGCGGCCGAGGTCGCGGACCTGGTCCCGGCTCACGCGGGGCCCGTCGTGGGGCCCGTCGTGGGGCTGGCCGTCGCCGGGTCCCGGTGGGGATCCGGGCGGCGTGCCGGTGGGGGCGTCTGGCGGGGTCGTGGTCATGGCTCAACCCTGGACCCCGACGACGTCGCGCACCATCGGGGACGTCCCTGATCCTGGCGCCGCCGAGGGCTCGGGGACTCAGGGTGGAGCCGGGGTTCGCCCTCATGGGGCGGGGGCCTCCCGTGTGTGACGATTGACCCTGACATGAGCACCGCCGCAGCTCCGCCGCCGCCCGAGGTACGCCGCGCCCACCGCGACCTCCACGAGCCGATCATCGGCGGCGTGGCCGGCGGCCTGGCGCGGCACCTGGCGCTGCCGGTCCTCTGGGTCCGGGCGTTCTTCGTGGCGACCTCGGCCCTGGGCGGCCTGGGTGTCGGTCTCTACTCCGGGCTGTGGTTGATGCTGCCCGCGGAGCCGCAGTTCACGACGCAGGCGCCCGGACTCGAGAGCGCCACGCGCGGCGGTCGCCGACCCAGCCGGATCCGGCGGCTCACCGACCTCGGCCCGGTCATCGCCCTGCTCGCCCTGGGCGTGGGCGCGGTGCTGCTCTTCGAGGCGGTCGTCGGCCGCGGTGGCTGGCTGTGGCCGCTGGTGATCGGAGCCGTCGGGGTGGCGCTGCTGTGGCGACAGGCCGACGAGGCCCAGCGCGAGCGGTGGCTCGACTCGACGGGGCGCATCGATCCGGTGCGGGTCGTGCTCGGCGACGGGAGCTGGGCCGCCTACGCGCGCCTGCTCGCCGGGCTGTCGCTCATCGTGCTGGCCGTCCTGCTCTTCTCCCTGCGCGGTGGCTCGCTGTCGATCGCGCGCGACGTCACCGTGGCGGCGCTCCTCGGTGTCGTCGGTCTCGGCATCGTCATCGGGCCCTGGGTCTTCCGGCTGGCCTCCGAGCTCACCGCCGAGCGCTCGGAACGGGTCCGCACCCAGGAGCGCGCCGACGTCGCCGCGCCGCTGCACGACGCGGTCCTGCAGACCCTCGCGCTCATCCAGAAGAACCCCCGAGACGCCGCCACCGTCGCCCGACTCGCTCGGTCCCAGGAGCGCGACCTGCGGGCGTGGCTCTAC
>NZ_JANNML010000213.1:0-20261 GCF_031397825.1 Nocardioides sp.
CTGGGAGTAGACCAGCGAGATCGGGGCCTCGAAGCCGGGCACCAGGCGGTGGTAGGAGTTGACCGTCGGGTTGGTGAAGGCCAGCAGCGAGGGGGCGTGCTTGAGCATGCCGCCGATGTAGTAGCGCGCCATGTCGGACAGGCCGCCGTAGCCGGTCTCGTCGTAGAACAGGGGAGTGCCCTGGTTCCAGATGGACTGGTGCACGTGCATGCCGGAGCCGTTGTCACCGAAGATCGGCTTGGGCATGAACGTCGCCGTCTTGCCGTTGCGCCACGCGGTGTTCTTGATGATGTACTTGAACTTCATCACGTCGTCGGCGGCCTTGAGCAGCTCGTCGAAGCGGTAGTTGATCTCCGCCTGGCCGGCCGTGCCGACCTCGTGGTGGGCGCGCTCGACGATCAGGCCGGACTTCTCCAGCTCGATGACCATCTCGTCGCGGAGCTCACCGAAGTGGTCGGTGGGCGCGACGGGGAAGTAGCCGCCCTTGTACTTCACCTTGTAGCCGCGGTTGTCGTTCTCGAAGCTGTCGCCGGTGTTCCAGGCTCCGGCCGAGGAGTTGATCTCGTAGTAGCCGGCGTTCTGCTTGGTCTCGAAGCGCACGTTGTCGAAGACGTAGAACTCGGCCTCGGGCGCGAAGTAGGCGGTGTCACCGATGCCCGTGGTGCCGAGGTAGGCCATGGCCTTCTTGGCGATGTTGCGCGGGTCGCGGGAGTAGGGCTCGCCGGTGAGCGGGTCGTGGATGAAGAAGTTGACCACGAGCGTCTTGGCGGTGCGGAACGGGTCGATGAAGGCCGTCGTCGGGTCCGGGAACAGCGACATGTCGGACTCGTGGATGGCCTGGAAGCCGCGGATCGAGGAGCCGTCGAAGCTCAGGCCGTCCTCGAAGACGGACTGGTCGAACGACGACACCGGGACCGTGAAGTGCTGCATGACGCCGGGCAGGTCGCAGAAGCGCACGTCGACCATCGCGACGCCCTCGTCCTTGATGTACTTGAGCAGCTCGTCGCTGTTCTGGAACATTCGTCCTCCTTGGCTGCGACCCGCGGTGGCAGCCGTCAAAGCAAGCGAGTGGTGACTCGACGCGCCGTTGCGTCGAGGGATGTGCCCGAACGTACGAACGGGGCGTGACGCGACGGTATCGGTAATGTTTCCCCGATGTAACAGGTGGCCCAGCAGCCAGACCGTCACGAGGCCGCCACTAGCCTGGGGCCGTGGTGACCGCCGGCTTCGAGACCGCCTCCTGGGCGCGTCGTGTCCTCGCCCTCTTCGTCGACTGGGTCGCCTCGACCCTCGTGGTGATCGCCTTCGTCGGCCTGGCCGACTACGCCGAGCCGGGAAGCAGCGCCCAGCTCTACGTCCTGCTCGTCTACGTGCTCGAGTCAGCGGTGTTCACCTGGTTGCTGGGCGGCTCCTTCGGCAAGCTCGCGACGCGGCTGCGGGTCGTCCCTGCCGACGGACGACTGCGGCCTCTCAACCCCCTCAAGACGCTGCTGCGCCAGGTGCTGATCGCCCTGGTCATCCCGGCGCTGGTCTACCGGCCCGACGGACGCGGGCTGCACGACGTGCTCGCCGGCACGGCAACGGTGACCATCGAGGAGTTCAACCGGCTGCTGCGCCCGCTCTGAGCGACTCACCGAGTGGTCTGGGCCGGGTGTCGGTCGCCTTCCGGATCGCTAGCCTGAGGGCACCCACCCTCGAAAGGCGCCCCCATGTCGCTCACCCTGCTCCGTCGTACGGCGTCCGCCGCCACGTTGACCCTCGCCCTGACGGGCCTCGCTGCCTGCGGAGGTGGCGACGACACCTCCGGATCGGACGCCGCCGGCTCCAACTCGTCCAGCTCGAGCGCGCCCGACGAGGCGGACGGAGGCGAGGACGTCGGGAGTGAGGAGAGCGAGGACAGCGAGGAGGCCGTCCCGACGGCCGGTGAGGAGATCGACGCGTCCGAGATGGCCGACGTCTTCAAGACCGCCTTCGAGGGCGCGACCACCGCCAGCGTCACGCAGTCCATCGGCGGCGGGGGCGAGGGGGGCGGCTTCGAGTCGACCGGTGTCATCGACTTCTCGACGACGCCGTTGTCGATGGCCATCTCGATCGACGTGCCGCAGGCGCCCAAGCCGATCCAGACGATCATCGTCGACGGCTTCATCTACCAGAACATCTTCGGCGACAAGTTCACCAAGACCGCCCTCGACGACCCCGCCAACCCCACCGGGGACCTGAGCGACCAGCTCGACATCGGTGAGCAGTTCGAGACGTTCGAGAAGGCGATCACCGCGGCGACGTACGTCGGGGAGGAGGACGGCCTGGAGCACTACAGCCTCGTGCTGGACTCCGGCACCCTGCTGGACGAGCAGGGCACCGACCTCGGCTCGCTCCCGGCCGGATCGATCCCGGAGACCTTCACCTACGACCTGTGGTTCGACGACGAGGGCAACCTCCGCAAGATGCAGAGCGACCTGGGCGACATCGGTGGCGAGCTGCTCGCGACCTACGACAACTGGGGCGAGCCGGTGGAGATCGTCGCTCCCGACGCCTCACAGATCATGCAGATGCCGGGCGCCTGATCGGTCAGCGGCCGCGCATGTTGCCGCGCATCCCCTTCATGCTGTTGGGCACAGGGCCCTTCGGCAGGGGGATCGCGGAGCGGTTGGCGTCGAGGGCCTTGAGCCGGTTGAGGACGTCGGTCATCTCGGCGGGCTTGACCTGACGGCCCAGCTTGGTGACGTGGCGGACCAGCTTGGCCAGCGGGACCTGGCCCTCCTCGGAGCCCACGACGACCTCGTGGATCGGCGTCTCCGAGGCGACGCGCTCGTGCTTGCGGCGCTCGCTGAGGAGCAGCTGGCGCACACGGTGGGGGTTGCCCTCACCGATCAGGACGATGCCCGGAGGGCCGACCACACGGTGCACGACGTCCTGCTGCTTGGTGAAGGCGATGACCGGGTCGGACTTCCAACCGCGCTTGAGCAGCGTGAGGGCGCTGGCGGCCGCGCCGGGCTGGCCGGCCATGCGGTCGTAGGCGGTGCGCTGGGCGCGACGCGAGAAGACGATCATCATCGCGAGCAGGCCGAGCATGAGCCCGCCGACGATGGCGATGACCAGGCCGATGGTGCCGCTGCCGGGCAGGATGTAGAAGATCCCGAAACCCAGGGCGCCGAAGAGCAGGAACGACCCCAGCATCCACAGGCCGATGCGCTTGTCGGTCTGCTTGGTCATCTTGTAGGTCGCCACGATCTGCTGGCGACGACCCATCTCGGAGGGGTCGGTGGGCTGAGCCTTGTCCTTCTTGGCCATGGAGCGGTGCTGCCTTGTCGACTCGGGCTGACGAGGTCGTGTCGTCAGACGGTGGCGGGGGTGACGGTGGTCGTGAGGCCCTCGCGGGCGTCCATCGCCTGACGGTACAGGCGTCCGGCCCGGTAGGACGAACGGACCAGCGGGCCGGACAGGACCCCGGAGAACCCGATCTCGTCGGCCTCGTCGCGCATCTCCACGAACTCCTCCGGCTTGACCCACCGCTCGACGGGGTGGTGCCGTGCGGAGGGGCGGAGGTACTGCGTGATCGTGATGAGCTCGCAGCCGGCCGCGTGCAGGTCGCGCAGCGCCTGCGAGACCTCGTCACGCGTCTCGCCCATGCCCAGGATCAGGTTGGACTTGGTGACCAGGCCGAAGTCGCGGGCCTGGGTGATCACGTCGAGCGAGCGGTCGTAGCGGAACGCGGGACGGATCCGCTTGAAGATCCGCGGGACGGTCTCGACGTTGTGGGCCAGGACCTCGGGACGCGACTCGAAGACCTCACGCAGCTGGTCGGGCTGGCCGTTGAAGTCGGGGATCAGGTTCTCGACGCCGATGCCGGGGTTGAGCTCGTGGATCATCCGGACGGTCTCGGCGTAGAGCCAGGCCCCGCCGTCGGGGAGGTCGTCGCGGGCGACGCCGGTGATCGTGGCGTAGCGCAGCTGCATCTTCTGCACCGACTCCGCAACGCGGCGCGGCTCGTCACGGTCGAGCGGTTCTGGCTTGCCGGTGTCGATCTGGCAGAAGTCGCAGCGCCGGGTGCACTGCTCACCACCGATGAGGAACGTCGCCTCCCGGTCCTCCCAGCACTCGAAGATGTTGGGACAGCCGGCCTCCTGGCACACGGTGTGCAGCCCCTCGGACTTCACCAGGCTCTGGAGGGCCTTGTATTCCGGGCCCATCTTGGCCCGGGTCTTGATCCACTCGGGCTTCTTCTCGATGGGGGTCTCGGCGTTGCGGACCTCGAGACGGAGGAGCTTGCGGCCTTCAGGGACAGGAGCAGTGGTCACTCCCGCAACTGTACGCCGCTCCCACAGGCAGGCGAACTCGACGTGAGGTCGTCGTCAGGGCACGTCGCGACGACGGAACGAGACCACCGACGCGGCGCTGGCCAGCACCAGGAACGAGCCGACGTAGAGGGCGCCGTTGCGCGCGGGGAGCACCTTCTCCTGGTCGCACACCGCGCCCTGCGGAGGGCGGTTGGTGAAGCACTCGTCAGGGACCGAGACGTAGTAGTCGGCGCCGTCGAGCACCACCGCCGCGATGTTGGTCTGCGGCTGGAACTGCTCGTCGATGCCGAGCACGGCGATCAGCGCGCCGCCGGCGACCGCGATCGCGAAGAGCACCCCCAGGGTCGCCACCGTGCTGCGGAACAGCATGGTGAGGGCGTAGCCGCCCAGGGCCGCGCCGGCGGCCACCAGGGCGCCGCGCAGGCCGTCCTGGAGGCAGTCGACGAGGATCTCGGTGGTGGCGGGCAGGTCACGGGAACGGGCGACGGCCCAGAGCGCGAGCCAGTAGCCGGAGAAGACGACCAGCGAGAGCACCAGGGACACCGTGAAGACGACCAGCGCCTTGGCGGTCCACACCCGGGTGCGTCGCGTCTCGAAGAGCAGCTGGTTGCTCATCGACCCGCTGCTCCAGTCGTGTCCGACCAGGGTGGTGCCGGCGAGCAGGAGCAGGACCGAGACGAGGGCGACCACGGCCAGACCGGTCTCGTCGCGCTCCTGCACCAGGTCGAGGGTCTCGAAGTAGAGGAACCACTCGCGCTGGGGGAGCACGAAGGACTCGCACTGGGCCTGCAGGTCCGGGTCGTCGGCCTGGAGGCCGAAGCGCTGCGGCTTGGCCAGGCAGCGGTCCAGCTCCTTCTGGACGTAGGGCCGCGCGGTCTCCTCGGCGACCTGCTGGTCGACCCGGGCGAGCTCGGCGTCGGAGGGCGGCTGGGTGTTCCACGCACGGGCGACCCCGAACACCACGGGGAGCACCACGACGGCCAGGAGCAGCAGGAGGACCGCACGGCGCCACCGCATGCGGGTGAGCTCGACCAGCAGGAGGCGCCTCATGCGGCACCGCCCTGCGTCGGACGGTCCCCGTGCTCGTGGCCGAGGGTGTCGGCCTCGGTGAGCTCGAGGAACACCGACTCCAGGTCGCGTCGTACGGGGGTGAGGGCGGTCAGCCAGATACCGGCCTCGCCGAGGGCACGCGTCACGTCGGCCGGGGCCTCGGACTCGACCAGGAGCCCCGGCTCGTCGGAGATGGTCGGCGTCACCGCAAAGCCGGCGCCCTCGAGGACCGACCGGGCGGCCGCGGGGTCGGGCACCTCGACGCGCACCGCGGAGGCACCGCCCTGGAGCAGCTCGTCGACGCGACCGGAGGCCAGGAGCCGGCCGTTGCCGATGATCGTCGCGGAGGTGCAGACCTGTTGAACCTCGGCCAGGATGTGGGAGCTCAGGAGCACGGTCACGCCGCGCTCGCCGAGGTCGCGGATGGTGTCGCGGATCTCGCGGATGCCCGCCGGGTCGAGGCCGTTGGTGGGCTCGTCCAGGATCAACAGCTCGGGGTCCTTGAGCAGGGTGGCCGCGATGGCCAGGCGCTGCTTCATGCCCAGCGAGTAGGACTTGAAGCGGTCCCGGTCGCGCCCGGTGAGGCCGACGGTCTCGATCGCGGCGTCGACGCGGCTGGTCGGCGCACCGATGGTGCGGGCCAGGAGCAGGAGGTTCTGCCGGCCGCTGAAGTTGGGGGAGAACTTGGGGGACTCGACGACGGCGCCGACGCGGTCGATGACCGCCGGCAGCGACTGCGGCACCGGGTGGCCGAACAGCTCCATCGACCCCTTGCTGGCGCTCGCGAGGCCGAGGAGCATCCGGATGGTCGTCGTCTTGCCGGAACCGTTGGGGCCGAGGAAGCCGTGCACGCCACCCCGGGGGACCGCGAGGTCCAGGCCCTGCACGGCGACGCGCAGGCCGCCTCGTCTGCTGCGGAACTCCTTGCGGAGCCCCGTCGTCTCGATCACCAGGTCACTCACGTGTCTTCGCTCTCCGTCCGTCCCGAGGGAGACGATCACAACAGACGAAAAGGTTGTGTCAGCGTCGTGACACGCCTCAGGGCGTGAGGAGAGTGATGCGCGGTGTGCTGGCTGGGGTGCGTCCCGGCTCTAGCCGGGCGTCGTAGTCGGGCGTCGGTACGTAGGCGTCCCAGGCGAGGTAGCGCGCGAGGTGGCGCTCCACGACCGGGATGACCTCGGTGACGGTGACGGGGCGCCCGAGCTCCTGGCTGAGGGTCGTGACGCCGGCGTCGGCGATGCCGCAGGGGACGAAGCGGTCGTACCACCCCAGGTCGACGTCGCAGTTGAGCGAGAAGCCGTGCATCGTCACCCCGCGGCTGACCCGGATGCCCAGGGCGGCGACCTTGCGCTCGGGGCCTCGGTCGTCGGCGCGCAGCCAGACGCCGGAGCGACCCGGCACGCGGGCGGTGGCGACCCCGAGCTCGCCGCAGGCCTGGATGAGGGCCTCCTCCACCCGTCGTACGTAGTCGACGACCTTGACGTGGTCGGGCAGTCGCACGATGGGGTAGCCGACGAGCTGGCCGGGGCCGTGGAAGGTGATCATCCCGCCGCGGTCGACGTCGATGACGGCCGCGCCACCGGGGTCGGCAGGCCGGTCGCCCGGGGCCGTGCGCTTGCCGGCGGTGTAGACGGGCGGGTGCTCCAGGAGCAGCACCGTGGGTGGACGGCTGCCCTCGACCACGCCCGCGTGCACCTCGCGCTGGAGGTCCCACGCCGCGAGGTAGTCGACCGCGTCGGCACCGAGGCCGACCTGCTCGAAGCGCAGCTCACTCACCCCTGGAGGCTACCCCGGTCCCGAGGTGGTCAGCGGGGGCTGCCTGTGGAGGAGCGGTCGCGTCGGCGGTCGGGAGCCGGTAGGAGTGGGGGATGACCCGACTCCTGGCCTGCGTCGCCCTGCTGGTGGTGCTCGGCGCCACCCTCTCGGCGTGTACGACGGACCCGACGGTCGCAAGCCCGGCCGCCGGGTCGGCGGGTGTCGCGGCGGGGCTCGAGGCAGACGTGGAGGCGGGGGTGTCGCCGGTGGCGGTGCTCCAGGAGTGGGACCGCGAGCGGGCGGAAGCCTGGGCTGCGGGCGACTCGGAGGGGCTGGAGGCGCTCTACGTGCGGGGGTCGCGGGCCGGGGAGCGCGACGTGGCGATGCTGCGACGGTGGCTCGACCGGGGCCTGAGGGTCGAGATGCTCGAGGTGCAGGTGCTCCGGGGTCGGGTGGTCGCCCGGGCGCCCCGGCGGATCACCGTGGCGGTGATCGAGCGGCTCGTGCACGCGACCGCGCGGGCTGGTGCCCGCCGGTGGTCGCTGCCGGTGGGCACCGTCACGGAGCGGCAGGTCACCCTCTGGCGCACCGGCGGCAGGTGGCGGGTCGCCCGGGTGTCAGTCGCGGGCGGCCAAGCCTGAGGCGACGACGGCGTGCACGTCGGGGTCGGTGAAGACGTAGCCCGCGGCCTCGAGCGCGGCCGGTCGGACGTTGAGCGAGCCCAGGATCTCCGGGCCCATCTCGCCGGCGGCCACCTTGAGGATCGCCTTCGGCGCGGTGGCGAAGGCCGGGCGGTGGAGGGCCTGGGCGAGGGCCCGGGTGAACTCGGCGTTGGTCGGGGTCTCGACGCAGCAGAGATTGAACGCCCCCGACGCGGTCGGGTGCTCGGCGAGGTGGGAGACGGCGCCGACCCAGTCGCGCAGGGAGATCATCGCCATGTGCTGCTTGCCGTTGCCGAGCTTGCCGCCGAGACCGGCCTTGAAGAGCAGGCGCAGCTGCTGCAGCGGCGCGGCACGGCGGTCCATCACGGGTGCGGTGCGCAGGACGCAGACCCGAGAGCCGGCGTCGACGGCGGCGTCGGCCGCGGCCTGCCACTCACGGGTGACGTCGGTCAGGAGGGCGTGCCCGCGGGTGTCGGCGGTCTCGGTGAGGACCTGGTCGCCGTGGTCGCCGTAGTAGGAGATGCCGTTGCCGGCGAGGAAGGCCGGGGGCTGCTCGGCGGCCGCGATCGCCTCGGCCAGCACACGAGTCGTCGTCACGCGGCTCTCGCGCAGCTCGCGGGCCCACTTCTTCGAGTGCGGGTTGCCCGCGGTCGGGGACCCTGCCAGGTTGACGACGACGTCGGCCTCGGCGACCAGGGCGCGGTCGACCTGACCGGCGTAGGGGTCCCAGGTGGACTCGGCGGGGCCGCTGCCGGCTCGTCGTACGAGCGAGGTGACCGTGTGGCCCCGACGCACGAGGTCGGCGCGCAGGTGGGTGCCGAGGAAGCCGGAGCCGCCGGCGAGGACGACGTGCAGGGGAGCCTGGGGAGGAGCCATGGCGCAAGCCTCCCATCACGGCCAAGGGGAGGAACGACGGCGGCCCCCGTGCGAGCAGTGCTCGCGCGGGGGCCGTCGGCGGTGGATCAGACCTCGAACTGGCCAGCCTCGAGGCGCTTCTTGACGTCCTGCAGGAAGCGACCCGCGTCAGCGCCGTCGACCAGGCGGTGGTCGTAGGTGAGCGCGAGGTAGACCATGTGGCGCACCGCGATCGTCTCGCCCAGGTCGGGGTCGTCGATCACGACCGGGCGCTTGACGACCGCGCCCGGGCCCAGGATGGCGACCTGCGGCTTGTTGATGATCGGCGTGTCCCAGAGGGCGCCGACGCTGCCGAGGTTGGTGATCGTGAAGGTGCCACCGCCGAGCTCGTCGGGGCCGATCTTGTTGGTGCGGGTGCGCTCGGCGACGTCGGCGATCTTCTTCGCCAGACCGGCGATCGAGAGGTCGCCGGCGTCCTTGACGACCGGGGTGATGAGGCCCTTCTCGGTGTCCACGGCGAAGGCGAGGTTCTCGACGTCGTAGTAGGTGATCGTCCCGGCGTCGGTGTCGATCGTCGCGTTGAGCTTGGGGTGGACCTTGAGGGCGTCGATCGAGGCCTTGGCGAAGAACGGCAGGTAGGACAGCTTCACACCCTCGCGGGCCAGGAAGTCGGCCTTGGACTTCTCGCGCAGACGGGCGATGCGGGTCACGTCGACCTCGATGACCTGCGTGAGCTGGGCTCCCGAGTGCAGCGAGTCGAGCATCCGCTCCGCGATGATCTTGCGCAGCCGGCTGATCTTCTCGGTCGTGCCGCGCAGCGGCGACGGCGTGGCCGACGGCGCGGGGGCCGCAGCGGCCGGAGCAGCGGCGGCGGCTGCGGGAGCAGCGGCCGGGGCCTCCTTGGCCTTGGCGGCGTCGAGCACGTCCTGCTTGCGGATGCGCCCGCCGACACCGGTGCCGGTGATGCTCGACAGGTCGACGTCGTGCTGGGTCGCGAGCTTACGGACCAGCGGGGTGACGTAGCCGGCGCTGTCGTTGGACGGTGCCTCCTGCGCGGTCTCCTGCGCGGCCTCCTGCTGGGTGGGCTCGGGGGCCTTGGCGGGCTCCGGCTCGCTCGTGGTGGCGGCGGGGGCCTCCTGCTTGACCGGCTCGGGCTCGGGCTCGGGCTCCGGCTCCGGCTCCGGCTCGGGCTCGGGGGCCTTCTCCTCCTTCGCCGGCGCGGCGGGGGCGGCGTCGCCCGAGCCGATGACGGCGAGCTCGGCACCGACCTCGACGGTCTCGTCCTCCTCGACCTTGATCTCCAGCAGGGTGCCGGCGACGGGGGAGGGGATCTCGGTGTCGACCTTGTCGGTGGAGACCTCCAGCAGGGGCTCGTCGACGGCGACGTCGTCGCCGACGGCCTTGAGCCACCGGGTGACGGTGCCCTCAGTGACGGACTCGCCGAGCGCGGGCAGCGTCACGGACGTGCTCTCACCGGAGCCGCCGTTGCCGCCGGACCCGCTGTCGGAGCCACCGGACGCGGCCGGCTGCTCCTTGTCGGCCTCGGGGGTCTCGTCGCCCTCGGGGAGGTCGCCGGTCTCCTCGACGATCTCCTCCTCCTGCTCGGCCTTCTTCTGGGCCTCGCCCTCGTCCTTCGGCTGTGCCTCGGGCTCGGCGGTCTCGTCGGCGTCGCCGGCGGACTCGCCCTCGTCACCGATCACCGCGAGGATCGCACCGACCTCGACGGTGTCGTCCTCCTGGGCCTTGATCTCCAGCAGGGTGCCGGCGACGGGGGAGGGGATCTCGGTGTCGACCTTGTCGGTGGAGACCTCCAGCAACGGCTCGTCGACGGCGACCGTGTCGCCGACCTGCTTGAGCCAGCGGGTGACGGTCCCTTCGGTGACGGACTCGCCGAGAGCTGGGAGGTTGACTTCGGTGGCCATGGACTTCCTTTACGCGCTGGTGGTGGGGATCAGGAGTGAGCGTGCAACGGCTTCCCGGCGAGCGCGAGGTGCGCTTCGCCGAGAGCCTCGTTCTGGGTGGGGTGGGCGTGCACCAGCGGAGCGACGTCCTCGGCGTGGGCCTCCCAGTTGTAGATCAGCTGGGCCTCACCGATGAGCTCGCCGACGCGGTCGCCGACCAGGTGGACGCCGACCACGGGCCCGTCCTTCTGACGCACGAGCTTGACGAAGCCCTGGGTCTTGAGGATCTGGCTCTTGCCGTTGCCACCGAGGTCGTAGGTGATGCTCTCGATGCCGTCGGCGCCGTAGGTCTCGACGGCGTCGGCCTCGTTGAGGCCGACCGAGGCGATCTCGGGGTGGCTGTAGGTGACGCGGGGGATCCCGAGCTCGTCGATGGGCTGGGGGTCGAGGCCCGCGATCTCCTCGGCGACGAAGATGCCCTGCTGGAACCCGCGATGGGCCAGCTGGAGCCCTGGGACGATGTCGCCGACGGCGAAGACGCCCTCGACGTTGGTGCGGCAGCGCTCGTCGGCGAGCACGAAGCCGCGCTCCATCGCCACGCCGATCTCCTCGTAGCCCAGACCGGTGGTGCTGGGACCGCGACCGACCGCGACGAGCAGCAGCTCGGCCTCGATGACGCTCTGCTCCCCGTTGGCCCCCTCGACGGTGACCGCGACGCCCTCATCGGTGGTCGTCACGCTCTGGAAGGACGTGCCGGTCCGGAACGCGATCTTGCGCTTGCGGAACGCGCGCTCCAGGGCTTTCGAGGATGCCTCGTCCTCGACGGCGACCAGTCGCGGCAGCGCCTCGATGATCGTGACCTCGGCGCCGAAGCTGCGCCAGACGCTGGCGAACTCGCAGCCGATGACGCCGCCGCCCAGCACGATCACCGATGCGGGCACCCGCTCGAGGCGCAGTGCGTGCTCGGAGGTCAGGACCCGCTCGCCGTCGACCTCGAGGCCGGGCAGGGACTTGGAGTAGGAGCCGGAGGCCAGGACGAGGTGGCGACCGGTGTGGGTGGTGCCGTCGACCGTGACCTCGCGGGGGCCGGTGACCCGGCCCTCGCCCTCGATCACGGTGATGCCGCGGGACTTGATGAGGCCGGCCAGCCCCTTGAAGAGGCGCGAGACCACGCCGTCCTTATAAGCGTTGACGCCGGGCATGTCGATGCCGTCGAACGACGCCCGGACCCCGAACTGCTCGGACTCGCGGGCGCTGTCGGCGACCTCCGCTGCGTGGAGCAGGGCCTTGGTGGGGATGCAACCGACGTGGAGGCAGGTGCCGCCGAGGTTGCCCTTCTCGACCAGCCCCACGGACAGGCCCAGCTGGGCGGCGCGCAGGGCACAGGCGTAGCCCCCCGAACCCGCCCCGAGAACGAGAACGTCGAAGTCCGCCTCTGCCACGCTGGTCCCTCCGTAGTCACCGATGCGCGACCCATCCTTGCACTTCTGGCGCGCGTGACAACACCGGCCTCAGCGCGGCCGCCCGCGAGTCGCCACGAGCCCGTCGAGAGGGGTCCTGTGCGCGAGATGACCCCCGAAGGGGCAAACTGGGCACATGGGTTTCATGGACCGCTTCCGCCGCAGGTCGGGCATGCGCATGAGCAGGCCGGCCAAGGACGGACTCCGCACGGGCTCCACACGGGTCCGCGCCTCCGACAAGGTCGACGAGGCGCACCTGCACGAGTTCGTCACCGCGCGCCGCGGTGTGGAGGGGTTCGTCGAGCCCCGCACGGCGGTCAGTGACGTGACCCTGCTCCTGGTGGCGCACGACGGCGAGTGGACCCGTCGCCGGGTCCCCTCGATCAACTGGGCGCACGACTTCGCCAACAAGCACCAGGTGCCGTCCTACGACGCCGCCGTGGTCGGCATCCCGCAGCGCATGCGTGACTACAACAGCCGGCAGAAGCAGCAGCGCAAGGAGCGCGGCTACTAGCCGCACGGATGCGTGGGTGCTGGCTGGCCCTTCGTCGGTCGAGCCCGGCGAGCCCAGCGAGTCGGCGTCGAGACCTCGGTGAGGTGCTCGTCTGGGTGGGGGTACGCCGTACGTCATGCGGCTGAGCCTGGTGGTCGGCGTGCACGGTCTCGACGCCTCGTCGCTGGCGCTCCTCGGGCTCGACCAGCGACCCCGCCGCGGGCTACTTCTCTGCCGACAGCGCGCGGGCGTAGTCGACGAGGGTGGTGACGGCCCAGCCGGTGCCGCCGCTGGTGAGGTGACCGCGGGGGCCGCCGGAGTTGAAGGCGGTGCCGGCGATGTCGAGGTGGGCCCACGGCAGGCCGTGGGTGAACTCGCGCAGGAACGCGCCGGCGAAGAGGCCGCCGCCCCAGCGCACCCAGTCGTGCTGGGAGAGGTCGGCGATCTTGCTGCCCTTGACCCGCTCGACCATGCCCTCGGGGATCGGCATCGGCCAGTGGTCCTCGCCGGCGACCTCGGAGGCGGCGATGACACCCTGGACGATCTCGTCGGTGCCCATGACGCCCGCGACGCGGTCGCCGAGCGCCAGCACCATGTGGCCCGTGAGCGTGGCGACGTCGAGCAGGACGTCGGGCTCCTGCTCGGCGGCTCGGCCGAGGGCGTCGGCCAGGACGAGACGTCCCTCGGCGTCGGTGTTCTGGATCTCCACGGTGGTGCCGCCGTACTGCGTGATGACGTCGCCCGGGCGGATCGCGGAGCCGGACACCATGTTCTCCGCCATCGCGGCGAAGGTGCTGACCTTGATCGGCAGGCCGAGCGCGGCGATGGCGAAGGTCGCCTGGATGACGGCAGCGGCGCCCGACATGTCGCTCTTCATCTCACCCATGCCCTGGGCCGGCTTGATGGTCAGGCCGCCGGAGTCGAAGGTGATGCCCTTGCCGACCAGCGCGAGGTGGCAGCGGGCGTCCTTGGGGGCGTAGGTGATCTCGACCAGGCGCGGGGGAGCCGCCGAGGCCGCACCGACGCCGAGGATGCCGCCGCAGCCGAGCTCGGCCAGACGCTTCTCGTCGAGCACCGTGACGCTGACCTTCGGGCCACCGCGGCCCTTGGTCCACTCCTTGCCAGCAGCCACGGCCGCGTCCGCGAAGACGGGGGGCGTCAGGTCGCCGGGAGGGGTGTTGACCCAGTCGCGGGTCTGCGCGACCGCACGGGCGACGACCTGCGCCTCCTCGAAGGCGGTGGCCATCTCCTTGCGACGCGGGTTGGGGCACAGGAGCACGACGTCGCCGGGGGCGTCGTCCTTGGTCTCCTTCTTGTACGTCGTGAACGTGTAGGCGCCGAGCATCGCGCCCTCGGTGAGGGCGCGCACCAGCTCGGGGGAGTCGGCCGGCAGGGCGACCGCCACCGACGCGGCGTTGGTCACGGCGCGGACGGCGCCGCCGACGGCACGGCGTACGGATGCGGGCGTGGCCTCGTCGCCGAGGCCGACCAGGACCAGGAGCGGTGAGGTGATCGTGCCGCTCGTCGGGACCTTGACCAGCTCACCGGCCTTGCCCTTGACGCCGAGGGCCGCGAGCAGCGGGGCCAGCTTGCGGCCGTAGGCCTTGGCCACGTCCTCGCCGCCCGGCGCGACCTGCGGTCCCTTCGCCGTGGAGAGGACCCCGACCACCACCGCGTCGGCTCGGGTCTTGGCGGGGCTGGCGCTGCGCAGCGTGTAGGTCGTGGTCACCGCGGCAGACTAACCCGCACCTCGCAGGGGCCCGCAGGGGCTCGCAGGGGCTGCGGTAGGTTCGCGGCCATGGCCGAGCTGTTGCGATCGCCCCTCCATGACCGACATGTCGCGCTGGGCGCCAAGTTCGCCGAGTTCGGCGGGTGGTCCATGCCGCTGGAGTACTCCTCCGGCGTCGTCAAGGAGCACACCGCCGTGCGCACCTCGGTCGGCATCTTCGACGTCAGTCACCTCGGCAAGGCGATGGTGACCGGTCCCGGAGCCGCCGACTACGTCAACCGCACGCTGACAAACGACCTGGCCAAGATCGGCCCGGGCCAGGCGCAGTACACGCTCTGCTGCGACGACGCCACCGGCGGCGTGGTCGACGACCTGATCGTCTACTACCGCGACGACGAGCACGTGCTGCTCGTGCCCAACGCCGCCAACACCGCCGAGGTCGTACGGCGGCTCGCGGAGTCGGCCCCCGAGGGCGTGACGGTCGTGGACCACCACCGTGACTACGTCGTGCTGGCCGTCCAGGGGACGCACTCCGACGAGGTGCTGAAGGCGGTCGGCCTGCCGGTCGGTCACGACTACATGAGCTTCACCGAGGCGGAGCACGACGGCAGCGGCGTCGTGGTCTGTCGCACCGGCTACACCGGCGAGCGCGGCTACGAGCTGATCGCGGCCAACGCGGTCGCCGAGTCGCTGTGGGACGCACTCGTCGCCGCGGGTGCGGCGTACGGCATGCTCGCCTGCGGCCTGGGGGCGCGCGACACCTTGCGGACCGAGATGGGCTACCCCCTCCACGGCCAGGAGATCTCGCTCGACGTGACGCCCAACGAGGCCCGACTCGGCTGGGCGGTCGGGTGGAAGAAGGAGGCCTTCTGGGGGCGCGACGTGCTGCTCGCCGAGAAGGCAGCCGGCCCCAGCCGCACCCTGCGCGGCCTGGTCTCCACCGGTCGCGCCATCCCACGTCCGCACATGATGGTCAGCCTCACGGCCGACGTGATGCTCGGCGAGATCACCTCGGGGACCTTCTCCCCGACGCTGAAGAAGGGCATCGGCCTCGCGCTGCTGCCCTCCGACATCCACCCGGAGGCGGAGGTGGGGGTCGACGTCCGTGGACGGCGCGAGATCTTCCAGCTCACCAAGCCGCCCTTCGTCGACACCTCGGTGAGGGAGTCATGAACCTGCCCGACCAGCCGCCCACCTTCCGCCCGCCCTCGACCGCCGACCTGCCGTGGTCGTGGCGCCTCGAGGACAAGGAGGGGACCGAGGTCACCGTCTCCGAGGACTACGCCGGCCGGCGCTTCGCCAGCCAGGCCGACGCCGAGTCCTGGGTCGGTGAGTTCTATGCCGAGCTCGCCGAACAGGGCGTCGACGGCGTCACGCTGCTCGAGGTCGACCGCGTCGTCTACGGGCCGATGTCGCTCCACGCGTGACCCTCCCGTGATCCCGGCATGATCCCGGCATGATCCCGGCGGCGGTCGAGGAGGTCTGCGCGACCTTCCTGCGCGTCGCGCCGCCGGACCTGGTCACGGGGCTCTACCTGCGCGGCGGCACCGGCTTCGGGGAGTGGGTGCCGGGGCAGAGCGACGTCGACTTCGTCGCGACCCTGGCCCACCGACCGGACGGGGCTGCGGTCGAGGCGCTGCGCGTGGCGCACGAGCAGGTCGCCGCCGCCCACCCCGACGTGGCCTTCGACGGCGTGCACGTCCTGGTCGCCGACCTCGCTGACCCCCCGGCCGACTGCCCGGACGTGCCGATCGTGCTCGGCAGGCTCTTCGAGGGCGAGGGCGTCCTCCACGAGGCCGTCGTGGTCTGGCACGAGCTGGCGTGGCACGGCGTGCAGGTCTGCGGTCCGCCGATCGCCGAGCTGGGCGTGTGGACCTCGCAGGAGGTCCTCCTCGCCTTCACCCGCGACAACCTCGACACCTACTGGCGCGGCAGCGCCGAGGCCCTGACCGCGATGCCGTCCGAGGGCGCCGGCGAGGAGGGGTGCTGCTGGTGCGTCCTGGGGGTCACCCGCCTGCACCACCTGCTCGTCACGGGAGAGATGACCACGAAGTCGGGCGCCGGTCGGTGGGGGCTGAGCGCCTATCCCGAGCGCTTCCACCGCGTCCTGCGCGAGGCACTGCGGATCCGCGAGGACATCCACCGGGTCGAGGGCTCCGAATACGCTGACGACAGGGCAGCCCGTGGGAGGGACACCGCCGAGCTCACGGCCTGGGTCGTGGCGCAGGGGACCGAGGAGCAGTAGTCATGCGCGACGAGGGCGACTTCGAGGCCTTTGCCGTCGCGCGCTGGACCGCCCTGGTGCGCACCACCGTCCTGCTCGGCTCCCGCCCCGACGTCGCACCCCGACTGGCCCGCTCGACGCTGGGGCGCCTGCGCGCCGGCTGGGGCAGGCGTGACGAGGTCGGTGACCTCGACGTCCACCTCTTCCGGACGCTGCTCGACGTGCGCCGGGACGACCGGGTCGCCTGGTGGGCCACGGACGCGCCCCGTGACGGCTGGCCGCTCGACGTCGAGTGGCCCGCCCTCTCCGCCGCGCTCGACGCCCTCGGGCCGGTCGACCGGGCCGCGCTGGTCCTGCGCTCGGTCGCCGGCCTCGCGACCGAGCAGGTCGAGCTGGTGCTGGGGCGCGAGCTCGGTCCCGCTCCGTCGGACGACGCCCTGCGCCGCGTCGCGGAGTCCCTCCACGTCACCCCGGTCTCGCTCGCCGACGTCGCGGCCGAGCAGCGGGCCGACCGCCGCGCCCGCGTGCGTCGTACGACGGTCACGGCGGGCGCCGTCGTCGCCCTGCTCGCCGTCGTGGTCGGCGGCGCGACCTGGTGGGGCACCCGACCCGAGCCGGTGCCACCGCTGGCCGACGTGCCCGTGGAGCGCGCGAGCAACCCGGCCCCGGTCGGGTGGTACTCCGACGACGTCCTCCACCTCGCCGAGGTCGAGCTGCGGATCGAGGCGCTCCGCACGTTCTTCGAGGTGGACGACGGGGCGGTCTACACCGACGCCGTCGGGGAGATCGTCCACGTGGACCTCGAGGGGAAGCGCACGCCGATCGGGAGGCAGCGGCTCGACGGCACCTTCCAGGTCTCCGCCGAGGAGGGCCTGGTCGCGTGGGTCGACCAGACCGGTCGCCCCGAGCTCCAGGTGTGGGACCTCGACGAGGGTGAGGTGGTGGGCACGGTCGCACTGCCCGACGACGAGGACATCGACGTCGTCGGTCTCGACGGCGGGACGGTCTACTACGTGACCCAGGGGCGCAACTACGCGTTCGATGTCGAGGAGGGCGGGGAGGTCGAGCTCGCGGCGCCCAAGGTGCTCGACGTCGCGAGCGGTGCCGTGGCGCGCCAGGATGAGGGTGCGGTGAGCGTCGCCAGCCCGCGTGAGGGGGAGGACGAGATCGTGACCGTGCCGGGGGTGGGTGCGGAGCTGTCGCCCGACGGGGGGCTGGTGCTG
Organism: Nocardioides sp.; assembly: GCF_031397825.1. Classification (GTDB taxonomy): domain Bacteria; phylum Actinomycetota; class Actinomycetes; order Propionibacteriales; family Nocardioidaceae; genus Nocardioides. The sequence continues at coordinate 17,651 of NZ_JANNML010000213.1, forward strand.
ACGCGCACGATCAACCCCGTCAGCGAGGTCGGCACGCTGCGGCTCTGGGACGCGCGCTCGGAGACCGAGCTCGACACCGGCCTGTCCGCGACGGACACCGTCTACGCCGCGCACCTGCGCGCGGAGGGTGCGGCGACCTACCTCGTGGAGCTGGCGCAGCCCGACCCCGACGACGGCCCGCGTCTGTCCAACTCCGGCAGCCTCCAGCTGACCTCCTGCGTCGCTCCCCGTCCGGGGGTCGCGACGGCCTGCGAGGTGGTGCTGACCTTCCCGCGCAGCACGACGTGGGCGCTGGCCCAGTAGCGTGACGGCGTGCGCGCCTTCCGCCAGGTCGATGTCTTCTCGCCCCTGCCCCTGATGGGCAACCCGGTCGCGGTCGTCCACGACGCCGATGGCCTGACCGACGAGCAGATGGCGGCCTTCGCGCGGTGGACCAACCTGTCGGAGACGACGTTCCTGATGGCACCGACCACGCCCGGCGCCGACTACCGGCTGCGGATCTGGACCCCGGGTGGCGAGCTGCCCTTCGCCGGTCACCCGACCCTCGGCAGCGCCCACGCCTGGCTCGAGGCCGGGGGAGCGCCGGCGGTGGCCGACACGGTCGTGCAGGAGTGCGGCGCCGGGCTGGTCCCGGTCCGACGGGGCGAGCGGCTGGCGTTCGCCGCCCCGCCGCTCCTGCGCTCGGGTCCGGTGGAGGCTGGGGACCTCACGCGGATCGCCGCGGCGCTCGCGCTCGGCGTGGACGAGGTCGTCGACGCCGCGTGGATCGACAACGGCCCCGGCTGGGTCGGGCTCCTCCTGCGCGACGCCGACGCCGTGCTCGACGTACGCCCCGACCTGGCGCTGTTCGGCGACCTCGACGTCGGGGTCGTCGGGCTCTACCCCGACGGTGCCGGCGACGGCGCGGCCGCGGAGGTCCGCGCGTTCTGCCCCGGGCTCGGGGTGGTGGAGGACCCCGTCACCGGCAGCCTCAACGCCGGGATCGCCCAGTGGCTGGCGGGCTCGCGCCTGCCCACGTCGTACGTCGCGTCCCAGGGCACCGCGATGGGCCGCCGGGGCCGCGTCCACGTCGACGTCGTGTGCGACGGGCCCTCTCGCGAGGTGTGGGTGGGCGGCGACACCCTCACGACGGTCATCGGGACGGTCGCGCTCTGACCCGTCCCCGGACGGTAGGTTGGGCTCATGCAGCAGTACCTCGATCTCCTGACGCGAGTCCTCGACGAGGGGGTCGACAAGGGTGATCGCACGGGCACCGGCACGCGCAGCGTCTTCGGCCACCAGATGCGCTTCGACCTCAGCGAGGGCTTCCCCCTCGTGACCACCAAGAAGGTGCACACGCGCTCGGTCTTCGCCGAGCTGCTGTGGTTCCTCCGGGGCGACACCAACGTCACGTGGCTCCAGGAACGCGGCGTCACGATCTGGGACGAATGGGCCGACGCCGACGGCGACCTCGGGCCCGTCTACGGCTACCAGTGGCGCTCGTGGCCGACGCCCGACGGGCGTCACGTCGACCAGATCGCCCAGGTCGTCGAGCAGATCCGCCGCGACCCCGACTCACGCCGCCACATCGTCTCCGCGTGGAACGTCGCCGACATCCCGCAGATGGCGCTGGCGCCGTGCCACACCATGTTCCAGTTCTACGTCGCGCCCTCGGAGGCCGGCGGGCGCCTGAGCTGCCAGCTCTACCAGCGCTCGGCGGACGTCTTCCTCGGCGTGCCGTTCAACATCGCCTCCTACGCGCTGCTGACCCACATGGTCGCCCAGGTGACCGGGCTCGAGGTCGGCGACTTCGTGCACACACTCGGCGACGCCCACCTCTACTCCAACCACGTCGACCAGGCTCGCCTCCAGCTCACGCGCGAGCCGCGCCCGCTGCCGCGGCTGGTGCTCGACCCGTCGGTGGCCGCCCTGGACGCCTTCGACCTCGAGCACGTCGCGGTCGAGGGCTACGACCCCCACCCGGGCATCAAGGCCCCGATCGCCGTATGACGCGCGCATGACTCCCGGCGGCAAGCGCGTCGTGATGGTCGCTGCGGTCGCCGACAACGGCGTCATCGGTGCCTCCGGCGACATCCCGTGGCGCATTCCCGAGGACTTCGCGCACTTCAAGGCCACGACGCTGGGGCACACGATGGTGATGGGTCGCGCGACCTACGACTCGATCGGACGGCCGCTGCCCGGGCGCACCACCGTCGTGCTCACCCGCGACCCGTCCTGGAGCGCCGAGGGGGTGCTGGTCGCACCGTCGTTGACGGCGGCCCTCGCGCTGGCCGACGACCTCCCCGGCGAGGTGATGGTCGTGGGCGGCTCGCTGGTCTACGAGGAGGCGCTGCACGTCGCCGACGAGCAGGTGCTCACCGAGGTCCACCTCACGCCCGAGGGCGACACGTTCTACCCCGAGCTCGATCGCGCCGACTGGGTCGAGGAGCGGCGCGAGGCGCTCGACGGCTACGACCGGGTCTGGCTGGTCCGCCGAGCCGGCGCAGAGTGACGGCCGAGTCGGCGCAGAGTTGCCGGGCCCGTGCCGAGTCGGCGCAATGTTGCCGGGCCCTTGCCGAGTCGGCGCAATGTTGCATGGTGGTCAACCCCCGCGGGCTGCAACATCGCGCCG
>NZ_JANNML010000237.1:0-3286 GCF_031397825.1 Nocardioides sp.
AACCAACAGCAGCCAGTCTTGCTTATGGTTTAGGAATGAGAAATGATGAAACAAGAACAGTAGCGGTGTATGATTTGGGCAGATGCCTCCTCGATGCCGCCTCGCTGGCGCTCGCCGGGCTCGACCACCGACCGGTCCCCCTGCGTTGGACAAACGTTTGACCACCCCGGGAGCGCGCGGTCCAGATGCCTCCTCGATGCCGCCTCGCTGGCGCTCGTCAGGCTCGACCCAGGACCGGGCGCGCCCGACCTGAGCGGAGGGCCCGTCAGCCCCGGCTGCGGGTCGTGATCCGGTCGGCGCCGACCAGGCCCACGACGAACAGGAGCACGGACCCCCAGACCCAGAACGTGAGGAACATCCACCACTGCCACGCCACGCAGGTCGGCTCGGCGTTGCCGACGGAGGAGTCGTTGACCAGCAGGCGGGCAAGGGCGACGAGGGTGAGTGCCGCGGGACGAAGTCACCTCCAGCCCAGCCAGCGGACGACGGCGGCCGTCCGAGAGATCATGGAGGCAGTCTCACCCACGACAGCGAGGAGCCAGGCCCCGAGATGAGCGGATCCCACCCCGACCCGACCACGCGCCTCGACCGACTGCCGAGGACCATCGGGGCGCCGGCGACGCGGGGGCTCGCCGCGGCGGGGTTCACCGAGCTGCGGCAGCTGGTGGGGGTGCCGAGCGAGGAGCTGGCGGGGCTGCACGGGGTGGGGCCGAAGGCGCTGCGGATCATCCGCGAGGAGCTGCAGTTGATCACGCGCCACCACGACGAGGGCGAGGTGGTCTACGTCGACGCCCGGCCGACCGACGACCAGCTGCGGGTGGTGGAGCCGGACCACAGCTGGCCACAGCACTTCGACCAGCTGGCCGAGCAGGTCGCGCGGACGCTCGGCGACCGGGTGGTCGAGATCCACCACGTCGGCTCGACGTCCGTGGCCGGGCTGCCCGCGAAGCCGATCATCGACGTCGACGTGGTGGTGGCGGACCCGGCCGACGAGGCGGCGTACGTCCCGGACCTCCAGGGCCTCGGCCTCGTGCACTGGCTCACCGAGCCCGACTGGCACCAGCACCGGCTCTTCAAGCGTCTCGCCAGAGAGAGGCACGAGCCCCGCGTGCACCTGCACGTCTTCGGGCCTGGGTGTCCAGAAGTCGTGCGCCACCTGATGTTCCGCGACTGGCTGAGAGCCCACCCCGAGGACCGCGAGCGCTACGCGGCAGCCAAGCGGGAGGCGCTGGCGGCGCTCGACGCCACCGGGGCGGAGCACGGGGCGCTGGGGTCGGGGATGCGCTACAACGCGTTCAAGGAGCCGGTCGTGCACGAGATCTACGACGCGATGTTCCGCGCCGCGGGACTGCCTCGCTGATAACCCCAGCACTCCATGGTCGTTGAGGGGGCGACGCCCTCCGAAAGGTCCCACCTTGCGCTCCCTCCTCCGTCGATTGCTGCTGCCCGTCGTCCTCGCCGTCGCCCTCGTGGCGGGCGCGGTCTCCTACGCCAGCCCCTCGCAGCCGACCGCCGGTCCCTACTCGCAGTCCTACTTCGGCGACGGCAACCTGCCGCCGGGGTGCATCCGCGACATGAGCCTCGACAACCCGGACAACCAGTGCTTCCACATGCGCACCGGTCTCAACGCCCTTGACTCGCCCCAGGTCGACGTCCTCGTGCTGGTCCCGGCCTCGCCGACGGCCGAGCGCGACATGCGGGTCATGCGCCAGTCCGTCGAGATGTGGGAGGGCGGCATCGAGCAGCTCGCCAAGCGGATGAAGCAGCCCTGGCTGACGAAGGTCGACTTCCACATCACCGTGGACGCGCTGGGCGGCGAGTTCACCACCTACCCCCTGATCGACCCCGAGATCGTCCTCGTCGGCACCAACCCGGTCGGCGGCATCGGGATCGGCATCGACCCGGCGCAGTTCGTCGGCGACCTCGGCATCTACGACGCGCAGGGCGTGCCGTGCACCAGCATCGAGAACCCCTTCGACTTCGCCGCCTGGGAGGCGATCCCGGGCTTCGACACGCACCACGAGGAGCGTTCCGGCACCTACGTCGAGGACTGCGGCGGCGCGGGCGGCAACGTCTGCTTCGCGATCAACGGCGCCATCGACCCGCTGCCGGGCACGACCGAGGTGTTCAGCCTCTTCGACCTGGTCAGCCACGAGTTCGGCCACTGCCTGACCGTCGGTCACGTCGGTGACGGCGCGGAGGGCTCCTGGGGACCGGTGCCGACCACCGACATCATGAGCTACAACGAGGACCCGCCGGGCCTCAGCAAGTGCGTCTCCAGCCTCGACGTCGAGGGCTTCGCGCTGCGGATGAGCGGCTACCTCGACCGCAACGGCGACGGCAAGGTGACCCCCCAGGACAAGCTCGAGGCCAACGACCTCCCCGGCGACGGACGCAACCCCTTCCAGGTGCAGAGCCCGAGCGACCACATCTATGCGTCGGCCACCGGCTCGCCGGCCGACTGCCCCCAGCCCGACGTGGGCGTCCTGCCCGGCGCCCGCGTCAGCTGGTCGCCGACCCCCGTCACGACCACGCGCCCCCGGCTCACCATCCAGCGGCCGAGCCGCACGGCCGACGGTCGGGTGCGGCTCACGGGCACGGCGTCGTACGTCGCCCAGGGCAAGCAGCCACGTCGCGCCAACGGCATGGTGGTCGATCGCGCGGGTGACGCCGACAGCCCCTTCAACGACCTGCGTGGGCTCGACGTGCGCGTCACCAACACCCAGCTGCTGGCCACCGTGAAGGTCGCCCGACTCGCACCGACCTCGGGCACGACCGGCCTGTCCTCCTACAGCCTGATCGTCAACGGTCGTCGCTTCGACTCGACCGGCCCGGCCAGCGACGGAGCCAACACCTACGACAACGGCGCCGAGACCTTCCTCGACGGCGTCAGCACGTGGGACCGCGCCCGGGGCACGGTGCGCTTCGCGATCTCGCGGCGCTACCTGGAGTCCTACGGCAACGTCGCGCCCTACTACGTCGGCAGCACCAGCAGCACGCAGAACGCCAAGCGCGTCGTCTACGTCGACGACACCGCGCCCGCCGGCCAGGGCCGGATCGGCGTGACGGGTCGCCCGCTCCGTGCGGTCAAGGGTCCGCAGCAGCCGACGCCGCCGACCGGCACCAAGCCCTACTCGCTGTCCTTCCGCGCCGCGGACGGCAACTCCTTCGCGGTGTCGCAGACCAACGGCGGCCTTGGCAGCCTGGTCTCCGACCCGCACGTCTTCTCGATGTCGGTGACCTCGCCGAGCAGGGTCGAGCTGGTCCTCGACTGGTCCGACCCGCT
>NZ_JANNML010000055.1:0-23689 GCF_031397825.1 Nocardioides sp.
GGGGCGGGGAGGAGATCGAGTCCTCGAAGATGCAGGACTACATCTCCTCGGGCGAGATCAAGGAGATCACCTTCGTCGACGCCGGCGAGCAGCAGATCCAGGCGACGCTCGACAACGGCGACAAGGTCACGTCGTTCTGGCTCGATGGCACCCAGGCCCAGCTGGCCGACGAGGTGCAGGCGCAGGTCGACGCCGGCGAGATCGAGAAGTACACGACCGAGGTGCCGAAGCCGAGCCTGCTCGGCTCGATCCTCGCGACGCTGCTCCCGTTCGCGCTGATCATCCTGCTCTTCCTGTTCCTCATGAACCAGGTCCAGGGCGGCGGTGGTCGCGGCGTCATGCAGTTCGCCAAGTCCAAGGCCAAGCTGATCACCAAGGACATGCCGAAGACGACGTTCGCGGACGTCGCCGGCTGTGTGGAGGCGATCGAGGAGCTCGGCGAGATCAAGGAGTTCCTCCAGGAGCCCGCGAAGTTCCAGGCGGTCGGGGCCAAGATCCCCAAGGGCGTGCTGCTCTACGGTCCGCCCGGAACCGGTAAGACCCTGCTGGCCCGCGCCGTCGCCGGCGAGGCCGGCGTCCCCTTCTACTCCATCTCCGGCTCCGACTTCGTCGAGATGTTCGTCGGTGTCGGCGCCAGCCGCGTCCGCGACCTCTTCGAGCAGGCCACGGAGAACGCCCCGGCGATCGTCTTCATCGACGAGATCGACGCCGTCGGTCGTCACCGCGGCGCCGGCATGGGCGGCGGCCACGACGAGCGCGAGCAGACCCTCAACCAGCTCCTCGTCGAGATGGACGGCTTCGACGTGCGCGGTGGGGTCATCCTGATCGCAGCCACCAACCGTCCCGATGTCCTCGACCCCGCGCTGCTGCGTCCGGGCCGTTTCGACCGCCAGATCGGCGTCGACGCCCCCGACCTCGCGGGTCGCCACAAGATCCTCCAGGTCCACTCGCGCGGCAAGCCGATGGCGACCGACATCGACCTCAAGTCGATCGCGCGCCGCACGCCGGGCTTCACCGGTGCCGACCTGGCCAACGTCCTCAACGAGGCGGCCCTGCTGACGGCCCGCAACAACGAGAAGATGATCACCGACGGCGCGCTCGACGAGGCGATCGACCGCGTCATCGCCGGCCCGCAGCGCAGCTCGCGACTGATGAGCGAGAAGGAGAAGCTCATCACCGCCTACCACGAGGGCGGCCACGCCCTCGTCGCCGCGGCGCTGCCCGGCACCGACCCGGTGCACAAGATCACGATCCTCCCGCGCGGTCGCGCGCTGGGCTACACGATGGTGCTGCCCGACGAGGACAAGTACTCCCAGACCCGCTCGGAGATGCTCGACAAGCTGGCCTACATGCTCGGCGGTCGCGCGGCGGAGGAGATGGTCTTCCACGACCCGACCACCGGCGCCGGCAACGACATCGAGAAGGCCACGAGCCTGGCCCGCGCGATGGTGACGCAGTACGGCATGACCGACCGCCTCGGCGCGATCAAGCTCGGCGAGACCCAGGGCGAGCCGTTCCTGGGCCGCGACATGGGCCATCAGCGCAACTACTCCGAGGAGATCGCCGCGATCGTCGACGAGGAGACCAAGAAGTTCCTCGCCGTCGCGCACCAGGAGGCCTTCGACATCCTCGAGGAGAACCGCGACGTCCTCGACGACCTGGTCCTCGCGCTCCTCGACCGCGAGACGCTCGACAAGGCGGAGATCGCGGAGGTCTTCGTGCCCCTGCGTCGTCGCCCCGAGCGTCCGGCCTGGACCGGCTCGCCGCACCGCAACCCCTCGGCGATCCCGCCGGTGGAGATCCCGCAGGAGATCCGCGACCGGGCTGCCGCCAACGGTCTGGCGGCCGAGAAGGCCGCGGCAGGCGTCATCCTCACGCCCCCGGGCGCCGGCGGCGACGTGCACGGTGGGTCGAGCGCCGGGGAGCCGCCGGCGCCGGGTCTCCCCGGCTGATCGGGGACCCATCCGGGACGGGTCCCGCTACGGATAGACCGGCAGCGTTCGAGCACACACCCAGACAGGACCCCTCATGACCGACCCCATCTCGCTGGCCACCGATCCCGCCGACGTGCCGGACTTCGACCACGATCGCGCGGAGGCCGCGATCCGCGAGCTGCTCTACGCGATCGGTGAGGACCCCACGCGCGAGGGCCTGCTCGACACCCCGGCCCGGGTCGCGCGCGCCTACGCCGAGCTGACCCAGGGTCTGCGCCAGACGCCGCAGGACGTCTTGACGACGACCTTCGACCTGGGCCACGACGAGATGGTCCTGGTGCGCGACATCGAGCTCTGGTCGATGTGCGAGCACCACCTGGTGCCCTTCACCGGCGTCGCGCACGTCGGCTACATCCCGGCCGAGTCGGGCCTCATCACCGGTCTGTCCAAGCTGGCGCGGCTCGTCGACGTCTACGCCAAGCGGCCCCAGGTGCAGGAGCGGCTCACCACGCAGGTCGCTGACGCCCTCATGGAGATCCTCGAGGCGCGTGGCGTGATCGTCGTGATCGAGGCCGAGCACCTCTGCATGACCATGCGCGGGGTGCGCAAGGCCGGTGCCCGCACGATCACCTCCGCCGTGCGCGGGATCATGCACAACGGCCCGACGCGGGCCGAGGCGATGGCGCTGATCCACAGCAGTCGACGCTGAGGATCGTCGCCGCCCCCTGCTTGGTAGCGTGGCGCGTCCGCAGAGCAGAGGAGCACACCCGGTGTCGAACCCCGTGATCGGCACGGCCAAGAGGGCCGCCGTCCGCGTCGTGAAGCCGCTGGTGGGTCCTCGTGCCTGGGCGCGGCTCAAGGGCGCCGGCCCGACCCCCGCGGCGCCGCCGGTGGCACGGCGTACGCCGCCGAAGCCGAAGCAGCCCGAGCTCACCGCGGCCCAGCGGCGTCGGCGCGAGCTCCAGGCGATGTCGCTGACCGACCTGGCCCAGCACTTCGGCACCGACAAGCACGGCCTGCACTTCTACACCGTGCACTACCAGCGTCATCTCGAGCACCTGCGCGGCGAGCGGTTCACGCTGCTGGAGATCGGCATCGGCGGCTACGTCAAGCAGGGCCGGGGCGGGGCGTCCCTGCGGATGTGGAAGTTCTTCTTCCCGAAGGCGCAGGTCATCGGGCTCGACATCGAGGACAAGTCGTTCGTCCGGGCCCCGCGCATCGACACCTACCAGGGCAGCCAGGTCGACCCCGACGTGCTCGAGCGGATCGTCGCGGAGAAGAAGGGCCCGCTGCGCGTGGTGATCGACGACGGCAGCCACCGACCCGAGCACATCCGTGAGACCTTCCGGCTCCTCTTCCCGCTCCTCGAGGACGGCGGCATCTACGCCATCGAGGACACCCAGACCTCCTACTGGCCCGAGTGGGGCGGCAGCGAGGACCGGCACGACCCCACGACGACGATGGCGCTGGTCAAGGACCTCGTCGACGGCCTCAACCATGAGGAGTACGTCGACGAGTCCTACGTGCCGACCTACGCCGACCTCCACGTCGTGGCCGTGCACTGCTACCACAACCTGGTCTTCATCGAGAAGGGCAGCAACACCGAGGGCACCAACCGGCGTGCGGTGCTGAAGCAGCGCTACGCCGAGACGCCCGAGACCCCGGCGCCCTAGGTCCCTGCCGTGCTCGTGATGGGGGTCGTCAACGTCACCCCCGACTCCTTCTCCGACGGCGGCAGGCACGCCGACACGGCCAGTGCGGTCGCGCACGGGCGCCGGCTGCTGGCCGACGGCGCCGACGTGCTCGACATCGGCGGCGAGTCGACACGCCCCGGCGCCACCCGTCCGCTGGTGCGCGAGGAGCTCGACCGCGTGGTCCCCGTGATCGAGGCCCTCGCCGCGGACGGGGTCCTCGTCTCGGTCGACACGATGCGCTCCGAGGTGGCCCGCGCCGCGATCGAGGCCGGCGCCGGCATCGTCAACGACGTCTCCGGCGGTCTGGCCGACCCCCGCATCCTGGACGTGGTCGCGGCCTCGCGTGCGTCGTACGTCGCGATGCACTGGCGTGCCCACGCCGACCGCATGGCCGACCTCGCGTCCTACGACGGGCGCGGCGGCGTCGTCGCCGCGGTCCGCGGCGAGCTGGCAGAGCGGGTGACGGCGATCCGTGCCGCGGGCATCCCTGAGGACCGCGTCGTGCTGGACCCCGGCCTGGGGTTCGCCAAGCGGCCCGACCACAACTGGCAGCTGTTGCAGGGGCTCGACCAGATCGCCTCCCTGGGCTTCCCGCTGCTGGTCGGCGCGAGCCGCAAGAGCTTTCTCGGGACCCTGCTGAGCGACCCCGACGGGACCCCCCGACCGGTGGACCAGCGCGAGTCCGCCGGGCTCGCCCTGACCCTCCTGCTCGCACAGCAGGGGGTGTGGGGCGTGCGGGTCCACGACGTGCGCGCGAGCCGGGACGCCCTGCGTGTGCTGGACCGGATGAACGCCCCCCACGACCCACGAGAGACGGAGTCACCATGACCGACGAGCTGTTCATCAGCGGGATCGAGTGCTTCGGGCACCACGGCGTGTTCGAGTTCGAGAAGCGGGAGGGTCAGCCGTTCGTGATCGATCTCGCGCTGGGTTTCGACACCGCGCCTGCGGCCGCCTCCGACGACTTGCGCGACACGGTGGACTACGGGAGTCTCGTGCTCTCGGTGAAAGCCGCCGTGGAGAAAGATCCGGTCGATCTCATCGAGACCCTCGTCCAGCGGATCGCGGACGTCTGCCTGTTGGACGCCCGTGTTGAATGGGCGCGGGTCACGGTGCACAAGCCGGATGCCCCTATCGAGGCGACGTTCTCGGACGTCGCCCTGACCATCACCCGGAAAAGGCGAGGGCCGCAGTGACTGAGACCCCCAACCCCCACATCATCGACGCCGACACCCTCACCGGTGAGATGCGTCCGATCCGCCGCGCGGTGCTGGCTCTTGGCTCCAACCTCGGTGACCGTCTCGCCAGCCTCCAGGGCGCCGTCGAGGCCATCGCCGACACCCCCGAGGTCTGGGTCACCGGCGTCTCGCCGATCTACGAGACCCAGCCCGTCGACTCGCCCGCCGGTGCCGACACCTACCTCAACGCGGTCCTGCTGATCGACACCACGCTGGCCGCCAACCGGCTGATGGACCGCGCGCTGGCCGTCGAGGACGCCTTCGACCGGGAGCGCAGCGACGTCGTCAACTCACCCCGCACGCTCGACGTGGACCTGATCGTCGTGGGCGACCGTCGCAGCGACGACGAGCACCTGCGCCTGCCGCACCCGCGGGCCGCGCAGCGTGCCTTCGTGCTCAAGCCGTGGTTCGACCTCGAGCCCGACGCGGTCTTCCCCGAGCTGGGCCCGATCGCCGACCTGCTGGCCCAGATCGGCACCGACGGGCTCGTCCTGCGCGAGGACCTCGCGCTCGACGTCGCGTGACGCTTGGCGCCGCACGCTGACCTGCCCCCCGACGACGGGTCCGGTGGGAGGCCCCGAGGGCCCGACGGCCGGGAGCCCGAGGGCACCCTGCGCCCGACCCCGCCGGCGGTGGTCGCTGCCTGGGCGTTCGGAGGGTTGGTCGTCGGCCTGCTGGTCCGGCCCATGGCCGACCGCTTCGGTGCCACCGCCCCGATCGTCTCCTGGGCCCAGCCCCTCGCGCTGCTGCTGGTCGCGGCGATCCTGGGCGTGACCGCCCACGCGACATGGCGCTCCGTGCACGTGCGCCGCGAGCGCCTCGAGCCCCACCAGGCTGTCAACCGGCTGGTCCTCGCCCGCGCCTGTGCCCTGGTCGGCGCGCTCGCCGGCGCCGGCTACCTCGGCTACGCCGTCAGCTGGATCGGTGCCGAGGCAGACCTCGCCGACGAGCGGATGATCCGCTCCGGCCTGGCCTTCCTAGGCGGCGTGCTCACCGTCGTCGCCGCGCTGTTGCTCGAGCGCGCGTGCCGGGTGCGGTCGGACGGGCGGGCCTGAGGCGGGGCGTCGTCGTGCCGCTCCATCAAGGTATGCAGGCGAACCGCCACTTCCCACGACGTGCACCCCGTGGTCGGTGGCGTGTCGCCGTGGGAAGTGCCGGCGCGCGTGGCGGTGGTGCGGGAGGGAGCCGCTCCACCGTGGGAGGTGGCGTGTCGCCGACGTACCTTGATGGAGCGGACGACCGAGCCCCGCAACCCCTGGGACTCCTGTGACAGGAGAGAAACCCCCCGAGGGGTGTCGACCGACACGTGCACCCCGCGGCGCGTCGGCACCGACGGGGCCCTGACCAGGCCTAACCTCGCGCCATGACTTCCCCGTCAAGCACGCCCATGCGCCGACGTCAGCGGTCCACCCGACTGGCCGTCGCCGTCATGATGCTCGTCATCGCTGCCCTCGCCACCGTGGGTGCAGCCTTCAGCGGGTCGTGGCTCGTCGCCACGCTCGCCGCCGGCCTGGCCGTCGTCCTCGGCGCCGCGGCCACCCGCATCACCCACACCGAGCTCGCTCTGTCGCGCCGCGAGGCCGCCCGCGACCGGGTCGAGCAGGCGCAGGCCTACCTCGAGCTCACCGTCGAGCGCACCGCCGAGCAGGCCTCCTACGTCGCCTCCGTCACGGCGCGCATCGAGGCCCACGAGTCCACGATCAGCGAGCTCGAGGGCAACCTGCTCGAGGCCCAGGCCTGCCTGATCGACGCCCACCGCCAGCTGCTCGAGGAGCAGCTGCGCGCCGATGACGCCGAGCGTGCGACGGCGTCCCTCACCTCGCGTCTCGACGACGCCGAGGAGCGCGCCGCCCATGCGATCGTGCGCGTCGCCGAGCTCGAGCAGGAGCTCGACGTCGTCACCGCCGAGTGGCAGGCCGCCCAGGTGGTCCACCGCAAGCACGCCTGACGCCCCGGCCACGGCCCGCGACGACGACCCCGCCGGGTCGTGGTCGCGGGCCGTCGCCGACTCCGGGTGTCGGCGGCAGGCGCCGCGACCCGGTCGGGGACAATGACTCCTCGTGAGCACTGACGAGTCCCGATTCGAGAGCGACCCCGACGAGATCGTGGCCGAGCCCGGCCTGCCCGCCGGGTGGGCCATCGAGGCCCCCGACCCCTCCGACCGCTTCACGCTCGCACGCTTGACGCAGCTGCTGCGTGATCACGAGCGCTCCGGTCGCGGCTGGGCCGCCTCCGGCGTCGACGACGTGCTCGTCGAGGTCTCCGAGGCCGGGCTGCGCACCCGCGAGAACGTCGTGGTCCGCGACCGCTCCGGCGAGATCCAGGCCTGGGGCAGCGTCCACGACCGCGCCGGCGGTCGCATGCTCTTCGTCCACATCGTCTCGCGCCAGCTCCCCGAGGGGCTGGGCCGCTCCTGCTCCGACGTGCTCGTGGAGTGGGCCGTCGGGCAGGCGCAGGCCGTGGGCAGCGCGCGCGGGCTCGGCGTACAGCAGATCGACACCGGCGCCTTCGCCGACGACGACCGCCAGCACCGCTGGCTCGCGGCGGCCGGCTTCACGCAGGTCCGCACCTGGTGGCAGATGAGTCGGCCGGTGACCCCCGACGAGGCCGAACTGGTGCCGTCGACGGAGCTGTGGGAGACCGACAAGGCCCGCTTCCGGACCGTACGCCGAGCCGGTGACGGCATGCCTGACGAGGACGACCTGCGCGGGGTCCACGAGGTCCTCGAGGGCGCCTTCGTCGACCACTTCAACTCGTGGGAGGAGACCTTCGACGAGTTCCTCCACCGGTTGCGCGAGGACCCCGGCCACCGGTGGGACCACTGGTGGCTCGCCGAGGTCGACCTGGGCGACGGCAACGGCGCGAGCCCCGTCGGTGCACTGATCGGCACGGTCTCGGAGAGCTCCGGCGGCCCGGACGGCTCCTACGTCTCCTACCTCGGCGTGCTGGAGACCGCGCGCGGCCGCGGCGTCGCCATGGGTCTGCTCCACACGATCATCGCCGACGCCGCCTCTCGCGACCGCGACCGCGTCGGCCTCGAGGTCGACGCCGACTCCTCCACCGGCGCCGACGGGCTCTACGTCGCGATGGGGTGGAAGACCAAGTACGTCACCCAGTCCTGGCACCGGGACGTGCCGGTCGAGGCCTGACCGCGAGTCGGCGCGTTGTTGCAGGCCTGGGCGCGAGTCGGCGCAATGTTGCGAAGTCGCGGCTACAACATCGCGCCGATTCGGCACTCCAACGGCAACATCGAGCCGACTCGGGGGGGCCACTGCGCCGGCTGCGTGCGCTGTCGTGTGTCCCACACAGCGCCCCGCCGCGGTGAGCGGCACACGACCCAGCCACCCGGCGCAGCCCCGCCGACCACCTGGCGAGTCGTGGGTCCCGGACCGCGCACAGACGCAGCCTCCGGCACACGACCCGCGCACGCGGTCCGGCCCTCCTCAGCCACCGGCAACATCGCGCCGACTCGGCACCCCGTTTGCAACATCGCGCCGACTCGGCGGAGAAGGCTCAGTCGCGCAGTGACGCCCGCAGCGCCTGGTGCACGCCGTTGGGCGTGAGGACGCCGACGAAGCGCACGCCGTCCTTGACGCCGACCATCGGCTTGTCGTCGCGCAACATCACCGCCAGCGCCTCCTCGAGGGTGCTGCCGACGTCGATGGCGGCGCCGAGCGAGCCCGCGCTGACGCCCTCCAGCGGCTCGAGGTGCGCCGGGTCGATCGGGGTCACGGTGAGGCGGCGCAGGCCGCGCTCGGAGCCCACGAAGTCGGCCACGAAGTCGTCGGCCGGCCGGCCGAGCAGCTCGGCGGGCGTGGCGTACTGCGCCAGCCGACCGCCGGTCGCGAACACCGCGACCCGGTCGCCCATGCGCACCGCCTCGTCGATGTCGTGGGTCACCAGCACCACGGTCTTGCCCAGCTCGCGCTGCAGGCGCAGGAACTCGTCCTGGAGCCGCACCCGCACGACCGGGTCGACCGCGCCGAACGGCTCGTCCATCAGCAGCACCGGCGGGTCCGCGGCGAGCGCGCGGGCGACACCGACCCGCTGACGCTGGCCGCCGGAGAGCTGGTGCGGATAGCGCTCGCCGTACGTCGTGGGGTCGAGGCCGACGAGGTCGAGCAGGTGGTGTGCCCGCTCGCGCGCCGTCGCCTTCGACTCGCCGTAGAGCAGCGGGACCGTCATGACGTTGGCGGTGATCCTCTGGTGCGGGAAGAGCCCGACCTGCTGGATGACGTAGCCGATGCCGCGGCGCAGCAGCACCGGGTCCTGGCGGGTGACGTCGACGCCGTCGATCTCGACGGTGCCGACCGTGGGCTCGATCAGCCGGTTGATCATCTTCAGCGTCGTCGACTTCCCGCAGCCCGAGGGACCGACGAGGCAGACCAGCTCGCCGCGGCCGACCTCCAGGTCCAGCTCGTGCACCGCGACGGTGCCGTCGTCGTAGGTCTTGCCCACACCCGACAGGCGGATCATCGGTGAGGAGTCGTCTCCGGGAGCCGGGGAGGCGGTACCGTCCATGCGCGTGACCCTACTCGCGACCGTGACGCCACCGGTGGCCGACGAGCCGAGCTGCTACAGCGCTCTGGTCAACGAGTGGTGGTGCTACCAGTACGTCGAGGACCGCTCCGCCGAGATCATCGACGCCACCGTCCAGCACCTCCAGATCACCGTGGCAGCCGTGCTCTTCGGCCTCGTGGTTGCCTTCCCGCTGGCACTGCTGGCGCGGCGCCTCCCGAGGCTGGAGTCCGCGGTCCTCGGCTTCAGCACGGGGCTCTACACGATCCCGTCGCTCGCGCTCTTCCCGCTGCTGGTGCCCTTCACCGGGCTCTCGGCACTCACGGTGGTCCTGGGGCTGGGCCTCTACGCGCTGACGATCCTGGTGCGCGCGATGCTCGACGGACTGCGCTCGGTCTCCGACGACGTGCGCGAGTCGGCGACCGGCCTGGGCTTCGGCCCCGGCAAGCTCCTGCTGAAGGTGGAGCTCCCCTTGGCGCTGCCGGTGATCATGGCCGGCCTGCGCGTCGCCACGGTCTCGACGGTCGCGCTCACCACCGTCGGCACGCTCGTCGCCTTCGGAGGGCTGGGCAACCTGATCTCCCACGGCGTGCAGCGCGACTTCCGCGCCGAGCTCGTGACCGCGGCGGTGCTCTGTGTCGTGCTCGCGGTGCTGCTCGACGTGCTGCTGGTCGTGGGCCAGCGGGTCCTGACGCCGTGGACGAGGGGAGTGCGGGCGTGAGGCTCTTCGCGGACACCTGGTCCTACCTCCTGGACGGCTCCAGCTGGAGCGGCTCCGGGGGGCTGCTGGCCCGCCTGGTCGAGCAGCTGCTGGTGACCTTCACCGCGCTCGGCCTGGCGATGGCGATCGGGCTGCCGATCGCGCTGTGGCTCGGCCACCTGGGCAGGGGCGGGTTCCTCGCCATCAACATCTCCAACGTCGGCCGCGCGATCCCGACGTTCGCCATCCTCGCCGTCCTCGTGACGGCCGACTGGCCGGGCTCGGACACCCTGGGCCCCTACGGCCGCGCCGGCCTCGCCACCCTGATCGCTCTCGGCGTCTTCGCGCTGCCGCCGCTGATCACCAACGCCTACATCGCCATGCGCGAGGTGCCGGCCGACATCGTGCAGGCCGCCGACGGCATGGGGATGTCGGGCTGGCAGCGCTTCCGCAAGGTCGAGCTGCCGCTGGCCCTGCCGCTGGTGATGTCGGGGATCCGTCTGGCCCTCGTGCAGGTCTGGGCCACAGCGACCATCGCCGCCCTCGTGGCCGGTCCCGGGCTGGGCCGCATCATCACCGAGGGCTTCGCCCGCGACCGCTACAGCCAGGGCATCGCCGGCGCCGTCGTCGTGGCCGGCGTCGCGCTGGTCCTGGAGATCCTCGCGGCGCTCGTCCAGCGGTCGCTGGACCCGGTGCCGCGAGACTCCTCACCCCCACGTGTGGACCAGGAGTCGGTGCCCCGGTCTACTGTTGCCGAGGCGACCGAAGCACTCGGACGCTGAGCGCCGGGTCCTGGCGCTCGCTCCACCGGACACGCGTGGCTGGGCCACGGGACACAGAAGGTTCTTGACATGATGCTTCGACGACCTCTCGCCGCCGCGTTCGCGCTCGGCCTGCTCTCCTTCGCCACCGCCTGTGCCGGGGACGACCTCGCCGAGGAGGAGACCGGCGGCGGCACCGGCTCCGGCGGCTCCACCGGCGGCCAGGTCACCCTCGCCAGCCAGAGCTTCGACGAGGCAGCGCTGATCACGGCGATGTACGCCGCCCTCCTCGAGGACACCGGCTACGAGGTCGAGACCCGCCTCGTCGACACCCGCGGCGCCTACCTCGGTGAGTTCCCCGGCACGGTCGACATCGTGCCCGAATACCTCGCCGGCCTCGGTGACGAGCTCAACGTCGAGATCAACGGGGAGGGCGCGGCCGCGGTCAGCACCTCCGACACCCAGGAGACCGTCGACGCGATGGCGCCGCTGCTCGAGGAGAAGGGCATCACCCTGCTCGAGACCTCCGAGGCCAGCAGCCAGAACGCCTACTTCGTCACCCAGGAGTTCTCCGACGCCGAGGGCGTCACCGCACTCTCCGACCTCGAGGGCCAGGCCGTCACCCTGGCCGCCGCCCCCGACTGCAAGGGCCGCGCCGACTGCGAGGCCGGCCTCACCGAGGTCTACGGCATGGACGTCACGCTCCTGCCTCTCGGCTACGCCTCCCCGCAGACCTACCAGTCGGTCATCGACGGCGAGTCGCAGCTCGGCCAGACCGGCACCTTCGACGGCAGCCTCGAGGCCCAGGGCCTGGTCCTGCTCGAGGACGACCGCGGCATCCAGCCCGCGCAGAACCTCGTGCCGGCCGTCTCCGACGAGTTCCTCGGCGAGCACCCCGACGTCGAGGACACCCTCAACGGCCTCATGGAGGTGCTCGACAACGACACCCTCGGTGCGCTCCTGCTCCAGGTCACCGTCGACCGCGAGACCGTCGAGGACGTCGCCCAGCAGTTCCTGACCGACGAGGGCCTGCTCTGACGCACCGGACCACCCCAGCCTGACGACGGGCGTCGGACCTCACGGTCCGGCGTCCGTCCGGTGTCAGTCCGGTGTCTCGGTGCCGGTCGAGGGTCAGTACTCGTCGTCGCGCAACAGCACGGCCTCGGGCGCCACGGTGCGCAGGTCGATCACCGGTACGTCGATCCGCGGCCCGCGCGGCGTGGGAACCCGCTCGAGCGGCCGCCCGAGCCCGACCACGTGCGTCACCACCGCCGCGGCGTCCTCGTGCCGGTCCTGCTCGACGAGCCACCCGACCAGCCGGTACGCCGGGGTCAGGCCGCTGTGAGTCAGCGACCGCTCGGCCCACAGCTCGCGGACCCCGGCGACGAGCAGGTCCCACCACGCGTCGTCACAGCCCGGGATCTCCACGAAGTAGCGGTGCAGGTCACCGGGCATGACGAGGTCGTGGAACACCCGCTCCACCTGGGGCGACCCGTAGTCCCTCACGCTCGCCAGCGCCATCCGCTTGGTGGTCCACCGGTCCTCGAGGTCCTGCAGCGACGAGCGCTGCTGGGTGATCGAGCTGCCGTCGCCGCGGATCCGCCAGTGGTAGACCACGTCCGGCACGATCCCGAACAGCCGGGCCCGCAGGTAGGCCTGCGTCGTGGTCGGCTGGTCCTCGTAGCGCACCCCTTCGGGCCAGGAGAGCCCCGCGCCCTCCCAGAAGTCGCGGCGGAACATCTTGTTCCACGCGAAGACGTCGCCCAGGACCTCCGGCTGCTGGTCGATCATGAGCGCCGCGCGGGAGCGGTGCAGCCGCCGCATCCACGGCAGCTGGGTCAGCCGGTCGTCGC
Organism: Nocardioides sp.; assembly: GCF_031397825.1. GTDB lineage: Bacteria > Actinomycetota > Actinomycetes > Propionibacteriales > Nocardioidaceae > Nocardioides. The sequence goes on from NZ_JANNML010000055.1 coordinate 12,699, forward strand.
CGTCGGTGCCCGCCCCGGTCTCCCACCGCACGATCGAGCCGGTGACGAAGTCGCACCCGTTGCGACGCAGCTGCCGCAGCAGCACGTCGTACGCCCCCGGCGGGACGATGTCGTCGGAGTCGACGAAGGCCAGGTAGTCACCCGTCGCGTGGCGCACGCCCTCGTTGCGTGCCGCCCCGAGGCCGTGGTTGTCGGTGCGCACGAGCCGGACCGGGCCGCCGGGAGTGACGAAGCGCTCCACCCGTGCGGCCGACGAGTCGCGCGAGCCGTCGTCGACGACGATCACCTCGAGGTCGACGCCCTCCTGGGCGAGGACGCTCTCGAGGCACTCCTCGACGTAGTCCTCCACGTCATAGACCGGTACGACGACGCTGACGCGCGGCGCGGCACGGCGCCCGAACTTCATGTCCGCACGCTACAGAGCGACAAGGCTCGGCGCTCCATCCCCGGCCTGCTGCGCGCCGCCCCCCGGGCACCTCGCCGCGTTGTCGTCGGTCGTCGATGCTGGCGCATCGCCTCGCTCCTCCGCCTTGCGAGGCACTCCGGGGGACGACGCTCGCGACGGCCAGGAATGGAGCGCCGTGCCTTAGGCTCAGCGCTCGTGAGCGACCCCACTGACGTGACCCCCGACGACTACGCGCGCAAGGTGCTCTTCGTGGCAGGCGCCGGCCGCAGCGGCACCAGCACGATGGCCGGGCTGATGTCGATCCTGGGCCTGCACGTGCCGCAGCCCGAGGTCGTCGCCGACGAGACCAACCCCAAGGGCTTCGGCGAGCCGCGCTGGGTCGTCGACCACCACGACCGGCTGCTGAAGGCCGCGCTGGTGCAGGTCAGCGACGCGCGCCCCGAGGCGTGGTTCGAGACCGGCCGGATCTCCACGCGCGAGCAGGAGCGCATCAAGACCGCCACCTGGCTCGGCGAGCACCTCGACGTCAGCCGTGAGCTGGTCGTGAAGGACCCGCGACTGAGCTGGTTCCTCTCGCTGTGGCGCGTCGCCGCGATCCGCAACGGCGCCACGCCGGTCTTCGCGACCATGCTGCGCCCGCCGGCCGAGGTCGTGGGCAGCAAGCAGAAGTACTACGCCAACCGGCTGGGCTCTGCCCACCTCGCGGCCTCCTGGCTCAACATGCTCCTGCACACCGAGCGGGCCACCCGCGAGTCCGTGGCCGACGGCGGTCGCGTCTTCGTCCGCTACGGCGACCTGCTCGACGACTGGACGAGGACCACGATGTGGGTGGGGGAGAAGCTCCAGCTCCAGGGCGTCCTGCACGCCAACAGCGAGCAGATCCGCGAGGGGCACCGCTTCGTCGACCCGTCGCTGCGCCGCATGGCCCAGAGCTTGGACGACCTCGGCCTGCCGCCGAAGCTGCACGAGCTGACCGCCGAGACCTGGGCCGAGCTCAACAAGCTCGCCGAGCCCGACGGTGACACCGCTGAGGTCCACGCCACTCTCGACCAGCTGCGCGAGGCCTACGTCGACCTGTACGCCGAGGCCGAGGCCATCTCGCGCTCGTCGGTGGTCGCGGCCGAGCAGACCGTCCGGGCGCAGCTCAAGCGTCCCGGTGGCGCGGGGTCGGCGCCTGCGGCGGACGGGGCAGCACCCGCCGCCGAGCCGACCGTGCTGGCCGACAAGATCCCGCACGGCCTGCGTGCCGCGATCCCGCCGTCGGTCCGCAAGGGCCTGCGCAAGGCCGTCGGCCGCGAGCGCTGAGCCGACGATGACCGCCCACTCCGGCCCGACCGGCATCTCGAACCTCGAGGGCCACACCGACTTCGACATCACCTGGCCCTGGACCCGTCCCGGTGGCCTGCGCGCCGGCAGCACCGCCGTGCTGCGGGTCAAGGACGAGGCGCCGTCGCTGCCCTTCGTGCTGCCGCCGCTGCTGCGCGCCATGGACCACGTCCTGGTCGTCGACAACGGCTCCACCGACGGCACCACCGAGGTCGCCGCCGAGACCGCCGCCCGCGCCGGGCGCTCCGACAGGCTCACGGTGGCGTCGTACCCGTTCTCGGTGGCGCGGGCCGGCGCCGAGCACCTCGCCCAGCACGAGCTGTCGGTCCACTCGCTGTCCTACTTCTACAACTGGTGCTTCGCGCAGGTCGACACCCGCTACTCGTGGAAGTGGGACGGCGACATGGTCCTCACCACCGAGGGCGAGACCTCCATCGCCGACCTCGCCTGGCAGGTCGGCGACGTGCAGTCGATCATCCGCGTCCCGCGCCACGGGCTCTACCTCGACGGCGACAGCCACGGCTACCTCGACCTCGGGCTGCGCAACGCCGAGGAGTGGGGCTTCCCGATCGGGCCGGACTTCGTGTTCACCAAGGCCTTCGAGTGGGAGGTCCGAACCACGCCCGACCCGGTGCGCTCGATCGGGCTGCCCTTCGGGCTGTGCGTGGAGCTGAAGTACCTCGACGGCGACGAGTTCGCCCACTGGACCGACCCGGCGTCGTTCGCCACGAGCTTCCGCAACAAGCGCAAGCGCCGCGAGTGGGCCGTCTTCAACGACCTCCAGGAGGGCACGGTCCTGCCCGGCGTCCACGAGATCCACGCGCCCTCCGGGGTCCACATCGTCGACCACGTCACCCACGACTGGCTCCCGCGCGCACCGCGCCCCCTCGACGTCGGCTCGGTGGTCACCTCCGACGACGCCGCTCCGCGCTGACCCGCAGCCGACCCGCCCGACCCGCCCGTGTCAGGTAGGTCACGTCGGGACCCGTTCCCATCCAGGCACCACCGGCGTACCTTTCATGGTGTCCGAGCAGTCGGACGGCCCATCAGACGAGCACACCGTCCGGTACCCACACCGACCCGCGCGAGCGGGTGGTCGGAGGGACTGGAACGAAAGGTTCGAACCATGACGCACACTCCTCGCGCGCGCCTGCGGATCGGCGTGGTCGGCGCCGGCCGGGTCGGTGCGGTCCTCGCGGCCCGCCTGCGTTCCGCCGGTCACGAGATCGCCGCTGCCGCGGGCGAGTCCGACGCCTCGGCCAACCGCATTGCGGACCTGCTGCCGGGCGTGCCCACCGAGAAGCCCAGTGCCGTCGCTCGCAAGGCCGACGTCCTGCTGCTCACCGTGCCCGACGACATGCTCGGGAACGTCGTCTCGATGCTCAGCGCCAGCGGCGCGATCCACGAGGGCCAGCACGTCGTGCACACCTCCGGCCGCCACGGCCTCGACGTCCTCGCCCCCGCGCAGGAGGTCGGCGCCCGCATCGCCGCCATGCACCCCGCGATGACCTTCACCGGCACCGCGCTCGACCTCGACCGCCTCGACGGCTGCGTCTTCGGCCACACCGCGCCCGACGACGAGCGCGCCTTCGTCGCCGACCTGGTCGCCGACCTCGGCGGCAGCCCGATGTGGGTGCCCGAGTCGAGCCGCACGCTCTACCACGCCGGTCTCGCCCACGGCGCCAACCACCTGGTCACCCTCGTGACCGAGGCGATGGAGATGCTGACCGCGGCCGGCGCCGACGACCCGGCGGGGACGCTGCGCCCACTGCTCACCGCCGCCCTCGACAACGCGCTCGAGCACGGCGACGCCGCCCTCACCGGACCGATCGTGCGCGGCGACGTCAACACGGTCGCGGCCCACCTCGAGGAGATCGCCGCCAAGGCGCCGCAGACGATGCCGTCGTACGTCGCCCTCGGCCGCGCCACCCTCGGCCGCGCGGTCACCGACGGCCGGCTGGTCCCGATCCGGGCCCTCAAGATCCACCAGCTCCTCACGGAGGCGCTGGCGGAGACCACGGTCGCGCCGGCCTTCCAGCGCGACGCCCGCTGAGCGCCGGCCCCGTGGACCGACCCGTCCTGGCCCGCACCCGGGCCGAGCTCGCCGACCTGCTCGCGCCTGCCCGCCGGCAGGGCCTCGAGGTGGGCTTCGTCCCCACCATGGGCGCCCTCCACGCCGGCCACGCCGGCCTGATGCGCGTCGCGCGAGACCGTGTCGGGGACGGCCCGGTCGTCGTCTCGGTGTTCGTCAACCCGATGCAGTTCGCCCCCGGCGAGGACCTCGACCGCTATCCCCGCACACTGCCCGACGACCTGGAGGTCTGTGCCGGCGCGGGCGTCGACATCGTCTTCGCGCCGACCGTCGACGAGGTCTATCCCGGCGGGGAGCCCCAGGTCACGGTCGAGCCCGGTCCGCTGGCGGCGGTCCTCGAGGGCCGGAGCCGACCCACCCACTTCCGCGGGGTCCTCGTCGTGGTCGCCAAGCTCTTCGGCCTGGTCCGGCCCGACGTCGCGGTCTTCGGCCAGAAGGACTTCCAGCAGCTCGCCCTGATCCGCCGGATGGCCGCCGACCTCTGCCTGGGCGTCGAGGTCGTGGGCGCCGAGACCGCGCGCGAGCCCGACGGCCTGGCCCTGTCCAGCCGCAACCGCTACCTCGACGCCGAGCAGCGCGTCGAGGCCGTGACCCTCAGCCGGGCGCTGCGCGCCGCCCAGGAGGCCGCGGCCTACGGCGTCGGCCCCGCCCTCGACGCCGCCCGCGCGGAGCTGCGCACCGCCACGATCGTCGACGTCGACTACCTCGTCGTCACGACCCCCGAGCTCGGCGACCTGCCGAGCGACCCCCCTCCGGGCACCGAGGCCCGGATCCTGATCGCCGCCCGGGTGGGCACGACCCGCCTGATCGACAACCTGCCGCTCCTCCTGGGGACCCCGGCCGACCACCACGACAGCTGAGGGACACAGATGCTGCGCACCATGATGAAGAGCAAGATCCACCGCGCGACCGTGACGCAGGCCGACCTGCACTACGTCGGCTCGGTCACCGTCGACGAGGACCTCCTCGAGGCGGCCGACCTGCTGCCCGGCGAGCTGGTGCACATCGTCGACGTCACCAACGGCGCCCGCATCGAGACCTACACGATCGCCGGCGAGCGCGGCAGCGGCGTGCTCGGCATCAACGGCGCGGCCGCGCGCCTGGTGCACCCCGGCGACATCGTCATCCTCATCGGCTACGGCCAGATGGACACCGCGGAGGCCCGGGAGCTCAAGCCCCACGTGGTCTTCGTCGACGCCGACAACAGGATCCTCGCGACCGGCTTCGACCCCGCCGAGACCTTCGGTGGCGCAGGCCTCGTGCGCGGAGATGCTGTCGAGTCCGCCCCGGGCATGGCGCGTTAGCCTCACCCCATGCCACAGGAGCGCACGTTCGACCTTCCCGTACGCCGGGTCCCGGCGCGCCTGGTCGCGCCCGAGCCGGGCTGGACGACGCGCTCCGACGTGGTGATCATCGGCTCCGGCATCGCCGGGCTGACCGCCGCGCTGCGGCTCAAGGACCACGTCGACAAGGTCCTCGTCGTCACCAAGGACGTGCTGGCGGCCGGCTCCACGCAGTGGGCGCAGGGCGGCATCGCCGCGGCGCTCGGGCCGGGCGACACCCCCGAGGAGCACGAGGTCGACACCCTCGTCGCGGGCGCCGGGGCCTGTGACCCGGACGCCGTACGGATCCTGGTCAACGAGGGCCCCGAGGCGGTCCGCGAGCTGATCGCGCTCGGCACCAACTTCGACCACGACGCCGACGGCGTCATCTCCCTGACCCGCGAGGGCGGCCACCACCGCGACCGGATCGCGCACGCCGGCGGCGACGCCACGGGCGCGGAGATCCAGCGGGCACTCATCGAGGCAGTCGCCGCGGCACCCGAGATCGAGGTCGTCCAGCACGCCCTGGCCGTCGACCTGCTGCTCGCCGAGGACGGCGGGGTCGCCGGGGTCACCCTGCACGTGATGGGGGAGGGTCAGCGCGACGGCGTCGGTGCCGTCCACTGCCGCGCGGTCGTGCTCGCCAGCGGAGGCCTGGGCCAGGTCTTCAGCCAGACCACCAACCCGTCGGTCTCGACCGGTGACGGCATGGCGCTCGCGCTGCGCGCCGGTGCGACGTTGCGCGACCTGGAGTTCGTGCAGTTCCACCCCACCGTGATGTGGCTCGGCCCCGAGTCCCACGGCCAGCAGCCCCTCATCTCCGAGGCGGTGCGCGGCGAGGGTGCCTTCCTCGTCGACTTCGAGGGCGACCGGTTGATGAGGGGCGTGCACCCGCTCGAGGACCTCGCGCCGCGCGACGTCGTCGCGAAGGCGATCATGCGCCGGATGCTCGACACCGGCCAGCCGCACATGTGGCTCGACGCGCGCCACCTCGGTGATGCCTTCTGGCTCCGACGGTTCCCGACCATCCTCGCGACCGCCCGCAGCCACGGCGTCGACCCGGTCACCCAGCTCATCCCGGTCGCGCCGGCGTGCCACTACGCCTCCGGCGGGGTCCGCACCGACCTCCACGGCCGCTCCGACGTGCCGGGCCTCTACGCGACCGGCGAGGTCGCCTGCTCAGGCGTGCACGGCGCCAACCGCCTGGCCTCCAACAGCCTGCTCGAGGGGCTGGTCTTCTCGCGGCGCATCGCCGCGGTGCTGCCGACCGAGCTGCGTCCCTGGGCGGAGCCGGCCGTGGACCGACGACCCGAGGCCCTGGTCTCCGGCGACGTCCGCGCCGAGCTTCAGGACGTCATGTCCACGCGCGTCGGCGTCCTGCGCAACGCGTCCGGGCTCACCGACGCCACGGCGCTGCTCGACAAGCTCGCCGGCACCCCGGCCGACCTCGTGGACCTCCAGTCCTGGGAGACCACCAACCTGCTGACCGTCGGCGCCGCGCTCGCCGCGGCCGCCACCCTGCGCGAGGAGACCCGCGGGTCGCACTGGCGCGAGGACTTCCCCGAGCGCGACGACGCCACCTGGGCCGGACACTTCGACGCCGCCATGGTCGACGGCTCCACCGAGCTCTGCTTCCACCCTGCGCCCGCCAGTGACCCGGAGGCACCTGCATGACACCGACGTCCTACGACGCCCTGCCGCACGGCCTGCTCGCCGAGCTGGAGATCGCCGGCCTCGACCCCCGCGCGCTCTACGCCGGCATCCTGGCCGCGCTCGCCGAGGACCTCCCAGAAGAGCTCGGGGGCGAGGACGTGACCAGCCTCGCCACGATCGCCGCCGACGCGCACGGCACCGGTGACTTCGCCGCGCGCGAGCCGGGCGTCGTCGCCGGCCTCACGCTGGCCACCCTGGTCTTCCACGTCGTGATGGGCGACGACGTCGTGGTCTCGGACCGCCTCGCCGACGGCACTCCCGTCGAGCCCGGTGACGTGGTGATGCGCGTCGCCGGCCCGACCCGCGGCCTGCTCACGGCCGAGCGCACCGCGCTCAACTACGCCAGCCACCTCTCCGGGATCGCCACCGCGACCGCGGCCTGGGTGCGCGCGCTCGACGGCACCAGCGCCCGGGTCCTCGACACCCGCAAGACGCTGCCGGGCTACCGCGCCCTCCAGAAGTACGCCGTGCGGTGCGGCGGCGGCGTCAACCACCGCTTCAGCCTGGCCGACCGGGCGATGGTCAAGGACAACCACGTGATCGCGGCCGGCGGCGTCGTCCCGGCCTTCCACGCGGTCCGCACGGCCCACCCGGACCTGCGGGTCGAGGTGGAGGTGACCGACCTCGACCAGCTGCACGAGCTGCTCGAGGTCGGCTGCGAGGAGATCCTGCTCGACAACATGTCGACCGACGTCATGGCCCAGGCCGTGCGCATCACCGCCGGACGGGCGAGCCTCGAGGCCTCGGGCGGGCTGACCCTCGAGCGGGCCCGCGAGGTCGCCGAGACCGGGGTCGACTTCATCTCCGTCGGCGCCCTCACCCACTCGGTGCAGGTGTTCGACATCGGCCTGGACCTCCAGGACCGTCCGAGCCCGGCATGAGCCCCTCGTGAGCCGACCATGAGCCTGCTGGCCGTCGACATCGGCAACGCCCACACCGTGCTGGGCCTGGTCGACGGCGGGGTGGTCGGCGCGGAGTGGCGGGTGGCCACCGATGAGCGGCGCACGGCCGACGAGTGGTCGGTGCTGCTGCGGGGGCTCCTCGGCGACCTCGAGGACACCGTCGACGGCATCGCGGTCTGCTCGACGGTGCCGGCGGTGCTGCACGCGTGGCGCGAGATGCTGGTGCGTCACTTCGCTGACGTCACCGCGGTGGTCGTCGAGCCCGGTGTCCGCACCGGTGTCCCCATTCTCATGGACAATCCACGAGAAGTCGGATCCGACCGCATCATCAATGCGCTCGCGACGTCCTCGCTCTATGGCGGCCCCGCGATCGTCGTCGACTTCGGCGGCACCGCGACGACGTTCGACGTCGTGAGCGCGTTGGGACAGTATGTCGGGGGAGCCATCGCGCCCGGCATCGAGATATCCCTCGAGGCGCTGGGCCGACGTGGCGCCCAATTGCGCAAGGTCGAGCTCCAGCGCCCCCGCACGGTCATCGCCAAGAACACCGTCGAGGCGCTCCAGTCGGGGATGGTCTTCGGCGTCGCCAGCCAGGTGGAGGGCATCGTGGCGCGCATGATCGTCGAGCTCGGTGAGATGCCGGAGGACGTCGCGGTGGTGGCCACGGGATATCTCGCCCCCCTCGTGATCGACGAATGCAGCTGTTTCACCGCGCACGACCCGGCATTGACCCTGAAAGGCCTCGAGCTCGTATTCCTGAGGAATTCTTGAAGCGAATTCCCTTTTGTTCGCGTCGGTGCCAGAATATGGTGAACGAAACCCTATTCGGACAAAGAGGTCTACTTACATGGCACAAAAGGTCAATATCGTTCTCGTCGATGATCTCGACGGCAGCGAGGCCGATGAGACGGTGTCTTTCGCCCTCGACGGGACGTCCTACGAGATCGATCTCACCGCCAAGCACGCCGTCGCCCTGCGCGAGGCCCTGTCCGGCTACGTCGGGCACGCCCGCAAGGTCGGCAGCGGTGCCCGTCGCGCCAAGAAGGCGGCGGCCGCCGGCCTCGGCCCCAGTGCCCGCGAGGTGCGTGACTGGGCCCGTTCCAACGGCTTCGACGTTCCTGACCGCGGTCGCATCCCGGCCGACGTGCGGACGGCGTTCGACGCCGCCAACTGATCGCTCGCACGACCGGCGTCGCCCCGACGCCACGACCGGCCCGCCGCGCTCGCCGCGGCGGGCCTGTTCGCTCTCAGCGGAGCGACTTCCGTGCCTTCCGGGAACGCGTAGGCTGTCAGCGGGGTTAGACACCTTGTTCTGATCCGTCCGACCCAGGTCGGATCGGCCCCCGTGATCTTTCAGGAGCGATGCGCATGTTCGAGCGGTTCACAGACCGAGCCCGTCGGGTGGTCGTGCTGGCCCAGGAAGAGGCCCGCATGCTCTCCCACAACTACATCGGGACCGAGCACATCCTGCTCGGCCTCATCCACGAAGGTGAAGGCGTCGCCGCCAAGGCCCTGGAGAGCCTCGACATCTCCCTCGAGGCCGTCCGCGCCCAGGTCGAGGAGATCATCGGCCAGGGCCAGCAGGCCCCGAGCGGTCACATCCCCTTCACCCCGCGAGCCAAGAAGGTCCTCGAGCTGTCGCTCCGCGAGGCCCTCCAGCTCGGTCACTCCTACATCGGGACCGAGCACATCCTGCTCGGCCTGATCCGCGAGGGCGAGGGTGTCGCGGCCCAGGTCCTCCAGAAGCTCGGCGCCGACCTCAACCGGGTCCGTCAGCAGGTCATCCAGCTGCTCTCGGGCTTCCAGGGCAAGGAGTCGACCGCTGCCGCGGCCGCCCAGGGTGCCGGCGCCGACGCGCCGTCGTCCTCGCTGGTCCTCGACCAGTTCGGCCGCAACCTGACCCAGGACGCCCGCGAGGGCAAGCTCGACCCGGTCATCGGTCGTGAGGCCGAGATCGAGCGGGTCATGCAGATCCTCTCGCGCCGCACGAAGAACAACCCGGTGCTGATCGGCGAGCCCGGTGTCGGCAAGACGACGATCGTCGCGGGCCTGGCCCAGGACATCGTCCGCGGCACCGTGCCCGAGACGCTCAAGGACAAGCAGATCTACACCCTCGACCTCGGTGCGCTCGTGGCCGGCTCGCGCTACCGCGGTGACTTCGAGGAGCGCCTCAAGAAGGTGCTCAAGGAGATCCGCACCCGCGGAGACATCGTGCTGTTCATCGACGAGATCCACACCCTCGTCGGTGCCGGTGCGGCCGAGGGCGCGATCGACGCCGCCAGCATCCTCAAGCCGATGCTGGCCCGTGGTGAGCTGCAGACGATCGGTGCGACCACCCTCGACGAATACCGCAAGTACCTCGAGAAGGACGCCGCCCTCGAGCGCCGCTTCCAGCCGATCCAGGTCTCCGAGCCCTCCATCGCCCACACGATCGAGATGCTCAAGGGCCTGCGCGACCGCTACGAGGCGCACCACCGCGTGACGATCACCGACGAGGCGCTCGTCTCGGCCGCGACGCTGGCCGACCGCTACATCTCCGACCGGTTCCTCCCGGACAAGGCGATCGACCTCATCGACGAGGCCGGCTCGCGCCTGCGCATCCGTCGCATGACAGCACCCGCCGACCTGCGCGAGTACGACGACAAGATCGCCGAGGTGCGCCAGCGCAAGGAGGCGGCGATCGACGGCCAGGACTTCGAGGCCGCTGCTCGCCTGCGTGACGAGGAGAAGCAGCTCATCCTGAAGAAGTCCGACCGCGAGAAGCAGTGGCGTGCGGGCGACATGGACGAGGTCGCCGAGGTCGACGAGGAGCTGATCGCCGAGGTGCTGGCGGTCGCCACCGGGATCCCGATCGTCAAGCTCTCCGAGGAGGAGTCCACGCGGCTGCTCAAGATGGAGGACGAGCTCCACAAGCGCGTCATCGGCCAGGAGGAGGCCGTGCGTGCCCTGTCGCGGGCCATCCGCCGCACGCGTGCGGGTCTCAAGGACCCCAAGCGTCCCGGTGGCTCGTTCATCTTCGCCGGTCCCTCCGGTGTCGGTAAGACCTGGCTGTCCAAGACGCTCGCCGAGTTCCTCTTCGGTGACGAGGACGCCCTCATCCAGCTCGACATGTCGGAGTTCTCCGAGAAGCACACGGTCTCGCGGCTCTTCGGCTCGCCTCCGGGCTACGTCGGCTACGAGGAGGGTGGCCAGCTGACCGAGAAGGTGCGGCGCAAGCCGTTCTCGGTGGT
>NZ_JANNML010000006.1:0-4374 GCF_031397825.1 Nocardioides sp.
TGCCAGGTCGCCAAGATCCACTTCCGCTCGCAGGGCCGGGTCAAGATGCCGATCGTCATCCGGATCCCCTTCGGTGGCGGCATCGGCGCGGTCGAGCACCACTCGGAGTCGCCCGAGGCGCAGTTCGCCCACACCCCCGGCCTCAAGGTCGTCGCGTGCTCCAACCCGGTCGACGGCTACTGGATGATCCAGCAGGCCATCGCCTGCGACGACCCGGTCATCTTCCTCGAGCCCAAGCGGCAGTACCACGCCGACAAGGCCGAGCTCGACGAGTCCGCCTCGCCCGAGCCGCTCTTCACCTCGCGGGTGGTCAAGAAGGGCACTGACCTGACGTTGCTGTCCTACGGCCCGATGGTCAAGACGGCCATGAAGGTCGCCGAGGCCGCCGCGACCGAGGGTCGCTCGATCGAGGTCATCGACCTGCGCACGCTCTCGCCCCTCGACATGGTGCCCGTGCTCGAGTCCGTACGCCGGACCGGCCGTGCCGTCGTCACCCACGAGGCCCACGTCAACCTGGGCCTGGGCGCCGAGATCTCCGCGCGCATCACCGAGGAGTGCTTCTACTCCCTCGAGGCGCCGGTGCTCCGCGTCGGTGGCTTCGACACGCCCTACCCGCCGTCGCGGATCGAGGAGGACTTCCTCCCCGACCTCGACCGGGTGCTGGACGCCGTCGACCGCTCCTTCGAGTTCTGAGAGGCACGGACATGAGTGAGTTCCTCCTGCCCGACGTCGGCGAGGGCCTGATCGAGGCCGAGATCGTCACCTGGAAGGTCAAGGTCGGCGACGTCGTCGCCATCAACGACATCGTCGTCGAGATCGAGACCGCCAAGTCGCTCGTCGAGCTGCCCTCGCCCTTCGCGGGCGAGGTCACCGCCTTGATGGTCGCCGAGGGCGACACCGTCTCGGTCGGCACGCCGATCATCGCGATCGGTGCCCCTGCTCCTGCCCCCGCGGGTGCACCCGAGATGGAGATCGACCTCTCCAACCCTGCTGCCAGCGGCCGGGTCGAGGGCGAGAGCCTGGTCGGTCGCAACAAGGCCGAGCGCGGCCCCCAGCGGCGCGCCCGCAAGGGGTCGGTGACGCCGTCCTCCGAGGCCGCCGCCAACACCCAGATGCAGGTCCAGGGCGCGTTCGCGCCCGGTGGGGCCCAGTCGCAGGACGTCGTGCCGGCCGATGAGCCGGCGGTGCCTGCTGTCCCCGCCGTCGAGCCCGAGCCGGTCTCGGAGTTCGTCCCTGCTCGCGCGCTGTCGACCGGCGAGGTGCGCGTGCTCGCCAAGCCGCCCGTCCGCAAGCTGGCCAAGGACCTCGGCATCGACCTGGCCCGGCTCACCGCCACCGGCCCGGGCGGCACCGTCACCCGTGCCGACGTCGAGGGCGCCGCGTCCGCACCTTCGGTGGTCGAGCCCGACGAGCGTCAGCGAGGTGGCGGCACGTCACCAGGCGTGGGACAGCGCGAGACACGCGAACCCATCAAGGGCGTGCGCAAGATGATGGCGAGCGCGATGGTGGGCTCGGCGTTCTCCGCTCCGCACGTGACCGAGTGGGTGACGCTCGACGTCACCCGCACGATGGAGCTGGTGGATCGTCTCAAGGCGCGTCGTGAGTTCCGCGACGTCAAGGTCTCCCCGCTGCTGGTGCTGGCCCGCGCGGTCATGCTGGCGATGCGTCGTACGCCGGAGATCAACTCGTTCTGGGACGAGTCGGCCCAGGAGGTCGTGCTCAAGCACTACGTCAACCTCGGCATCGCGGCCGCGACGCCGCGGGGGCTGGTCGTGCCCAACGTCAAGGACGCCCAGGACCTGACGCTGCTCGAGCTGGCCGGCGAGCTCAACCAGCTCACGGCCACCGCCCGGGAGGGCAGGACCCAGCCGGCCGAGATGAGCGGCGGGACGTTCACGATCACCAACGTCGGCGTCTTCGGCGTCGACGCGGGCACGCCGATCATCAACCCGGGCGAGTCGGCGATCCTCTGCTTCGGCGCGATCAAGAAGCAGCCCTGGGTCGTCACGACCGACGGGGTCGACGAGATCGTCGCGCGGCACGTCACCACGCTGGCGCTGTCCTTCGACCACCGCCACATCGACGGTGAGAAGGGCTCGCGCTTCCTCTCCGACGTCGCGGGCATCCTCGAGGACCCGGCCTCCGCGCTGCTGTTCTGACTCCTCCAGGTGCCGAGTCGGCGCGATGTTGCAGCAACATTGCGCCGACTCGGCGTCAGGTCAGGTCGAGCGGACCGATCTCCCAGCCCTCGGGGGCGATCGGGTGCAGGATCGCGTCGGTGCCGCCGTCGACGAAGAGGCAGACGCCGACGACCAGGCTGGCCGCGTCGGAGAGCAGGAAGCAGATCGTCGCAGCGACCTCCTCCGGCCGGCCCGGACGCCCCAGGGCCGTGGGATAGCTGTCGGCGAACGGGCCGAACGTCGGGTCGTCGCGCAGCTGCTGGGTCATCGGCGTCTCGATCAGCCCGGGTGCCACGGCGTTGACGCGGATGCCGGCGCCTATCCACGCGGGTGTCACACCCTCGCGCCGCGCCCACCAGGCGAGCGCGGCCTTGGAGGAGGGGTAGACCATCACCGAGTCGACCTTGGCGGCCGCCTCGCGTGCACCCTGCTCGTCGTCCTTCAGGCAGAGCGCGGCCACCTCGGCGTTCCACCCCGGCATGCCGGTGATCGAGTTGGACGCCAGCAGCACCACGGCGGCGCCGCCCGTGCCTGACGCGGCAGCCAGCTGCGGCCGGAGCCCGCGCACCAGCCCGAGCGCCCCGAAGTAGTTGACGCTCACCAGCAGCGCGGAGTCCACCCCGGTCAGTCCGGCGATCCCGGCGCACGGCACGACGCCGTGCAGCACGTCGGTCAGCGCCTGCACGCCGGTCACCGCGGCATCGCGGCCCGCCGCGGTCGACAGGTCGGCGGTCACGTCGGCGTCGTGCAGATCGACGGTGATCACCCGGTGGCCCTGGTCGCGCAACATCGCGGTCGTCGCTGCCCCGATGCCCGATGCGGCGCCGCTCACGACGTACGTCCTCATGGGAGGGGACTGTAACGCGTTCTAGTTCGGTCGGCGACGAGACCATGTAACACGTCGTCCACCCATCTCCCACGTCGCTGCAACGGTCTCGTAGATGGGGTAACGACGTGTTACATGCGCCCGGTGACCGCGGCTGCAGAACCCGAGTGGTTGAAAGTGGTCACGAACGGGTAATCGGTGTGACGGATCACTCGGAACCGAACCCCTCGAGGGGGAACGCATGTCACTCACCGTCCTCGACCGCGAACGCACGGTCGCCGGCACCGGCTTCAACCGCTGGCTCATCCCGCCTGCCGCCCTCGCCGTGCACCTGTGCATCGGCCAGGTCTACGCGACCAGCGTCTACAAGGACGCGCTCGTCGCGCACTTCGACACCTCCCTGACCGCGGTCGGTGCGGTGTTCTCCATCGCGATCGTGATGCTGGGCCTCAGCGCGGCCGTCTTCGGCACCTGGGTCGACACCGGCGGCCCGCGCCGAGCCATGGTCGCCTCGGCCACCTGCTGGGCGACCGGCTTCATGGTCGGCGCCGCCGGCATCGCCACCGAGCAGATCTGGCTGCTCTACCTCGGCTACGGCGTGATCGGCGGCATCGGGCTCGGCCTGGGCTACATCGCCCCGGTCTCCACGCTGATCAAGTGGTTCCCTGACCGTCCCGGCCTCGCGACCGGCATGGCGATCATGGGCTTCGGCGGTGGCGCGATGATCGCCAGCCCGCTGTCGGCCAAGCTGCTCGACCTGTACGGCGGCGGCTCGGACGGGCTGCAGGACGGCAACTCCGTCGCCAAGCTGTTCGTGACGCTCGGCGTGATCTACGTCGTCGTCATGCTCTTCGGGGCGTGGCTGGTGCGTGTGCCTCCCGTGGGCTGGAAGCCGGCCGGCTTCGACCCGAGCACGGTCAAGGCCAAGTCGATGGTGACGACCGCCAGCGTCTCGGCGGCCAACGCCGTCAAGACCCCGCAGTTCTGGCTGCTGTGGGTGGTGCTCTTCTGCAACGTGACTGCCGGCATCGGCATCCTCGAGCAGGCGTCGCCGATGATCCAGGGCTTCTTCCGCAACGGCGACACCTCCTCGGTCTCGCTCGCGGCGGCGGCCGGTTTCGTCGGGGTGCTGAGCCTCTTCAACATGGCCGGTCGTTTCGTGTGGTCCTCGACCTCCGACGCGATCGGGCGCAAGCCGATCTACATCCTCTACCTCGGCGCCGGCATCGGGCTCTACCTGCTCCTCGCGACCGTCGGCACGACGAGCACGGTGGTCTTCGTGATCCTCGCCGGGTTGATCATCAGCTTCTACGGCGGCGGTTTCGCGACCGTCCCGGCCTACCTGCGCGACCTCTTCGGTCCCTTCCA
>NZ_JANNML010000028.1:0-28022 GCF_031397825.1 Nocardioides sp.
GGCCTCACCACCGTCCCCTCAGAGTTGACTGTCACCGTCTCGGGAGAGACCTTCACAGTCCCCGTGCTCAACGCCCCCACCCCAACGAACGCCTTCGAGGATGCCGACAAGACCGACCCGTTGACGTCCGAACGCCTCGCATGGCAGGTGTCCACGCAGGGGTATCGGACCGAACTCATGGGCGCGGCAGCCCGAACGAAGGGTTGGGCAGGGGGCGCAATCGACTGGCCTTCCCGGACGCTCGTTTTGTACTCCAGTTCCGAGAGCCCCACTGCTGAAATCGAAGCCATCATCTCGCGACACCCAGACGACATGGCGGTCAGGTGGGAAGCGGTCGACTACTCCGAGCAAGAACTTGAAGTTGCACAACGAGCCTTGTATGCCGCCATTCCGGGCGCACTTGGTGGCTCGTATCTCCGCGACTTCTCCGGTGTCATCGTCCGCATAAGGCAGGTGGTGTTGGACGACCCACAGAAGGTCGCGGCCCTACGACGACTGGCGGAGGAAGCGACAACGGTGCCCGTGGTGTTTCAGGTAGGAACCCTCGCCTTCGCGGGGTAGGTACCGTCCGCTCATGCCGCGATCCGCGCGTCGAAGCCCACGGATGCGCGGGTGCCATCACACCGCAATCGCAGAGGGGCCACTGCTCGGGAGATCCATGCAGTAACCACTGCTGACGTGCCCACTGCATGGTGCTGGGTCGCCCAAGTCGCAATTACGCGTTGTCGAAGTCGCCTCGCTGCGTTACCAGGACCGCGGACGAAAGACGCTGACCTGCGGCTACATGGTTTTCTACGTAGGTCCCTTCCCGCGCTCCCGCCCGGGCCGTGTGGCTCAGCCGTCCTGGGTCGCACGCGACCGCGGTCGGCGCAGCGCCCAGGCCTGCAGCCGCGAGTAGCCCTTGACCGAGACGCGGCGCATCCGCCGGAAGGCGTACGGCGCCGCCCCGGAGTCGCTCTCGGTCTCCCGGTCCGTCGCGTCCCGGTCACCCTCCGCGTCGTGGACCCGTCCGGAGAGCCGCTCGTAGGCGCCCTGGTCGACGACGACCGTGCCGGGTCGGGCCAGCGAGGTGAGTCGGGAGGCGATGTTGACCGTCGGGCCGAAGACGTCACCGAGGCGGGTGACGACAGGCCCGTAGGCGATGCCGGCGCGCACCTCGGGGAAGCGGTCGGCCTCGTCGCTGCCGCGCGCGGTCATGGTCAGGGCGATCTCGGCCGCGGCGGTGACGTCGTCGGCCACCACGAGCACCTCGTCGCCGATGTTCTTGATGATCCGACCGCCCCGGTCAACCACCAGCCCGAGGGTCTCGCTCTCGAAGTGCTCGAGCCAGTCGACCAGCTCCGCCTCCGAGAGCGACTTGCTGCGCGAGGTGTAGCCGACGATGTCGACGAAGACCACCGCCTGGCGGACGACGGGCGAGCCCGGCGCCTCGACGGCCAGCATCCGGGAGCCGGCGCTGGCCAGGTGTCGACGCCACACGTAGGACTGGAGGGCATCGACGCGCGGCAGCACCTCCTGGGTCAGCTGGGCGAGGGTGTCGGCCGGTTCGGCGTCGCTCTCGAGCGCCCGGCTAGTGAGCAGGGCGGTCTGCCACTCGGCCAACCGCGCATAGCTGCGGCCCCAGGTGCGCACCAGCGCGGCCTGCCGGTCGGGTCCGAGGATGCCGAGGTCGATGAGGTCCCGGGTGTGGCGCAGGGCCTGGACGTCGAGCGGGGTGAACGCGACGGCGTCGTCGGTCGGGGTCGGGAAGCCCATGAGTCGCCACAGCTCGGCGGCGACCTCCGGGGCGACGCCGGCCTGCTCGGCGACCTGGAGCCGGGTCAGGCTCGGCGCCTCGCCCAGCAGGTAGGTCTCCACGACCTCGAGGGCGCCGGCCAGGACCTCCGGGTCAGGCGGCTCCCGGTCGGCAGGGTCCTCAGGCGGTGTCAGGTGCTCATCCCAGGCGCGACTCGGCGACGGCCTCGAGGGCCGTCTTGAACTTGGGCATCTGGTCGCAGAGCTCGCGGACCGTCTCGGAGGTGAAGTGGATGACCTCCAGCGGCGTCAGCGCCACGATGGAGGCGGTGCGCAGCGAGTGGCCGAGGATGGCCTGCTCACCCATGAACTCGCCCGGGCCGAGCTGGGCGATCTCCGCGCCTCCCTGGCGCACCGACACGGTGCCGTCGATGAGGATGTAGGCCTTGTCGGCGGGGGTGCGCTCCCAGATCGGCGACCAGCCCTCGGGCAGCCTGACGTGCCTGCCCTGGGCGCTGATGCGCGCGACTTCCTGCGGTGTGAACGAGTCGAAGAACGAAGCCATGCCGAGCCTTTCGAAGTGGTGCTCCCGCACGGATCCTCCCTGCTCCACCCGGCACTGTCCAGCAAACGCGCAGGTGACCTGCGTCCCTGCCCACAGGTGCCTCGACACGTGCCTCGACACGTGCCCCGCAGAGGTGCCGATCGGGCGATCCCCGACGGGGGCGCTAGCATGGTGGTCAGCACCGACCGACCGCAGCGCGGAGTCGTCGAGCGACGACTCGGATGGCGGGGGTCGATGATGCGCTCCCCAGCAGGGGACGCAGGTCCCACACCGGGGGCGGGCCGTCGAGGTCCACCGCGATCGATAGCGCGTGTATCGGTGGGATCACGTCGGGGAGTGGCACGTCCACGCCCCCGGCGTCGTCCGAGGCCCCGGCGGCGGGGCGGCGTACGACACCCAGGTTCTGCCGCGGCGCGCGCGGCAGACGCTCATCAGGAGGAGCTTTGGCCCGACGAGGCCAGCGCCAGTCCGGCGCGACCCGCACCAACCCGCGCAACCAGCGCCGGGCCCGCGACCTCGACAACGTGGGCGTCATCCCGGTCCTGGCCCGCGCCGTGCGCGAGGTCGAGTCCCGCGCCCAGCGTGGCCCCGTGCCCCGCGAGGGACGCACCAAGTTCCAGGTCGTCGCGCTGCTCGTGCGTGAGGAGCGCTTCCGGCTCAAGGCCGACACGGCCGTCACCGAGGCCCAGCGGGCCGAGCAGCTCAAGCGGCTCGACGGCATCGCCACGATCCTGGCCAAGACCGCCGCGCGCGACACCTCGCTGCTGGTCCTGCTCGCCGAGGACGCCGAGGTCTCCGACGCCGCGCGCGACCTGCGTCGCGAGCTGATCGCCAAGGCCGGCATGGAGCCGGAGCCCGAGCCAGAGCCGGAGCCGGAGCCCGTCCTCGCGAGCGCCGCGACCGAGCGCCGGGTCGTGCCGCAGTCGGTCGTCGCCCGCCAGCTGGCCAACCCCTTCCTCGTCCCCGACTTCTCCGCGGCTCCGCCTCGCCCTGCCGGACCCCGTCGTTTGGCCAGCTGGGAGCTGATCAACCCGCTGCTGACCTCCTTCGAGCGGGCCTCCGGTGGCGCCAAGGCCTGCATGGACCTGCCCGAGACGGGCGCCGTGCAGGCGCCGGGTCAACTCCAGCTGATGCACCACCAGGCGCAGGTCGTCGCCGCGGCCGAGGCGGGTCACCGCACCTTCCTGCTCGCCGACGAGCCGGGGCTCGGCAAGACCGCGCAGGCGCTGCTCGCGGCCCAGGCCGCCGACGCCTACCCGCTGCTGGTCGTCGTCCCCAACGTCGTCAAGACCAACTGGGCCCGTGAGGCCCACCTGTGGACCCCGCACCGTCCCGCGACCGTGATCCACGGCGACGGTGAGACCGTCGACGGCTTCGCCGACATCGTGGTCGTCAACTACGAGGTGCTCGACCGCCACGTCGGTTGGCTCGGCAACCTCGGCTTCAAGGGGATGGTCGTCGACGAGGCCCACTTCATCAAGAACAAGTCCTCCCAGCGCTCCCAGCACGTGCTCCAGCTCTCGGAGCGGATCCGTGCCCGCACCCCCCGCCCTCTGCTGATGGCGCTGACCGGCACCCCGCTGATCAACGACATCGAGGACTTCCGTGCGATCTGGCAGTTCCTGGGGTGGATCGACGACAAGAAGCCGATGGCGCAGCTCATGGAAGGACTCGAGGAGACCGGCATGACGCCGGTCGACCCGGGCTTCTACCCCGCCGCTCGCGCCGCCGTGATCGACATGGGCATCGTGCGCCGCCGCAAGGTCGACGTCGCCTCCGACATCCCCGCCCGCCGCATCGCCGACCTCCCGGTGGAGCTCGAGGGCGCCGCTGGCCGCTCGATCCGCGACGCTGAGCGCGAGCTCGCCCGTCGACTGGTCCACCGCTACGACCGGGCCCTGGAGACGCGCACCTCCGGCATCACCGTCGAGGGCATCGACCACGATCTCGTACGCCGCGTCGCCGGCTGGGAGCGCGACGACACCACCACCGCCAAGGCGGAGGAGAACGTCTTCGCCATGATGCGCCGCATCGGCCAGGCCAAGGCCGGGCTCGCTGCCGACTACGCCGCGCAGCTCGCGCGCAACGTCGGCAAGGTGGTGTTCTTCGCCAAGCACGTCGACGTCATGGACGTCGCCGAGGGGACCTTCGAGCGCCGTGGGATCGGCTACACCTCGATCCGCGGCAACCAGACGACCGCCGCGCGCACCAAGGCCATCGACTCGTTCGTCAACGATCCCGAGGTCCAGGTCGTCGTCTGCTCGCTGTCCGCGGCGGGCGTGGGCCTCAACCTGCAGGTCGCGTCCAACGTCGTGCTCGCCGAGCTCTCGTGGACCGACGCCGAGCAGACCCAGGCGATCGACCGGGTTCACCGCATCGGTCAGGGCGACCCCGTGACCGCGTGGCGGATCATCGCCTCGCAGACGATCGACACCAAGATCGCCGAGCTCATCGACTCCAAGGCTGGCCTCGCCGCCCGCGCTCTCGACGGCTCCGACGAGGAGGTCTCCGACTCCGCCGACATCCAGCTCGAGGCGTTGGTCGCCCTGCTCACCGACGCGCTGACGGAGAAGCTGGGGCTCTAGGTGGTGGCGGGTGCGCCCCCGAGGGGGTGTGCCCGACTGCGGTGTGCGCGACCCCGGTGTGCTCGACCGCGGGTCGTGTGCCGCAGAACGCGCCGTAGCGCGTCTTGGAGCACACGACTCGAGCGGGCTCCGAAGCCGACGGCGGTCCAGGGTCAGTCGTGTGTCGCCTGCAGCGCCGGAGCGCGCTCTCCGGCACACGACCGACGACCGACCGACGACCGCCCCCCACGACCGACGACCGACGACCGACCGATCACGCCGGGCGGTCGCCGAGGACCTCAGACGGTCAGTGGGTCCCGGGCGATCGGGCAGCTCATGCAGCGCGGGCCGCCACGGCCGGAGCCGAGCTCGGAGCCGGCGATCCGCACGACCTCGATCCCGGCGTCCTCGAGCCGCTCGTTGGTCTCGTCGTTGCGCTCGTAGGCGACCGCCACCCGCGGCGCCAGCGCCAGGGTGTTGTTGCCGTCGTCCCACTGCTCGCGCTCGGCGGTGACCGGGTCGAGGCCGGTGTCGATCTGGTGGAGCTGCTCGATGCCCATGGCCTTGGCGGCCGCGACGAGGAACGGCTCGGCGGTCGCGACCTGGAGGATCAGCGTGCCGTCGTCGGCGGCACCGTCGGCCGTCACGGCGTAGGCCATCAGGGCGTCGGCGACGTTGGGGTACATCACGATCTTGTCGACGTCGACCATCGTGCAGACGGTGTCGAGGTGCATCGTGGCGCGCTCCTGCGCGATGGGTACGGCGAGCACGGTGTCGGCCAGCTGGGCCTCGAAGACCTGGCGGGCGAGGCGCTCGACACCGGCGGGTGTCGTGCGCTCCCCGACGCCGACGGCGATGACGCGCGGGGCCAGCAGCAGCACGTCGCCGCCCTCGACGTGCTCGAAGTGGTGACCGTGGATGCGCGGGGTGCCGGCGAAGCGCGGGTGCAGGCTGTAGATGATCTCGGTCAGCTGGGTCTCGCGCTTGCGCGCGGGCATCGCCAACGACGTGATCGCGACCCGGTCGTGGACCCAGACCGAGGAGTCGCGCGTGAAGAGCAGGTTGGGCAGCGGGTCGATGAGGAAGTCGTCGCGTGCCATGAGCGACGTGACGAGGCCGAAGCCGCCGCGCACCTCGTCGTTGCGGATGCCGGCCGTCAGATAGCCGGTCAGCTCCTCCGGCGACGCGTCGTGCAGGAAGCCGCCCAGGTAGTGGCGCATCGTGTCGCCGAGGTCGAGGTCGGCCAGCGCAGTCGCGATCGCGCTGTCCCGCGCCTCGGCCGTCCCGAGCGTGTCGGTGAGCAGGTCGGTCAGGTAGAGCACCTCGACGTCGCGGGAGCGCAGCGCCTCGGCGAAGGCGTCGTGCTCCTCCTGCGCCCGGGCCACCCACGGGATGCCGTCGAAGAGCAGCTTGTCGTTGTTGCGGGGGGTCAGTCGCTTCAGCTCGTTGCCGGGGCGGTGCAGCATCACCGTCCGCAGCCGGCCGACCTCGCTGTCCGCGCCGTGGATCGCAGTCATGGTGCTCAGCCTAGGGGGTGGCGGCCGGATGCCGGGCGCACGAGACCGACGTCAGGACACCAGCTCGACGACCGTGAGCGTCGCGAGCAGCACGCACACCCCGGCGCCGAGGAAGTGCAGCACGTGGATCGAGACGAACCGCAGCAGGCTGCGCCCGACGACCACGGCGAGCGCGCTGACGGTGAGCAGCGCGGCGAGCGCGCCGACGAAGACACTCAGGGGTGCCTCGTACTTGGCGACCAGCGACAGCGTCAGCAGCTGCGACAGGTCGCCCCACTCCGCGGCGAAGAGCACCAGGAACGACGCCAGCACCGCGCGCCACCCCGTCACGGGCTTGGCCTTCTCGGCGAACTCCTCACCGCTGGCCGCCTCCTGGTGACTGCGTCCCTCGCGGAACAGCACCACCGCGCCGACGAGGAACAGCACGATCGCGGCGATCTTGACGACGTCGGCCGGCAGCAGCGACGCGGCGTGGCCGAGCGCCACCGCGACGCCGGTCTGCACGGTGAACGCCAGGCCGACGCCGATCCAGACCAGGATCGGGCGGTACTTGGTCGCCAGCACCAGCGTCGCGAGGAAGGTCTTGTCCGGCAGCTCCACGAGGAAGATCGCCCCGAAGGTGAGCGCGACGGCAGCGAGGTCCATGTGGCCATTCTCGGGGGCGACGCCACGCCCTCCGTCGAGGGGTACGACGAAGGGTCGCCCGCATCAGGTCCGTAACGGTTGCGCGGCAGACGTCGGCAACGGCGCGAGCGGACCGCACACTTTGGCCGTGCTCACCTCTCGGACCGCTCTCGTCGCTGCGACGTCAGCCGCGCTGCTCAGCCTCGCGCTCAGCGGCTGCTCCGGGGACCGAGCACCGGCGTGGACGCCCTACGAGACGTCGGCGGCGACGCCGCCGGCCATCGCCGAGCAGTGCCCGGACATCGACACCCCGCTGCCTTACCCCGGTGGCGGCGAGCTGCCGGCCGGTGCCGTGGCGGTGCGGCTGTGCAACGGGACGGGTCCCGAGGGCAGCGGCGACCTGCTCTTCGACCCACCGGCCGACCTGCTCGAGACCGGCGTCGACGACCTGGTCGAGATCGTCGACACCCTCGAGCCGGTCGACGTGTCGGCCCAGCCGTGCACCTTCGACCTGGGACCCACGTCGGTCTACTGGTTCCTCTACGACGACGGCCGGGCACGGGCCGTCAGCCTCCAGCACTTCGGGTGCCACCACACCTTCGTCGCGCCGGACCAGGCCGGCGCCGGCGGCGAGGAGCTGTCCGCCGCCTTCGACGAGCACCTGCGCGAGCAGCGCGCCGACCGCACGCCGCCGGGCGACGTACGCGTGCCGTCGTGCGACCTCCTCGACCGTCCGCCGGTCTCGCCGCTCTCCCTCGCCGACGACGAGCCGGGGCTCGAGACCGCGGTGTTCTGCACGGCGGAGGGGCGCGCCGTGCTGACGCCGCGGCAGGTCGACCGGCTCAGCGACGACCTGCGCCCGCGACGTCGCCCCGAGTGCGACCAGGCTCGGGGCCAGCGCCTCGGCTACACGACGATCTCTGGGCGCACGGCATGGGGCGACGTGGTCGTGCTGACCGGTCGGTGCTTCGCCTACCCCGCACCCGTGGGGCTGGCCACCGACTTCGCGGACGCACCGTCGTGGGTGCTCTCGCCCGACGTACGCCGGATGCTGCGGGGACTCACGCTCAGCTGACGGAGGGAGGAGGCAGCCGGGCCTCGAGCGCGGCCACCTGCGCCTTCAGGTCCTCCAGCGCGGTCAGGATCGCCGAGGACGACTCGTCGAGCTCCTCGGAGATCTCCTCGACCAGCTCCTCGCGCGACTCGGTCGTCTCCCGGTCGAGCGCCTCGACGGCGACCGCGATGAAGAGGTTGAGCACGATGTAGGTCGCCATGACGATGAAGAGGATGAAGAACGCCCAGGCCCACGGGTAGGCGTCGGTCGCGGGCCGCACGACGTTGGCCCAGTCGTCACCGGTGGTGATCTGGAACATCGAGAGCACGGAGGTGCCCAGCGAGCCGAAGTGCTCGGGATCGACGTCGCCGAAGAGCTGGGTGGCCATGACCGCCCCGATGTAGAGCAGCATCGCCAGCAGTGCTCCGATCGAGGCCATGCCGGGCACGGTGCTGACCAGCGCGCCGACGACCAGCCGCATCGACCGCACGGTCGAGAGCAGGCGCAGGACCCGGAGCACGCGCAGTACCCGGAAGACTGCGTAGGACCCGCCGCCGGGCACCAGCGAGATCAGCACGACGAGGAAGTCGAAGACGTTCCACGGCCCCCGGAAGAAGCCGAGGCCGTAGGCGTAGAGCCGCAGCGAGATCTCCACGACGAAGACGCCCACCGTGACCCAGCCGACGGTCGTCGTCGCGTCGCCGTACGACGCCATCCAGCGCGGCGACACCTCGAGCCCGATCACGGCGGAGTTGACCAGGATGACCGCGATGATCGTCCACTGGAAGGCGCCGGTCTCGACCAGGCGGCGCACGGCGGCGCGCGAGCCGCTCATGCGCGGAAGGAGTCGGCGGGATAGACGCCGAGGACCTTGACGTCGGTCGTGAAGAAGGCGAGCTCCTCGAGCGCGCGCGCCAGCCCCGGCTCGGACGGGTGGCCGTCGACCTCGGCGAGGAACTGGGTGGCGGAGAAGTGCCCGCCGACCATGTAGCTCTCCAGCTTGGTCATGTTGACCCCGTTGGTCGCGAAGCCGCCCAGCGCCTTGTAGAGCGCCGCGGGGAGGTTGCGCACGTTGAAGATGAACGACGTGACGACCGGCCCGGCACCGACCGGAGCCTCCACGTAGTCACGCGACAGCACCACGAAGCGGGTCGTGTTGTGGTCCTCGTCCTCGATGTCCTCGGCGAGCACGTCCAAGCCGTAGATCTCCGCCGCGAGCGGCGGCGAGATCGCGGCCTGGGTCGGGTCGGCGGCCTCGGCGACCTCGCGGGCAGCGCCGGCGGTGTCGCCGGAGATCAGTGGCACCAGGCCGTGCTCTCGGATGATCTTGCGGCACTGGCCGAGCGCGTGGACGTGGCTGTGCACGGTGGTCACCTGGTCCAGGGACGCCCCGGGCACCCCGAGCAGGTGGAAGCGGATCCTCAGGAAGTGCTCGGCGATGATGTGGAGCCCTGAGTCGGGCAGGAAGTGGTGGATGTCGGCGACCCGGCCGGCGATCGAGTTGTCGATCGGGATCATCGCCAGGTCGGCGCTGGGTCCGACTCCGGGGCCGCCCTCCACCGCGGCGAAGACGTCCTCGAACGACGCGCAGGCCAGCGCCTCCCAGTCGGGGTAGTGCTGGCGGCACACCAGGTGGGAGTTGGCGCCGGGCTCGCCCTGGTAGGCGATGCGTCGAGGGGAAGTCACCCGGGTGAGTTTAGGGTCGGAGACGTGGTCCTCATCGCCGTTCTCAGCCTCGTGGTCGCGCTCGTCGCGGTCGCCCTGTCCGTCCTCACCCTGCGCACCACCAACGCCCGCCGCCGGGCCATGGGCGCCGAGGCGCTGCCCGAGGACGTCCACGGCCTGCGCCAGGAGGTCGCGGCGCTGCGCGCGGAGGCCCGAGGGTCGCTGCGGCACGTCGCCGTGGTCCGGTATGACGCCTTCGGCGACATGGGCGGCCACCTGTCCTGGTCGCTCGCGCTCCTCGACGACGTCGGCGACGGTGTGGTGCTGAGCTCGATCCACGGCCGCTCCGAGGCCCGCAGCTATGCCAAGAACATCGCTGGGTGGCGCTGCGAGCAGCAGCTCTCGCCCGAGGAGGACGAGGCGATCTCCAACGCGAGGGCCTAGGCCCGGCCACGACGGACCGGGAGGGAGACAACCTCCCGGCCTCGCCGACGTCTCACCAAGCATGACCGCAGACATGACGGTGAGAGGCGGATGTCGAGGCGGCGCGATGTTGCCGGGCGGAGGTCGAGGCGGCGCGATGTTGCCGGGCTGCACGGCTGTCGGGCTTGGTCGGGTCGTGTGTCGCCGGCAGCGCCCGGGCGCGTTCTCCGGCACACGACTGGGAGCGTCTGGCGGAAGGTCCTGGCTGGCTCACTCCAGCCGGCCGGTCGTGTGCCCCAGGCCGCGCTGGGGCGAGTTCTCCGGCACACGACCCCCGGGCGGTCCCCACCACGCCGGTGTCCTCCCGGGAGCCGGGCTGAGCCTGCTGATGGCCCAGGAGGACGGCGACAGCACCACCATGACGCTGGTGACCGACGGGAACGGCACGCTGCGGACCCGCATCCCCGACGAGCCGGAGGGCGTGGACCACGAGGTCTACCGCTGGGCCCTCGGTGACAGCGTCTCCACCTCGGGAGCGCCGACCCTCCAGGCCTTGAGCGAGGGCTGCTTCGCCATCGATGCCGCGGATCCCGGGGCCGACACCGCCCGCTGCTGACCCGCTCGGGGCGCGCTGCCCTGGAGGTCCAGGACCCGCTGGTTGCCCGCCCCCCGGTGGCGGGCAGCCAGACCCAGTGCCCGCAGCTTCGAGGCGGTCCACAGGTGCAGCGAGGTCATCAGGAAGAGCCCGATGTAGAGCGCGATGGGGTAGAGACGCTCGGTCGGCATGTCCGAGAAGGCGTGCCAGGGCCAGTCGATGATCAGCGCGCCGGCGCTGAGCGAGGCCAGCACGAAGCCGCCCGCCATCGTCAGCGCCCACAGCGCGAGGATGCCGAGACCGACCATCTCGGTCACGATGGAGGTCGAGCGCAGCGCCAGGCCCGCGGCCAGGACGGCACCGCCGACGAAGGCCAGGCCGCCCGTGAGCAGCCGCATCCCGTCGCCGTACTGGTCGAAGGTCGCAGCTGTTCCGTTGAAAAGGATCAGGAGCCCCGCGATCAGGCCGATGAGGGCATGGACGAGGAGAAGGCCGAGGCGGTTGGTCTGCTCCCACTCCGCCGCCGTGAGGGGTCGCCGACGACCCACAGCGCTGGCGGAGCGCGAGGGCAGGGGGTCGCGGCGTGCGCCGATCACGGGCAGGACCTTTCGTCGAGACGTAGAGCCTGACACTCGCAGGGGGCCGCCCACCAGAGGCGAAGGTATGTGCTCGCATGGCCCTTCGCGGCCCAGGATTTGTCCGAAAGGATGACTCTCTGGTGTGCCCGCAGGGCTCGAGCGTGTAGCCCAGTCCGCTGGTGGTCAGCAGGTGCCGCGGCCGCGCCGGATCGGCCATCAACTGGCGCGTTCTGCGCTGGCGGTCAGGCAGGCCGGCCAGCGCGAGGGTCAGGAGGACATGGATGACATCAGGCGCCCGCCAGTCGTACGCCGGCCGCGACCCCTCGCCGTACGGTCGTGACGGCGATGCTGCGCTCCCTGGAGGAAAGTCGTCGGTTCAGCCCTTCGTCAGCCCTTCGTCAGCCCTTCGTCAGCTCGGCACCCATCGCGGCGACGAGCGCCTGCAGGCCCTTCATCGGCCGCACCATCACGGTGAAGGACGTCAGCCGACCGTCGGGACCCCAGCGGAGCATGTCGACGCCGTGGACGCTCATGCCGTCGACGACCGAGGTGAACTCCAGCACCGCGCTGTCCTGCGAGCACCACTCGTCGACGTAGGTCAGCTCCGGCCCGAGCACGACCATCGCGGCACTCAGGTAGGCCGTGGTGATCGCCTTGCCCTCCTGCGGGGTGTGCACCGCGGGCGAGCGGAAGACGACGTCGTCGGCCAGCAGGGCGTCGAGCCCGGCCGGGTCTCGCGACTCGGCCACGGCGTGCCACGCCGCGACCGGTGCGGGGCGGCTGCTCGGGTCGCTCACCGCGGCACCCGGACCAGCAGCCGCCCGTGGACGCACTCCAGGTGCAGCTCGCGTCCGGAGCCGATCGAGTCGCCATCGAGCTGGCGGGGGGTGTCGGTGGCGGCCCTGATGCTGACCCGTTGGCCGGTCATCCGGTTGATCGTGTCGTCGGTTCGCGACCCCTTGGCGAGCACCCGGAAGGCCAGGGGGATCCAGGAGAAGAACGTGCGGGGGTGCAGGATCACGACGTCGATCCGGCCGTCGTCGATGGTGGCGTCGGGCAGCAGCGGCATGCCGGCCTGGAGGAAGCCGACGTTGCCGACCACGACCGTGCGGGCGCGGTGGCGGGTGTAGTCGCCGCCGTCGATCGAGATGTCCACGCGGACGGCGGGGAACATCAGCGACTTGAGCCCGGAGAGCACGTAGGCGATCCAGCCGACCTTCTTCTTCAGGTCCTCGTTGACGCCCTCCATCAGCGCGGCGTCGAAGCCCATGCCGGCCATGACCATGAAGTGGCTGTCCTCGATGCCGTCCCCGGTCACCGAGACCATGTCGATCGCGCGGTCCTGACCGGTGAGTGCGACGTCGATCGCGGCGCGCACGTAGAGCGGGATGTCGAGGTTGCGGGCGAGCAGGTTGCCGGTGCCGGCGGGCACGATCCCGACGGGGATGCCGGTGCCGGCGAGCTCCGCGCAGACCTCGCGAACGGTGCCGTCGCCGCCGCAGACGATGACCAGGCCCGCGCCCTCGACCGAGGCCCGCTCGGCCTGGCCGGTGCCGGGGTCCTCGACGGTCGTCAGGTGCCACGACGGCTCCTGCCAGCCGGCCTCGACGGCCATGGCGGTGACGATCGACTGGAACTGCCCGACGTCCTCCACCTTGATCGGGTTGAGGACGACGGCGAGCTTGCGTCCGGGCGGCAGGACCTCCGCGAGCGGCTCGATCTTCTCGGCGTGGCTGCGCGGCAGCGGGCTGTAGAGCGCCAGGCCGAGCAGCACGAAACCGACCCCGAGGAGCACCCCGCCGATCACGTCGGACGGGAAGTGCCGCCCGAGCAGCACCCGGTCCAGGCAGACGAGGACCACGACCAGGCCGACGGTGAGGTCGGCGAAGCGGCGGACACCGGCGCGGCGTACGAGCATCGAGACCAGCACCAGCACGATGCCGCCGAGCGCGGCGACCGATGACGCGTGACCCGACGGGAAGGCGTTGTTGCTCAGCAGCCACTCGGGCTCCTGCCAGTCGGGACGGGCACGACCGACGCCCAGCTTGATCAGCGTCGTCGACGCCGAGGTCAGGGCCATCACGCCCGCGGCGAAGAACGCGGCCCGGCGGTAGCCCTTCACGAACATCGCGACCGCCAGAGCAGCGGTGTACGCCGTCATGGCGACCGTCCCGAAGCCCACCTCGACCACGCGGAGGAACGAGCGCAGCCCCTGGTCGTCGACGGCCCAGCCGCGCACCGTGTCACCGCGGTCGTCGAAGGACACGAGGGGGGACCAGTCCTGGACCACGGCGAGCGCCAGCAGCCCGACGAGGCCGAAGCACAGGGCGGACCAGGTCAGGAGGTGGACGCGGGAACGGTCGAGCACGGCGCCCAGTATGAGCGACGCGATCACGCACGCACGAACTGGGATGAGCGCGCGGATCGTGCCCGGATAGCCTGGGCTCATGATCGATCCGCGCATCCTCCGTGAAGACCCAGACCGCGTCCGAGCCGCCCAGGCCAAGCGCGGCCTGTCCGACGAGGTGGTCGATCACGCGCTGTCGGCCGACACGGCCCGCCGGGAGGCCATCGCGACCTTCGAGGCGAGGCGCAGCGAGCAGAAGAGGCTCGGCAAGCTGATCCCCCAGGCGCAGGGTGACGAGAAGGCGGCGCTGCTCGCCCAGACCAAGACCCTCGCCGCCCAGGTCAAGGAGGCCGAGGCCGCCCAGGCGGTGGCCGAGGAGGAGTGGCAGCAGGCGCTGCTCTCGATCCCCAACTTGGCCGCCGACGAGGTGCCGGCCGGCGGCGAGGACGACTTCGTCGTGCTCGAGACCGTCGGCACGCCCGCGACCTTCGACTTCGAGCCGCGCGACCACGTCGAGCTGGGCCGGATGCTCGGCGCCATCGACCTCGAGCGCGGCGCCAAGGTGTCGGGATCGCGCTTCTACTTCCTCACCGGCGTCGGCGCCGAGCTGGAGTTCGCGCTGATCAACCTCGCCAACGAGACGGCCCGCGAGCACGGCTTCACCCAGGTCATCGCCCCGTCGATGGTCAAGCCCCGGGCGATGGAGGGCACCGGCTTCCTCGGCCAGGCCGCCGACGACGTCTACCGCATCGAGGGCCAGGACATGTACCTCGTCGGGACCTCCGAGGTCCCGATGGCCGCCTACCACTCCGACGAGATCCTCGACGGCGCGACCTTCCCGCTGCGCTACGCCGCGTTCAGCCCGTGCTTCCGCAAGGAGGCAGGCTCGCACGGCAAGGACACCAAGGGGATCATCCGGGTGCACTGGTTCGACAAGGTGGAGATGTTCGTCTACACGACCCTCGAGGACTCCTACGCCGAGCACCAGCGCCTGCTCGACATCGAGAAGGCGTTCCTCGACAAGCTCGAGCTGGCCTACCAGGTGATCGACACCGCGGCCGGCGACCTCGGCCTGTCCGCGCAGCGCAAGTTCGACTGCGAGGCGTGGATCCCCACCCAGGGCAAGTACCGCGAGCTCACCTCGACCTCCAACTGCACCGAGTTCCAGACCCGGCGCCTCGACACCCGCGGCCGCTTCGCCCTCGACGACGGCAGCGGCGGCACCGAGGTCCGGGCGGTCGCCACCCTCAACGGCACCCTGTGCGCCGTCCCGCGCGCGATCGTGGCCATCCTCGAGACCCACCAGCAGGCCGACGGCTCGGTCAAGGTGCCGCAGGCCCTGCAGAAGTGGCTCGGCCGCGAGGTCCTGGAGCCGGTCGCCCCGTGACCGACGACTGGAAGCCCGGCATCGTCGCCCTCGACATCGACGGCACCCTGCTGAAGTGGATCGAGGGGGCGGGCTCCACCTACGAGCAGGTCGAGCCGGCCGTGTACGACGCCATCCACCGCGCCCTCGACGCCGGTGCCCACGTGGTGCTCGCCTCGGGCCGATCCCCGCACGGCATGACCCCGATCGCCGACCTGCTCGACCTGCGCGGCCAGGACGCCGAGCGGCTGTGGATCGTGGCCAGCAACGGCGCCGTGGTCTTCCGCTACCCGCCGCTCGAGGTCGTCCACGAGGAGACCTTCGACGCCGGTCCGGCGGTCAAGCTCATCCTCGACCGTCAGCCGACCGCGCGCGTCGCGGTCGAGGAGCGCGGCATCGGCTACCGCGTCAGCACGCCCTTCCCCGACGGCGAGCTCTCCGGTGACATGATCGTCACCCCCGTCGAGGAGCTCGTGGCCGGTCCGGTGAGTCGTGTCATCATCCGCGACCCCGATGCCAGCGCCGAGCAGTTCGTCGAGCTGGCGAAGGAGCTGGGGCTGCACGGAACCAACTACGTCGTCGGCTGGACCGCCTGGCTGGACCTGTCCCCGGTCGGCGTCTCCAAGGCCTCCGGGCTCGGCCATGTCGCCTCGGCCCTCGGGCTGGGCTCGGCTGACGTGCTGGCCATCGGTGACGGCCGCAACGACATCGAGATGCTCCAGTGGGCCGGCCGCGGGGTCGCCATGGGCCAGTCGGTCCAGGAGGTCATCGACGTGGCAGACGCCGTCACCGAGTCCGTCTACGAGGACGGCGCGGCGATCGAGATCGACCGCTGGTTCCGGTGACCCCGGACGCCGACGACCAGGTCCCGTCGCTGCCGGCCCTGATCAGCTCGGAGCGGTTGCGGTTGATCCCGATCAGCAGCACCGACGCCGCGGACATGCTGGCCGGTCGTCACCAGGACCGCTGGCACCCCGACTACCCCCGCCGCGACGACGTGGACGCGGCGACCATGGTCAAGGACGGCGACACCTGGGGCCCGCGCCACGTGGTCCTCGGGATGCTTGCGGTCGGCTCCATCGGCTGCTTCGGCCCGCCCGTCGACGGGGAGACCGAGGTCGGCTACGGACTCGTGGAGGCGGTCCGTGGCGCTGGTGTGGCCACGGAGGCGCTGCGCGCGCTGGTCGCGCAGACCGACCTCGTCGGCGTACGACTGCGCGCGAGCGTGCGTCCCGACAACCGGGCCAGCGTCCGCGTCCTGGCCACGTGCGGCTTCACCGAGCTGCGCGGCAGCAACGAGGACGGCGAGCTGGTCATGGCCCGGCCGCTGCCCTCATGAGCACCCCGCGGCTCGTCGCCACCGACCTCGACGGCACCCTCGTCGGTGCCGACGGCGCGATCAGCGAGCGCACCGCGTCGGTCCTCCGGGCCGTGGAGGACCTCGGTGTGCCGGTCGTCTTCGTGACGGGCCGCCCGCTGCGCTGGGCGGCCGAGGTCTTCGAGCACGTCGGCTCCCACGGTCTCGCGGTGGTCAGCAACGGCGCGGTCGTCTGGGACGTCGCGGCCGAGCGGGCCCGGCTCGAGCGCCCGATCGACCCGGTCCTGGGTCTCGACGTCTGCCGCGCCCTGCGCGTGGCGGTGCCGGGCACGACGTACGCCGTGGAGGACCTCGACGGGATCTCCCTGGAGCCGGAGTTCCTCGAGCGCTACCTGGTGCCCGACGGCAGCCGTCGCGCGCCGGTCGAGGAGCTCTTCGACCGCCCCGCCCTCAAGCTGCTCGCGCGGCACGAGGAGCTGGACCCGCAGGAGTTCTGGGCGCGGGCCGAGGTCGCCACCGGGGGGCGGCTCGTCATCACCTGGTCGTCCTCCACCTCCTTGCTGGAGATCAGCGCACCGGGGGTGACGAAGGCGTCGACGCTGGCGCTGCTCTGCGACGAGCTGGGCGTCGCCGCGACCGACGTGGTCGCCTTCGGGGACATGCCCAACGACCTGCCGATGCTCGGCTGGGCCGGCACGGCCTACGCGATGGCCAACGCCCACCCCGACGTCCTCGCTGTCGCCCACCACGTCGCTCCGCACCACGACGAGGACGGTGTCGCGCAGGTGCTCACCGGGCTCTTCGGGCTCGCCGAGGGATGACGCGGGCTGGTCGGGGCCGTGTCCCGACTGGTGTCCATCACCACCGATCTGTTGTGATGAGCGCGTGCTCGCAGCTGCCCGTCGCCTCCTCACCTCGTTCCTGATGGCCCTCGTGATGGCCTTCGGGATGGTCGGTGGTCTGGTCGCGCTCGGTGCCGCACCCGCCCAGGCCTGCACCTGCGCGCAGGCCGCCGGGGCCGGTGCCGACTCGTTGATGGAGCGCATCAAGGACGCCGACGCCGTCTTCACCGGGACGGTCGCCTCCTCGACCCGCTCGGAGGGCACGGGGGCCGACGCGGTCGTCAGCATCACCAACGAGGTCGTGCTCGACCGGGTCTACAAGGGCCAGATCGACGACGTCGACCAGACCGTCCTGACCACCCAGCGCACCCAGGCGACGTGCGGCCTGGGTCAGCTCCAGGTCGACTCCCGCTACGTCTTCGTCGTGGCCTCCGACAGCACGGTCGAGGGCGCCTGGGCCGACGACGGCTGCTCCGGCACCCGGGCGGCGACCTCCGCCCTGATCGCGGAGGTCCAGGGCGTGCTGGGCAAGGGGCGCTCCGCCACCCCCGCGCCGGCCCCCGAGCCCGCCGTCCTCACCGACGCCGACACGAGCGCGCCCACCTCGCTGAGCCGCGCAGCGGCTCCCGGCCTCGCGCTCGTGCTCGTCGGCTTCCTCGGGCTGATCCTCGTCGGCCGGCTCAACGCCCGCCGCTGACGCCAGGCTCGGGAACGACCTGCGGCGTCGTGGCGTCCCACCGCACATGACCTCGCTCCGCCGCGCCCTCACCGCCCTGCTCGTCGCCCTGCTCGTCGCACTGCTCGCCTCGGCCGGCCTCGTCCTCGTCGGCGCCCCGGCGCACGCGTGCTCCTGCGCGATGGAGGGCGATCGTGGCGCCCTCGCGCGCGCCGACGCCGTCTTCGTCGCGGAGGTCCTCGACCGTTCGATCGAGCGTGGCGTGGCGACCTACGACGTCGAGGTCCTCGAGGTCCTCAAGGGTGAGCCGGGTGGGACTGCCGAGGTGCTCTCGTCCGCGAGCGGGGCGTCGTGCGGGCTCGAGGGTGTCGTGGTCGGCGAGCGGCGGCTCTTCCTCGTGGACGGCTCCCGCTCGCCGTACGCCGGCAACCTCTGCCTCGGCTTCGGCGTCACCCAGGGCGAGGCCGAGCGCATCCTCGGTGCGCCCGAGCCGGCTGCCGCCGACGACCCAGTCGTCGCTGGGCCCGCCGACGCCGGGGCGGTCACCGACGGCGACGTGGTCGGCGTGGAAGTCGACGACGGTCTCGTGTGGCCGTGGGTCGCCGGCGGCGTCCTCGGGCTGGGCCTGGTCGTCCTCGTGCTGAGGCGGCTGCTGGTCGGCAGCGGGCGCTAGCAGTCACGGCTGGCCGAGCGCGACGGGACCCGTGAGCCGCTATGGCCGAGCGTCCTACAGGTACATCCCGCTCGACGACCCAGGCCGACCGTCGTCATCGGCAGGCGACGGCATCCCGGCGTCGGCCTGGGGCGCGCCACCCATCCCGGGCGGCAGGCCCCGTCGCATCTGCTCGAACTGTGCCCGCGCCGCCATCTGCTGGGCGTAGATCGCGGTCTGGATGCCGTGGAAGAGCCCCTCGAGCCAGCCGACCAGCTGGGCCTGGGCGATCCGCAGCTCGCCCTCGGAGGGGACCTCGTCACCGCTGAAGGGCAGGGTGAGCCGGTCGAGCTCCTCGATCAGCTCGGGCGCGAGGCCCTGCTCGAGCTCCTTGATGGAGGCCTGGTGGATCTCCTTGAGGCGCACGCGGCTGGCCTCGTCGAGGGGCGCGGCCTTCACCTCCTCGAGGAGCTGGCGGATCATGCTGCCGATCCGCATCACCTTGGCGGGCTGCTCGACCAGGTCGGTGAGCGCGCGCTCGCCCTCGCCGTCCTCGTCACCACCCTCTCCGTCGGGGGCCTGCTGCAGCGCCGAGGCCGGCAGGGTCCCGATCGGCTTGCCGTCGGGGCCGATGATGACGACCTGCTGCTCCTGCTCGTCGGGCTGCTCGCTCATGTCCGCCACCCTATGCGTCAGACGGTCAGCACGATCTTGCCGGTGTGCTCACCCGACTCCATCAGCTCGTGGGCGGCGACCACGTCCTCGAGCGACATGGTGCCGTGCACGATCGGCTGCACCAGGCCCTCAGCCACCAGCGGCCACACCAGCTCGACCAGCGACGCGCAGATCGCGGCCTTCTCGTCGCTCGGCCGCGAGCGCAGCGAGGTCGCGATGACCGCCCCGCGCTTGCGCAGCAGCGCGTTGATGTCGAGCTCGCCCTTGCTGCCGCCCTGCATGCCGATGATGACCAGCCGGCCCTCGGTGGCCAGGGCGTCGACGTTGCGCTGGAGGTACTTCGCGCCCATGTTGTCCAGGATCACGTCGACCCCGGCGCCGTCGGTGCACGCCTTCACGACCTCCACGAAGTCCTCGTCGCGGTAGTTGATCGTCACGTCGGCGCCCAGCGACGCGCAGAACGCGAGCTTGTCGGCCGTGCCGCCCGTCGTGAACACCCGCGCCCCCAGGGCCGAGGCCAGCTGGATCGCGAAGGTGCCGATGCCGCCGGCGCCGCCGTGCACGAGGAAGGCCTCGTGGGGCTTGAGGCCGGCGACCATGAAGACGTTGGACCACACCGTCGCCGCCACCTCGGGCAGCGCCGCGGCGGTCACCAGGTCGACCCCGTCGGGCACGGGCATCACCTGTCCGGCTGGTACGACGACCCGTGACGCGTAGCCGCCTCCCGCCAGCAGCGCGCACACCTCGTCGCCGACCGACCACTGCTCCACGCCTTCGCCGACGGCGGCGATCGTGCCGCTGCACTCCAGGCCGATCACGTCGGAGGCGCCGGGCGGCGGTGGGTAGAAGCCCTGGCGCTGGAGCAGGTCGGCGCGGTTGATCGCGGTCGCGACGACCGCGATGGCGACCTCGCCGGGCCCGGGCTCCACGTCGGGGACGTCGTGGACGGACAGGACCTCGGGGCCACCGGCTGCGGTGGCGATCACGGCACGCATGGGGGCCAGTGTGCCCCAGGTCAGGGCGGGGGGTCAGTCGTCGAGCGCGTCGCCGGTGTGGTCGACGCCGCTGTCGTCGGGGACCGGCGCGTCGATGTCGAGAGGGTCGCGGAAGCCGGCCGGGCGGTCCCAGCCCTCGGCCAGGCCCTGCGCCATCGCGGCGAGCTTCTCGACCGTCTCGGGATCGGCCTCGCGAGACCCGGCCGCGAAGCCGAGGAGGTAGGCCGTGACGGGTCCGGCGCTGCGCTCGACGTTGTCCATCGCGATCCGGCTCAGGTCGTTGAGGAGCCCCTCGTCGACCTCGGCCTCGAGGTCGAGGACGTCGCAGAGCTCGTCGATCCAGTCGTGCAGGTTCACGACGACCAATCTGCTCGCATGCGGTGCCTGCCGCAACCCCCAGCGCTCAGATCGCCCCCGAGGGGGCTCACTCCGCGAGGTCGCGCAGGTCCGTCCAGGTGTCGACGTCGCGGTGCTCGTCGCTGTCGGCTGCGACCTCGGCGAGCGACAGCTGCGCGAGCAGCCGGTGCAGGGGCATGTCGTGCTGGGCCTCGTGGTCGGGCCGCACGGCGTCGAGCCGGGCCACGTCGAGCACCATCGCGAGCTGCCGCCGTCCGTCCGGGTCCACGAGGGCGGCCCCGTCGTGGCCACGCGTCGCCTCGAGCAGGCGGCGGAAGGTCAGCGGACCCACCCGCGGCATGTCGACGGCGAGGACGCCCAGCCATGGCGTCGGGTGCAGCAGCGCGTCGCGCCCGGTGAGCAGGGCGGCGACGGGACCGCCGTACTGCGGGCTCTCGACGGTGAACGTCACCGGCCGCTCGGTCGGCACGGACGCGCCGACCACGACCACCTCGGTGGCGTCCATGACCGCGTCGATGGCGCGCGCGAGCAGCGTGCGGCCGCCGAGCTCGACCGAGGCCTTGTCCACGCCGCCGAGGCGGGCTGCCCGCCCACCGGCGAGCACCACGGCGCTGAAGGAGCTGAGGCCGACGTCGATCTCCACCCGGCGAGTGTCGCACCGTCTGCCCCGGTCGCGCCGCACCGTGGCAGGCTGGGCCCGGTGACGTCCCCCACGCTCCAGGTCAGCCTCGTGCAGGAGGCCTCCGGCCTCGACCCGGCCGACAACAGTGCCCGGCTCGAGGCGCTGGTCCCCACCGGCAGCGACCTGGTGGTCCTGCCCGAGGCCTTCGCCCGCGACTTCGGCGAGGCCGGCTCCGACGTCGCGGCGTACGCCGAGGGGCTGGACGGGCCGTTCGGCTCCGAGCTGGCGCGGGTCGCGCGGGAGCGCGCGACGACCGTCGTGGCCGGGATGTTCGAGGCCAGCGACGACCCCACGCGGCCGTGGAACACGCTGCTCGTGCGCGGCGCGGTGGACGCCTCCTACCGCAAGGTCCACCTCTACGACTCGTTCGGCTACCGCGAGTCCGACCGGCTGCTGGCCGGCGAGGTCGTGCCGACCGTGGTCGAGGTCGGAGGGTTCCAGGTGGGCCTGATGACCTGCTACGACCTCCGCTTCCCCGAGATGGCACGCGCGCTGGTCGACCGGGGCGCCGAGGTGCTGGTGATCCCCGCAGCCTGGGTCGCGGGGCCGCGCAAGGTCGACCACTGGCGCACGCTGGTGCGGGCACGGGCCATCGAGAACACGGTGTTCGTGGTCGCCGCGGGGCAGCCCGGGCCGCGCTACTCCGGCCACTCGCTCGTCGTGGACCCGATGGGCGACGTGCTCGCCGAGGCCGGGGACGACGCGACGGTGATGGGCGCCACCCTGGAGCGGTCCGCGCTCGACGCGGCCCGTCGTACCAACCCCTCGTTGGCCAACCGCCGTCTGTAGCCTGGCTCCTCGTGTCCAGGACTGCCGCTCGTCGCCGCGAGGACAAGCCGCCCACCGCCCGGCGGAGGGCTGTGACCGCGCTCGGACGAGGTCGCACACCGGTGGTGTCGTTCCTGGTGCTGGTCGGTGCCGGCCTGGTCGCGCTGGTCTGCGGGATCGTCCCGATCGGACCCGACTGGCTGCCCGGCACCGGCTCGGTGGTCGTCGCCAGCACCTACGCCTGGGCGCTGGCCGCGCGCACCGGTGGTCGTCCGGTCGTCTTCGGCACCCTCGCGATCGTGCTAGGGGTCGTCACGCTCGTGACCGACGACGACTCGCTGCGCACCGGCGCGGCGGTGATGACCTGCGTGGTCGCTGCGGTGCTCGCGGTGATGGCCACCGTCCCCGCGGTGCGCTTCGTCCACGCGGTGCGTGAGTGCCTCATCGCGATGCTGATCGCCGGGGTGGGCGCGCTGGCGACCGTGGGCTTCGAGCCGGCGATCACCGTCGTGCGCTTCGAGTACGCCACCTTCGGGCTGTCCCTCGTGGGCGCCCTGCTCGTGGTCTTCCGGCTCGGCGCCGGCTTCCACGGCCTGGGTCGGC
This sequence comes from Nocardioides sp., assembly GCF_031397825.1. GTDB lineage: Bacteria > Actinomycetota > Actinomycetes > Propionibacteriales > Nocardioidaceae > Nocardioides. Next base: position 22,601 of record NZ_JANNML010000028.1, read on the forward strand.
GCGGCCTCGTGATCGTCGTGGTCGGCATGGTGGTCCTGGCCGTCACGCTGCTCTACGCCGAGCTGCTGCGCCGCTACGGCGCCTCCGGGCTGGTCGAGTCGCTGCTCGACCTGGTGCGCTGGAGCCGCGCCAACCTGGGTGCCTTCCCGCGCCCCATCGAGACCGTCCTCGGCATCCCCGCGCTGGCGTGGGGCTGCCACATGCGGGCCCGGCGTCGCCAGGGCTGGTGGGTCTGCGCGTTCGGCGTCGCGGCCACCTCGGCGGTCGCCAACTCGCTGGCCAACCCGGCGATCGCGCTGAGCGAGAGCGGCTTGTCGGTGCTCTACGGGCTCGTCGTCGGCCTGCTGATCGCGCTGGTCGTCATCCGCATCGACCTCGCGCTCACCGGCTCCCGGGGCAGCCGCAGCCGACGCGCCGAGGAGGCCGCCGCCGGGCGGCCCGAGCCTGCGCGGACCAGCGCGCTGCTCTGAGGCCCGGTCGGTTCTCCGTACCGCTCGGTAACGACTAGCGTCCCTGACATGGCCCGTGAACAGGTGACCGAGATCCTCGCCGAGATGGTGGCCAACGTGCTGTCCACCTCCGTCGCAGTCGGCGACACCGTGGCCCCCGGCGACAGCGTGATGCTGCTCGAGTCGATGAAGATGGAGATCCCGGTCCTCGTCGAGGTCGCCGGCACCATCCGCGCCGTCAAGGTCGGCCCGGGCGACGTCGTCCAGGAGGGCACCGTCCTCGTGGAGATCACCCCCGCCGGCTGACACCGTCGGAGCGGTCAGCCCACCTGGAGCAGGAACAGCCCGGTCGCCACCAGCACCAGGACGAGCCCGAGCAGGGCCAGGCGCCTCCGCAGGACCTGCGCGTCCGTGGCGCTCTCCCGCGTGACGCCGCGCCCGTCGGCGTACGGAGAGCCCGCGCCGGCGCGGGTCCCGACCAGGCCGGCGACCACGAGGCAACCGAGCCCGACCAGCTGCACCAGCAGCCGCACCCACGCGCCGCTCTGCACGGCGTTGACGATCACCATCACCAGCAGCACGACGACCAGGCACACGAGCCCGAACCGCAGGTTGGAGGCGGCAGCCGGGTGGGCGCCCGCGCGCGGGGACGCGGAGGCGGTGGCGTCGTGGCGTCCCGAGTCGTCCATGGCGCCATCGTGCCCCACGGGCCTGGCAGAGGGGGCGGGATTCGAACCCGCGGTAGGTCTCCCTACGACCGCTTTCAAGGCGGTTCCGATCGGCCGCTCCGGCACCCCTCCGTGCACGTCCGCAGACGTACGACGCAGGAGTCTAGTGCGACCTCACTCCGAGCCGCCGAGCTCCATCTCCACGTCGTCGTAGGCGATGTCGTGGAGGCGCTGCACGTGGCGGCTGATGTCGACCAGGAGGCGCTTGACGTCGTCGCGCACGCGCTCGACGTCGGCGTTCTCCAGGACGCTCGGACCGAGCGCGCCGAGCCGGCCCAGGAGCTGGTTGCGCTCGCGGAAGGCCGTGCCCCCGCGCGCGGCCAGCCAGCCGTCGTCGGGGTCGGTGCTCTCGCCGATCAGCGCGTCGCGCACGAGGCTGATCCGCTGGCGCACGACCCAGCGCCAGTTGCCGAGGGCGACCCCGTCGGAGCGCGGGACCTCGAGGGCAGCGTCGAGGCTGCGGAGGGCGGCGCTGAGTCCTGGCGTCACGACGGTCACGGCAACCTCCCGGGTGGCCCGGCATCCGGTCGAGGGTCGGGTGGGACCTCGAGCATGGCGGTTGGAGCGGGCCACGACAAGACCGGGTGACGACCGGATTGGCGCGTTGTGTTCAATCGTCTCCATGACCTCGCCCGAGACGTCCGACTATCGGCTCTCCCGACCCTTCGTCGCCCGGTTCGTCGGGGCCTACCTGCTGGTGTTCGCCCTCGTGGTCTTCGGCTTCACCGGGTTCGTGGCGGTCACCGACTCCCTGCCCCCCGACGTCCTGGTGGTGCTGCTCGTCGTGGGGCTGGTCGGCCTGTTCGGGCTGGGCTCGTGGCTGCGCTCCAAGGCCTACGTCGTCCGGCTCGGCGCCGAGGGCTACGAGGTCAAGATGATCCGCGGCGCCGGCGTCAAGCAGGCCGCCTGGAGCGAGGTCGAGGACGTCGTCACCGCGAGCCCGCGCGACATCCCGTGCGTCGTGCTGCGACTGAGCGGCGGGCGCACGACGACCGTCCCGGTCGAGGCCCTCGCCGTCGACCGCGAGCAGTTCGTGCGCGAGCTCCAGGACCACATCGACCGCGGCCTCGGGCTGCGCCCGATCTGAGCCGGTCGAGCCGGGTGCCGGTCAGCAGGAGGGGTGATTGGTCCTCCGGCGGCCGGTCCTTGTAGCCTGTGCGGGCTGCTCCAGGCCGCGTGCCTGGAAGTGGAGGAGGCGTCGCCTAGTCCGGTCGATGGCGCCCGCCTGCTAAGCGGGTTGAGGATAAAACCTCTCGCGGGTTCAAATCCCGCCGCCTCCGCCAAGCGTCCGGTACCTTTCGTCGCACGACGAAGGGTGCCGGGCTCTTCGCACCGCTGACGACCGCACACCGCTCCCTCCCAACTTCACAAATTCTCCCGCCCACCTCCCCCACGTGGGGGATGGGGTCACTGCAGTGCAGATCTGTGCACTGCAGGATTCTGCAATGCACATTTCTGAGGCAACCGATCGCTGTCACCCGTCGGCACCCACCGACCAGACTCGGAGCACGGGCCATTCCGTGGGCCCATTCAGAGAAGGTGGGACTCCCATGAACATTGCTCGCAAGGTTGGCATCACGGTCGCTGCGACGGCCATCTCGCTCGGTCTCCTCGGGGTCTCCGCCCCCGCGCACGCCAAGGACAGCAGCTGGGGCTGCGGCGGCTACTGCAAGGTCTCCACCAGGTAGCTCCCCCCGGTTCGCCACACACGTGAGACCCGGACCCAACTTTCCCCCCACTTGTTGGGTCCCAGCGCCACCCCCCGGCCGGTCTCCACGATGAGTGAGGGCGGTGACTCGATCCAGACTCGAGTCACCGCCCTCGCTGCATTTCAACACGAGGACGCACCGTGCGACCAGACCCCCGGAGGCATCGCCCCTCCGGTGCGGCGGCTCCGTGGCGTCAGTCGGTCTCCTGGGTCTCCTCGGTGCCCGAAACGCCCTGCTGACCCATGGTGTAGCCCAGCTGGAAACGGGTCTCGGCCTCGTACTCGTCCTTGAGGTCCGCCACGTAGCCGGCGTAGGTGCGCGGGCTGACCCCGAGGCGCTTGGCGCTCACCGGGTCGGAGTGGCCCTCGATCAGCATCCGGATCGTCATCGCGCGCTGCTCGGCGGCGATGCCCTTCATCATCGTCGTGTCGCGGTTGGTGAAGGGGCGGGCCCGCTCCCAGGTGCGCTCGAAGATGTCGACCAGGTAGGCGACCACCGACGGCTCGCGGATCGCGATCGCCACCCGGAGGTCGTCGCGCCCCGGGATGACCGCGATGCGGCGGTCGAAGACCAGCATCCGGTTGAAGAACTCGTCCAGCGTGCGCACCTCCGCGCCACGGGCGGTGACGGCGGCGACGTACTTGTGCGTGACGGAGCTGCGCCGCGCGCTGTGCTGGTAGAGCGTGCGCATCTTGGTGCCGCGCTCGAGCATCTGCGTGTCACGCAGGGCGGCGGCGGCGAGCGACTGTGCGTCGCGGCCGGTCTGGGGCTGCGCGGTGAGCAGCTCCTCCTCGCACTCGGAGACCAGGCCGGTGAGGAAGGGTCCGATCGCCTCGTCGTGGATGTGGGTGAACGGCCCGCGCACGGCCGACATCGGCGAGCGGCGCCAGGTCTGGGTGAGGCCACCGAAGACGCGGGCCCAGTGGGAGGACTCGTCGAGCAGCCGCGCACCCTCCTGGCTCAGCGGGGAGACGACGCGCGACTGCACGCTGCTGGGGTCCTCGGGGACCCAGGTGTCGGTCTCCTTGTCGAGCAGCACCAGGCCGAGCTCGACGAGCAGGTCGAAGGCCGGTCGCTGCTCGGAGTCGGGGGCGATGCGCGGGTCGGTGGTCGGGATGCCGCCGAGGGCGACGACGGTCTCGAAGAGGCGGGCGGCGGCACTCTCGAAGAGGGCGCGCTCGTCCGGGCCGTAGCTCGCCACCACCCCAACCTCCCTGTTCAGCCTGCCCCGTGTCCCGCCGTCATGCTCCCACACAGCACATCGGTCCCGCCCAGGTCAGACCTGGACGGGACCGCTGCGGTCGTGCGGTGTCAGCGCTGGGCCGACGGTGGGTCAGCGGCGAGGACTCAGTCCTCCTCGGCCTCCAGGGCGGCGGCGACGCGGCGGTGCGCCTCCCAGATCTCCTCGGGCAGCCGGTCGAACTGCTTGAGGTGCTCCTCGCGGAAGCCCATCTCCTGCTTCCAGCGCTCCACGTCGATCGTCAGGAGCTTCTCGAGGTCCTCGGGCTTGGTCGCCATGCCGTCCAGGACCAGCTCGTCCTCGGTGGGGATGATGCCGACCGGGGTCTGGCGGCCCTTGACCTCGCCGTTCTTGAGCTGCAGCAGCCACAGCAGCGGGCGCAGGTTGTCGCGGTAGCCGTGCCACAGGAAGTGACCGTCCTCCGGGTCGCGCTGGAACCAGTTGACGTGCGCGAAGATCGGCTGCTCCTTCGCGGCGCCGACGATCTTGAGGTAGTGCGCGGCGTAGTCGCCCTCGCCGTAGGCCATGAAGGGCCGGTTGGACATGGGGTCGTAGCGCAGCTGGCCCTCGACGCCCTCGGCGGCGGCCGTGGCCTCGGCGCCGAGCGTCAGACCGTCGTAGACGCCCTCGGCGAGGTCGGTGATCGCCCGGATCAGCGGCTCGCGGTCGCGGGTGCGGCCACCGAAGATGATCGCGTCGATCGGGACGCCCTTGGCGGCGTTGTAGTCGGGCGCGATGTTGGGCACGTTGTCGAGCGTGGTGGTGAAGCGGCTGTTCGGGTGCGCCCACGGCGAGGTGTCGTCGTCCTTGCGGTCCGCGATCGGGGCGCCCATCCAGTCCAGCCACCCGTCGGTGTCGGCCGGTGCCTCGGGCGTCTTGCCCTCCCACCAGACCTCCTGGGTCTTCGGGTTGTAGGCGATGTTCGTGAAGATCGTGCCGGTGCCCGCGTCGACCGAGTGCAGGGCGGTCGGGTTGGTGACCTCGTTGGTGTCCTTCGCGACGCCGAAGACGCCGTACTCCGGGTTCATCCCGTAGAGCTTGCCGTCGGTCTCATCGACCCAGAGCCAGGCGATGTCGTCGCCGTAGAAGGAGACGTGGTAGCGCTCCCCGAGGGCGTCGGGGGCCAGCATCATGGCCAGGTTGGTCTTGCCGGAGGCACTCGGGAAGCCGCCACAGATGTGGTACGTCTTCCCGGTCTCCTTGTCGTGGATCCCGATCAGCATGTACTGCTCGGCGAGGAACTTCTTCGACGCCCAACCGTCGTACGCCGCCTGGCGCAGGCCGTGGGCGATCTTG
>NZ_JANNML010000042.1:0-18567 GCF_031397825.1 Nocardioides sp.
GGAGCGCCTCGTCGGCATCGATGAGGCCCTCGCCGAGCATGGTCGCGGCGATCCGGAACGCGGCTTCTGGAGTGCGCTTCCCCACGCGGGTCTGGAGCATCCACAGGGTGTTCTCCTCGATCGTGAACTCGACGTCGCAGAGGTCGGCGTAGTGGTGCTCGAGGGTGGCCAGGTGGCCCAGCAGTGCGTCGTACGCCGGCGGGTCGATCCCGGCGAGGTCGGCCAGCGGCACGGTGTTGCGGATCCCGGCGACCACGTCCTCACCCTGGGCGTTCTGGAGGTAGTCGCCGTAGGCACCACGGCGCCCCGAGGCCGGGTCGCGCGTGAAGCAGACACCGGAGCCCGAGGTCATGCCGCGGTTGCCGAAGACCATCGCCTGCACGTTGACCGCGGTGCCGAGGTCCTCGGGGATGCCCTCCTGGCGGCGGTAGAGCGCGGCGCGGTCGGTGTGCCACGAGCCGAAGACCGCGCGGACGGCCAACCGCAGCTGCTCGCGCGGGTCGTGCGGGAAGTCACGCCCGGTGTGCTCACGGATGAGCGCCTGGAAGGTGGCGACGAGCTCACGCAGGTCGTCGACGTCCAGCTCGAGGTCGAGCGTCGCGCCCCGCTCGGCCTTGACCGCGTCGAGGGCCGAGGCGAAGACGGAGGCATCGATGCCCAGCACGGTCGCGCCGAACATCTGGAGCAACCGCCGGTAGGAGTCGAGGGCGAAGCGATCGGTGCCGTGCTGACGGGCGAGCCCGACGACGGAGGCGTCGGTGAGCCCGATGTCGAGGACCGTCTCCATCATCCCCGGCATGGAGAACTTGGCGCCCGACCGGACTGACACCAGGAGCGGGTCGTGAGCGTCGCCGAGCGTGCGGCCCATGGCCTCCTCGAGCAGGCTGAGGTGCCGGCTGATCTCGGCGTCGAGCTCCGCCGGCTCCACGCCGCCGGCGAGGTAGGCGCGACAGGCCTCGGTGGTGATCGTGAACCCGGGGGGCACCGGGAGCCCCAGCCGCGTCATCTCGGCGAGGTTGGCGCCCTTGCCCCCCAGGAGGTCCTTGAGGTCCTTGTTTCCGTCGGCGAACGCGAAGACGTAGGTGCTGGCGACCTCAGTGAGCGGTGACATGGGTCCGGGTCCTGTCGCTCTGGGGCACCACGGCGACCGAGCACGCGGCGTGTTCGACGATGACCGGGGTGACCGAGCCGTAGATCACCTCGTCGAGGAACGGCTTGGCCTGGTGACCGACGACGATCAGGTCCGCGGTGGCCGAGGCGCTGATCAGGCGTGCGTCGACGAAGCCGCGCGTGAGCTGCAGGTGCACCGGCACGTCGGCGTACTTCTCGCGCAGCGGAGCCACGGCTGTGGTGAGGAGCTGGCGCTCCGCCTCGACCCCGGGTTCGTCGTCGGGCACGTCCACGGCGCCCTGCGACACCGTCACGACGTCCCAGAAGCAGTGGAGGACGGTCACGGGCAGCGAGCGCGCGGAGGCGACCTCGAAGGCGAGCTCCAGGACACCGACATCGCCCTTCTCGAGCGCCACGAGCACGCCACCGGGGACCGGCGCCGTCGCCCGCGTGCGCACGACGACGACCGGGCAGGAGGAGTGCTTCGTCAGGGCGAGGCTGACCGAGCCGAGCAGGAAGCTGCGCATCGGGCCGAGACCGCGGGACCCCACCACGACGAGGTGGGCCTCGGTGGCGAGGTCGAGCAGCGCCTGGCGTGGGTCTGCCAGCCGCATGGAGACGTGCACGACGAGGTCCGGGTGCGCCGCGGTGACACGCGCCGTGGCCGCGTCGAGCAGGTCGCGGGACTCGGCGCGCAGCTGTGCATGGACGAGCGCGGGGTCGATGCCCATCGTGCCGAGCCAGGCCGACCCGGAGGCGGCCGGGAAGGGAGCGGCATGCGAGATGACCAGCGGGCGTCGGGACAGGACCGCCTCCGACGCCGCCCAGTCGAGCGCGGCGTCCGAGGGGGCGGAGCCGTCGATGCCGACGACGATGCTGTCTGGGGGGACGTGCTCGGTGCTCATGGGGACTCCTGGGTGTGGCATCGGCTCGACTGTCGTTCCTCAGCCTCGCGGTGGGCATCCCTGACGATCAGGGGCGTTGGTCCCCGGGCCCCGGGGCCGATGGTCCTGCTGGCCTCCGTGGCCAGGGAGCTCAGCCGATGCGGACGTCCACCACGCCCGACACCGCACGTGCGGCCAGGGCCGCGAGGGCCTCCTCGCTGGTGCCCGAGGGACCCTCGACGCGGACGATGCCCGCCTCGACGTCGACGAGCCAGCCGTCGTGCCCGAGATCGTGCATCATCGCGGTGACCTCCGCCTCGATCGCGCTGTCGGCGCGCGCCAGGATGCGCACGACGTCGCTGCGGCTGACGACCGCGACGACGCGTCCGCGCTCGTCGACGACCGGCAGGCTCTTGATGCTCGTGGACGTCATGAGCTCGACGGCGTCCGCCAGGTCGTCATCCGGACGCACGCTGATCGCGTGGGGTGTGTAGACCTCGTGGACGGCTTGCGGCAGCGCCATCCGCTCGCCTGCGTCCGGGATCTCGTGGAGGCGTGGGTCCCGGGTGAGGGACTCGCGGATCAGGTCGGCCTCGCTGACCATGCCCTGGAGGTGACCGTGGCCGTCGACCACGGGCAGGGCGGTGAGGCGGTGCTCGGCGAGCAGTGTCAGGGCCGCCTTGATCCGGGTGTCGGGGGTGACGGTGGTCGGGGTGCCGCTCATGGCCTCGCGGACGAGCATGGGAGTGCCTCTTCTCTCGGTCAGGGGTGGGCGGGGGCGCCGAGCCGGCGACCCGTCACCTGGGTGGGGGAGACCTGCACGTAGGCGACGCGCGGGCCCGTGGGCCAGACGTCGAGGACGTGCAGGTGCTCGGGCACGTCCTCGCCCGTCACGAGCTCGGCGGTGCCGAGGACGAGCACGCTCCAGCCGGAGCGGGTCACCTCGTCGATCTCGTCGACCTGGATCGCGACGGCTCGGTCGAGGGCATCACGGACCAGCTCGGAGCTCAGGCTGGTGCGCAACCACAGGGCGCCGTCCACGAGGCTCAGGTTGACCGGCACCACGGCCGGTCCCTGGGGACGTGACCAGGCCAGGCGACCGATCTTGACGTCCTGCAGCAGGGCCCAGCAGTCGTACGGCGTGAGGGCGGCCAGGCGGCCGCCTTGCTGCTTGATGGTGCTCATGGTCGCGTGCCTCTCGTGGTGGGGGACTCAGATGAAGAGGAGCTGGGCGCCGTCGGTCTTCTCGATGAAGTCGCTGGCGCTGATGATGTCCTCGACCCCGTCGAAGAGGTCGTCGACGCCCAGGTGCTGCATGTCCGCCGACATCCGGCAAGCCCACAGGTGCCCGCCGGAGTCCACGATCTGCTGGAGGAACTCCGGGACCTCGGGGATGTCCAGCTCGGCGATCGTCCTGCGCATCTGGTGGGTCGCCATGGCGGTCATGCCGGGCATTCCGCTGATGGCGGTCGGCAGGTGCGTGGCCGGGTTGCCGACGGGGGTGAACTTCAGGTCGGCCATGGTGCGCTTGTTGATCATGTCGAAGCCCCAGAAGGTGAAGAACAGGTGCACGGTCACGCCCTCACCAAGGGCGGCGTTGGCGAGGACGAGGCCGGGGTAGGCCATGTCCAGGCTCCCCTTGGAGCAGATGATCGCGAGGGTGCGATCGGTGGCCGGTGCTCCGAAGTCGGGCATGGTCGGGGTGGTGTCGGTGGTGGTCATCTCGGGCTCCTAGACGCAGCCGCGGGGCTTCGGGAGCCCGGCGACGTAGGCCATCTTCTTGGCGGGCTTGGTGGGGAAGAGCTGGAAGAGCTCCTTCATGGGCACCTGCAACGAGGTGCTGACCCGGCGCAGGGTCGGGGTCTCGCCGGTCGAGGCGTGGTCGGCCCGCAGGAACTGCAGGATCCTCCAGTGCCGCTCGTCGAGCTCGATGCCCAGGAGGGCCGACAAGGCGCGGGCCATGTCCTCGTCCCACTCCGCAGGCTCGGTCAAGAAGCCCTCCTGGTCGACGTGGACGGTGCGACCGTCGATGGTCGTGGTGCTCATGGCAGATGCTCCTTCTCCGGGAACGTGGCGCCCGGCTCGGTGTGGTGGGCAGGAGGCGGGAGGTGCTTGCCGGCCATCGACATGTCGGTGGGCATCGGCAGCCGACCGGGCAGGAGGAGGTTCCAGTAGACCCAGGAGAAGGCGGTCTTGCCCGCGTGGTTGGCCCGGGTCTCCTCCAGGAGGGTCATCGGACCGAGGACGGGGACGGGGAACTTGCCGGGCAGCGGCTCGACGTCGTAGTTGAAGTCGATCAGCAGCGCCTTGCCGTCGCCGCTCTCGACGAAGCAGTTGGCGTGGCCGTCGAAGTGGTGCGTCAGCGGCCTGCCCTCGACGTGGTCGAGGAAGTTGTCGACGAACACGTCGACCGAGTAGTGCGCCACCGAGCCCGCCTTCGAGGTCGGGATGTCACCGGCGTCCCCGACGGCGAAGATGTTGTCGTGGCCCGTGGCGAGGAACGTCCCCCGATCCACGGGCACGTAGTTGAGCTCGTCCCCCAGCCCTGAGCGGGCCACGAAGTCGGCGCCCATGTTGAGGGGGACGGTCACGAGCAGGTCGAAGGGGACCTCGCGCTCGTCGTAGGACACCAGGCACTGCCGTTCGTTGTCGATGGACTCGACCATGAAGTCGGTCTCGACGAGGATCTTGCGGTCCTCCAGCAGGTGCCCGAGCCTCGCGGACGCGACCGGCTTGGTGAAGGCCCCGGGCAGAGGGGTGACGTAGACGATCTCGACCTGGTCGCGCTGTCCGCGGCGGCGGAGCATCGCCTCGGCGAGCAGGGTGAGCTCCAGCGGCGCGACCGGGCACTTGATCGGCATCTCCGTGACGTGCACCACGAGCCGGCCGTGCGTGAAGTGCTCGAGTGCCGCGCGTAGCGCGACCGCGCCCTCGAGGGTGTAGAACTCATGGACCTTGTCGCGCCAGAGGGCACCGGTGGTGCCAGGGGTCTGGTCGGGGCGGGGGGTGGTCCCCGAGGCGATCACGAGCTGGTCGTAGGGCAGCCGTGTGCCGTCGGCGAGGACCACCACGTCGTCGGCATGGTCGACGAGGGACACCTCGCCGGTGATGAAGTGCACCCCGTCGTGCAGCTGGGCGTGGCGGGAGCGCACGACGTCGTGGGGCGACATCATCGCGAAGGGCACGAAGAGGTAGCCAGGCTGGTAGTGGTGGTCGTCGTCGCGGTCGACGACGGTCACCTGCCACTGGTGCGGGTCGAGCAGACGCCGCATCCGGTTGGCGATCATGGTGCCGGCGGTGCCGGCGCCCAGGATGAGCAGATGGCGCATGACGCGGTCCTCTCAGGATGTCGGAACGGGGGCGAGGCGGTGACGGGTCTCCAGGGCCAGCAGCCGTCCCCAGGCGGTGGCGCGCTCGGTCTCGCCGTCGACGAGGTCGCCTTGGATGTCGGTCACCACGAAGCCCGTGGGACGCGAGACCAGGCGGAAGCCGCGACGGGTGATCAGCCGGGCTGCCCGGCTGGACGCGGCCTTCGGCAGGTGGCGGAGCTTGGTGACCCGGGTGTCGAAGGTCGCGAGCAGGTGGCCGTGGCCGAGGGGCATGGTCGCGATCCACTCGCGCAGACCGTCCCCCTCGGCTGCCGCCGGAGGAGCGCCCTGGCGCACGGCGTCCTGCCGGGTCCCGGGTCGGCTGAGGGAGAAGGCGTGGGTGGGCCCGCCGACGACCAGCAGGTCGAAACCGGAGGGGTCCACCCCCGCGGCGTCGCGGACACCGAGCGCGGTCACGTCGAGGCCGCCCTCCTCCAGGCCCTCGGTGACGCACCTGGCGACGGTGGCGGTGTTGCCGAACATCGACTCGAAGACCACGAGCGCTCGCACGTCGACCGGGTGGTTCATGGCGACTCCTCGTCGTCGGGGTGGGCGCCCCGATGGCGCCTCCTTCCTCACCTTGGTCCTCCCTCGGCCCGCCGTCAGGGGTCCCGGGTCAGCACCCCGGGGGCCGAAGGTCCCGACCCTCGGGGCACATCGGCAGGTCCGGGCCGGAGCGCCCGGATGGTTCGGTGGGATCGCCGGTTCCCCGGACCGCCACCGATGCCACCAGGAGGTACGTCATGCTCGAGGCCACGACCCGCAAGGTCCTCGTCGCCGTCGCCGGCGACGAGGACGCGACCGGTGCCATCGCGTACGCCGCGCAGGAGGCGCGTCGCCGAGGGTGCGGCGTCCACCTCGTCAGCGTCGTCCACCCGGTGGCGACCAGCGCCGAGGGGGCATCCTTCAACATCCTGGAAGGCATGCTCCACAGCGCCAGCGCGTCGGCGCTCCACCAGGCGCGACGCCAGCTGGTCCGCGAGCTCGGGGACGACGTGGCCGTGACCACGGAGGTCGTCCACGGGGCGGTGGTGCCGACCCTGGTGTCGTCCAGCGACCGCGCCCTCGTGGTCGTGCTGCAGCGCCAGCCAGGTCGCGGGGCACGCATCCCGACCCTGTCGGTCACCAGCGGTGTCGCCGGTCGCGCCCACGTCCCCGTGGTCTCCGTGCCCACCGGGTGGTCGGGCGCCTCGACGGCGGGGGCGGTGCTCCCGGTCCTGGTCGGACTGAGCGACCCGATCGCCGGCGAGCGCGTGGTGCGGACCGCCCTCGAGGAGGCGCGTGCCCGCCGCGCGCCGCTGCGGGTGCTGCACACCTGGCACTTCACCGACCACTACGACGACCTCGTCTTCGAGGGACAGGCGGGAGTGCGGCACGAGGCGCAGCTGTTGGCCGACGTCATCGAGAGGCTCCGACCGCTGCTGGAGGAGTACCCGGACGTCGAGACGCAGGTCCGGACGCAGCACGCCCACGTCGCGGACGCCCTCCAGGCAGCCTCCGGACAGACCCAGCTCCTCGTCGTCGGCCGACACCGCTCGCGGATCCCCCTGGGCCGGCACCTGGGCTCGACCACCCGCGCGGTGCTGCGCGAGGCACGCTGCCCGGTGATGGTGGTGGACCCGGTCCCGGCCCCGGCCGGGACCGCTCGAGAGGCCCAGCTCCAGCACGTCGGAGGACCGGCGACGTGACCTCGGCGGTGTCGTCACTCGGGGGACTCACCAGCGCCGAGGCGGCGCGCCGGCTCGACCTGCAGGGGCCCAACCTGGCGCCGCGCGCGCGACCCCGCAGCATGCTGTCACGGGTCCTGAGCCAGCTGCGCGACCCGATGATCGTGCTGCTCCTGGGGGCCCTGGTCGTCGTCATCGCCCTGGGAGACCTCAGCGACGCGGTCATCATCCTGGCCGTGATCGTCCTCAACACCCTGATCGGCGTGGTCCAGGAGCTGCGGGCCGCGACCGCCATCGCGGCGCTCGACCGTCTCTCGGCGCCTCACGCGACGGTCCTGCGCGACGGGGTCCCGGTCACCGTCGACGGCGCCGAGGTCGTGCCGGGAGACGTCGTGCGCCTCGAGGCCGGCGACGTCGTCCCCGCGGACGGCACCGTGGTCGAGGCCGCCGGGCTGCAGATCGACGAGTCGGCGATGACGGGGGAGTCCGTGCCCGTCGGTCGGGGTCCCGGGGAGGAGGCACAGTCCGGGACCGTGATCGTGCGGGGCCGGGCGCTGGCCACCATCACGCGCACCGGTGCCGACAGCGGGCTCGGCCGCATCGCCGCGGCACTCGCCGACACCACCAACCGGGCCACCCCGCTCCAGCAGCGGCTCGCCCGGCTCTCGCGCCAGCTGGTCGTCCTGACGCTGGGCCTGACGGCCGTCGTCTTCCTCCTGGGGCTGCTCCGCGGCGAGGGCGCCGCCGACATGCTGATCCTCGCCGTCAGCCTCGCCGTCGCGGCGATCCCAGAGTCGCTGCCGGCCGTCGTCTCGGTCTCCCTCGCCATGGGGGCCTACCGGATGGCCCAGCAGCACGCCCTGGTCCGGTGGCTGCCGGCGGTGGAGACCCTCGGCTCGGTGTCGGTGCTGGCCTCGGACAAGACCGGCACCCTCACCGAGGGTCGGATGCTGCTCCAGGGGCTGTGGACGCCGATGTGCAGCTGGCAGGTGTCCGGCCACGGCTACGACGCCGTCGGCAGCGTCACCGTGTGCGACGGTGATCCCGGTGATCCCGGAACGCTCGACCTCCTGCTGCGGGACCTCGTCCTGTGCAACGACGCCGAGGTGCACGGCCCCGATGCCGGGACCTGGCGGATCGTCGGGGACCCGATGGAGGCCGCCCTGCTGATCGCGGCGCTGAAGAGCGATCCGGCCGCCGTGTCGGGATCAGCCCGTTGGAGCAGGGTCGAGGAGATCACCTTCGACAGCAGCACGCAACGCATGACCACGGTGCACCGTCAGCTCGGCCCCGACGACGGGCAGCACCGGGGCCCGTGGTGGACGGTGTGCAAGGGGGCGCCGGAGGCGGTGCTGGACCTGGTCGAGCCAGGGCCGGAGGTGGAGAGGGCCCGTGCCGAGGCCGAGCGGCTGGCGCGCGAGGGCTTCCGGGTCCTGGCATTCGCGGACGCCCGCTCCTCGAGCCGCCCGGCGACCGACCGACTCGAGGAAGGCTTGGTCCTCCGGGGACTGGCCGCCATCTCCGACCCGGCGAGCCCGCACGCGGCGGACGTCGTCCGTGCATGTCGCGAGGCCGGCATCCGCACGGTCCTGATCACCGGGGACCACCCGGCCACGGCTCGGGCGATCGCCGACCAGATCGGTCTCCTGGAGCCCGGTGTCGAGCTGGTCGAGGGCGACCTGGTCGCGGCCGGCGGACACGTCGACCGGGTCGACCGGATCGGCGTCTACGCCCGCACGCGCCCGGAGCAGAAGGTCGACATCGTCGCTGCCTGGCAGGCGCGCGGAGCCGTCGTGGCCATGACGGGGGACGGCGTCAACGACGCGCCGGCGCTGCGGCAGGCCGACATCGGCGTCGCCATGGGGGACCGGGGGACGGAGGTGGCGCGCCAGGCGGCCGACCTGGTGCTCGCCGACGATGACCTCCGCACGGTCGTGAGGGCCGTCGCCGAGGGACGACGGATCTACGCCAACATCCGGATGTTCCTGCGCTACGGCTTGTCGGGCGGCATGGCCGAGATCCTCGTCATCCTGCTCGCGCCCTTCCTGGGGATGGTCGTCCCGCTCGCCCCGGGCCAGATCCTGTGGATCAACATGCTCACCCACGGCGTGCCGGGTGTGGCCTTCGGCGGGGAGCCGCTGGACCCCCGGGACATGGCTCGACCGTCACCGTCACCCGAGCGCTCCGTGCTCAGCGGGGCCCTGCTCGGTCAGATCCTGCTGGCCGGGAGCCTGATCACCGCGTCCTCACTGGCCGCAGGGCTCCTGGCCCCCGTCGGCGCGGTCCAGACCTGGGTGTTCCTGGCGCTGGGGCTGGCCCAGCTGGGCGTCGGGCTGGCGATCCGCTCTCCGCGTCAGGGCCTGGCCCTGCGTTCCCGGTCACTGGAGGCGGCGCTCCTGCTGGCGGCCCTGCTCCAGGTGGCGGCCGTGACGTGGGCTCCGCTCCAGGAACTGCTCGGCACCACTGCCGTGTCGTGGTCGCAGGGGGCCCTGATCCTGGGCTTGGCGGCCCTGCCCGGGCTGGTCGTCGCCGGCCTGCGGCTGCTGCAGCGGCCGCGACCGGACTCCGGGACCTCGGTCCCTGGTGTGGTCGCTCCGACCGGGGGATGATCGGCCCATGAGCTGGTTGGAGATCGACGGACACCATCTCCGGGTGCGCTTCACCCGGGCCGAGCACGTGCTCGGACTCGTGCGCGACCAGAGCATCCCGCTCTCCTCGATCGAGTCCGTCGAGCTGGTGGGCTCGTGGCGCGAGGCCAAGGGAGTGCGGGTGGGCCTGGACCTGCTCGGCCTTCGTCGGATCGGCACGTGGCGTCGCCGAGGACACCGACAGCTCGTGTCGTTGCAGCGTGGCGTCCCGGCGTTGCGGATCGCGCTCTCCGGTGAGAAGTACGACGAGCTGCTGATCAGCACACCCGAGGTCGAGCTGCTCGAGTCGTGCCTCGGCTGGCGCCCCGCGGCGAGCGCCCCGAGCAGCTGACCAGCAGCCTCGTCGTACGACAGCTCAGCGCCGGGCGTCCTCCGCGACGTCGCTGGTGGCGAGGTCGTCCTCTGCGGCCTCCGGATCCCGCTCGACGGCGAGCACGAAGTCGTCCCCGTGCTCGGTGACACCGGTGACGACGGCGGCCTCGACGGCCTCCTGGGCATAGGCCTGGCGCACCATGAGGGGGTCGGAGCGCAGGTCCTTGACCAGCGCGACCGCCAGCCCCACCATCACCAGGACGAACGGCAGGGCCGCGACGATCGTGATCGTCTGGAGACCCGTCAGGGCGTCCGATCCGCCGACCAGCAGCATGACCGCCGCGACGGAGCCGGTGGCGACGCCCCAGAAGATCACGGTGGGCTTGCTCGGGTGCAGCGTGCCGCGCTCCGAGAGCGTGCCCATCACGATGGAGGCGGCGTCGGCGCCGGACACGAAGAAGATCGCCACGAGCACCATCACCACGATGCTCGAGACCGTCGCCAGCGGGTAGGCCTCGAGGGTGGTGAAGAGCTGGGTCTCGATGCCGCCCGCCCCCGCGATGTCGGTGCCGCTCTTCTGCTGGTCGATGGCCGCCCCGCCGAAGATGGCGAACCAGACGAGGCTGACCAGGCTGGGGACCAGCAGGACGCCGGTGACGAACTGGCGGATGGTGCGACCGCGCGAGATGCGCGCGATGAACATGCCGACGAACGGCGTCCACGAGAGCCACCAGGCCCAGTAGAAGACGGTCCAGGTCTGGAGCCAGGCGTTGGTCTCGTTGCCTTCCGCGCCGGTGCGCGCGGCCATCATCGACAGGTCCTGCACGTAGGAGCCGAGCGAGGTCGGGATCAGGTTGAGGATGAAGACCGTCGGGCCGACGATGAAGACGAAGAGCGCCAGCGAGACGGCCAGCACCATGTTGATGTTGGAGAGGTACTGGATGCCCTTGGAGACACCCGAGACCGCTGAGAGCACGAAGGCTGCGGTGAGCACCGCGATGATCCCCACGAGCACCGCGTTGCCGGTGGCACCCCAGCCGGTCACGATCGTGAGGCCGGAGCGGATCTGGAGCGCACCCAGGCCGAGCGAGGCGGCCGAGCCGAACAACGTCGCGAAGATCGCCAGCATGTCGATGACCTTGCCGGCCGGTCCGTGGGCACGCTCGCCGAGCAGCGGCTCGAAGGCGGCGGAGATGAGCTGCAGCCGGCCCTTGCGGTAGACGCCGTAAGCGATGGCCAGACCGACGACCGCGTAGATGGCCCACGGGTGCAGTGTCCAGTGGAAGAGCGTCGTGGCCATCGCGTTCTGGGTCGCCTCGGGGTTGCCGACCGCGCCGGTGCCCGGCGGCGGCGTCGCGAAGTGGGTGATGGGCTCACTGACGCCGTAGAACATCAGGCCGATGCCCATCCCGGCGCTGA
Source organism: Nocardioides sp. (assembly GCF_031397825.1). Lineage (GTDB taxonomy): Bacteria > Actinomycetota > Actinomycetes > Propionibacteriales > Nocardioidaceae > Nocardioides. The sequence goes on from NZ_JANNML010000042.1 coordinate 11,409, forward strand.
ACATCATCGCGACCCACGAGACCGTCCGGAACTCCGGCTGCTCGCCGTCCCGGCCGAGCGTGATGTTGCCGAAGCGCGACAGCGCGAGCCAGATCACGAAGACGACGAAGGCGCTCGAGGTCAGCACGAAGAGCCACCCCGTGTTGGCCATGGTCCAGCCCAGCGTGTCGCCCGAGGTGGTCGCCAGCGAGTCGGTGCTGACCAAGCCCCAGACCAGGAACGCGACCGCGATCGCCGCCGTGACGCCGAAGACGAGGCGGTCCAGCCCGGACCGGGCCGGCTGGGCATCCTCGACAGGAGCGTCGAGGGCCGGGTGGGTGTCGTCGTACGACGCGTCGTGCGGTGCGTCGACCGTGTCGCGCTCAGCGTCGGGGTCCTGGTCAGGGCTGGTGGTGCGTGCTTGCTGTGTCGTCACGTGTGTCGGCGCCGTGAGGCGCCGCCTCCTTCGGGCGTCGATGGCAAAGACGCGGTCTCGTCCGGAGTGACTGGACAAAATGACCGCACTTGTCCAGGTTGACCACTTCCTGGCGTGCCAAACACGGGGGCGCACGTGAGACGGGACACCCCGCCTGCCGTAGGCCGGCAGGCGGGGTGTCGATCGTGCTGGTCGGATCAGGCCAGGTCGAAACGGCCCAGCTCCATGACCTTCGTCCACGCGGCGACGAAGTCGCGCACGAACTTCTCGCGGGCGTCGTTGCTGGCGTAGACCTCGGCGATCGCGCGCAGCTCGGAGTTGGAGCCGAACACGAGGTCGGCGCGGGTGCCGGTCCAGACGACCTCACCCGAGCCGTTGCGTGCCTCGAACGTCTCCTGCGCCTCCGAGGTCGACGTCCACGTCACGCCCATGTCGAGCAGGTTGACGAAGAAGTCGTTGGTGAGCGAGCCAGGGGTGTGGGTGAGCACGCCCAGCGACGACCGGTCGTAGGTGGCGCCGAGCACGCGCAGGCCGCCGACCAGGACGGTCATCTCCGGCGCGCTGAGGTCCAGCAGGTTGGCGCGGTCGACCATGAGGTACTCGGCCGGGAGCTTGTGGCCCTTGCCGACGTAGTTGCGGAAGCCATCGGAGGTGGGCTCGAGCGCGGCGAACGAGTCGGCGTCGGTCATCTCCTCGCTCGCGTCGGTGCGTCCGGGCGTGAAGGGGACCGACACGTCCTGGCCGGCCGTGCGGGCGGCCTGCTCGACGCCCGCCGCTCCGGCCAGCACGATCAGGTCGGCCAGCGAGATCTTGGCCGCACCGTCCTGGGCGTTGAAGTCGGACTGGATGCCCTCGAGCGTGCGCAGCACCTGGGCGAGGTCGTCGGGGTTGTTGACCTCCCAGCCACTCTGGGGCTGGAGCCGGATGCGGGCACCGTTGGCACCACCGCGCTTGTCGCTCGCGCGGAACGTCGAGGCCGAGGCCCAGGCGGTCGAGACCAGCTGGGTCACGTCCAGTCCCGAGGCCAGCACCTTCTCCTTCAGTGTGGCCACGTCGGCTGCCGAGACGAGCTCGTGGTCGACGGCCGGGACGGGGTCCTGCCAGATGAGCGTCTCCTGCGGGACCAGGGGGCCGAGGTAGCGCTGGATCGGGCCCATGTCGCGGTGGGTGAGCTTGAACCAGGCGCGGGCGAAGGCGTCGGCGAACTCCTCCGGGTGCTCGAGGAAGCGTCGCGAGATCTCCTCGTACACCGGGTCCACGCGCAGCGACAGGTCGGTGGTGAGCATCGTCGGCGGGCGGTTGAGCGTGCCGTCCTCCGGGTCGGGCACGGTGTTGGCGCCGCCGCCGTCCTTGGGCTGCCACTGCCAGGCGCCGGCGGGGCTCTTGGTGAGCTCCCACTCGTAGGCGAAGAGGTTCTCGAAGTACTTGTTGCTCCACTGGGTGGGCGTGGAGGTCCAGGTGACCTCGAGGCCGCTGGTGATCGCGTCGCGACCCTTGCCGCTGCCGAAGCTGTTCTTCCAGCCGAAGCCCTGCTCCTCGATGGCGGCGCCCTCGGGCTCGGCACCGACGTGCTGCTCGGGGTCGGCCGCGCCATGGGTCTTGCCGAAGGTGTGACCACCGGCGATGAGCGCCACGGTCTCGACGTCGTTCATCGCCATGCGGGCGAACGTCTCGCGGATGTCGCGGGCCGCAGCGAGGGGGTCGGGCTGCCCGTTGGGCCCCTCGGGGTTGACGTAGATGAGGCCCATCTGGACGGCGGCCAGCGGGTTCTCGAGCTCGCGGTCACCGGTGTAGCGCTCGTCGCCGAGCCAGGTCTGCTCGGGACCCCAGTAGACGTCCTCGTCGGGCTCCCACACGTCGGCGCGGCCGCCGGCGAAGCCGAAGGTGGTGAAGCCCATGGTCTCCAGCGCGCGGTTGCCGGTGAAGACCATCAGGTCGGCCCACGAGATCTGGGCGCCGTACTTCTGCTTGATCGGCCACAGCAGACGACGGGCCTTGTCGAGGTTGCCGTTGTCGGGCCAGCTGTTGAGCGGGGCGAAGCGCTGCATGCCCGCTCCCGCACCGCCGCGGCCGTCGCTGATGCGGTAGGTGCCGGCGCTGTGCCACGCCATCCGGACGAAGAAACCGCCGTAGTGGCCGAAGTCAGCGGGCCACCACTCCTGGGAGTCGGTCATCAGGGCGTCGACGTCGCGGGTCAGCTCGTCGAGGTCGAGGCTCTGGAAGGCCGTGGCGTAGTCGAAGTCCTCGCCCATGGGGTTGGCGGCGACCTGGTGCTTGCGCAGGATCTTGAGGTTGAGCTGGTTGGGCCACCAGTCGCGGTTGCCGACTCCCTCGGTGGGGTGCGAGGGGACGCGGGCGTGAGCGACGGGGCAACGCGCCTCGCTCTCCTCCGAGTTCATGTCGCCGACGGTGGCGTCGTGCTTGGTGGTGTCAGACACAGGGAATCCTTCCGGGTCCAGCTGGTGCGATGGGTGGGTTCAGGAGCTGCGTGCGGGGGCGGTGGAGCAGCCGGGGCAGACGCCCCAGTAGGTGACCTCGGCCTCGTCGATCGTGAAGCCGTGGTCGTGGGACGCGGTGAGGCACGGCGTGCTCGCGACGGCGCAGTCGACGTCGGCGATCGCACCGCAGGAGCGGCACACCACGTGGTGGTGGTTGTCACCGACGCGCGACTCGTAGCGCGCGACCGAGCCCGAGGGCTGGATGCGACGGACCAGGCCCGCGGTCGTGAGCGCCCGGAGCACGTCGTAGACGGCCTGGTGCGAGACCTCGCCCAGGCTGGCGCGCACGGCCCCGATGATCGAGTCGGTGTCGGCATGCGGATGGGCGTAGACCGCGGCGAGGACCGCGGTCCGGGGGCGGGTCACCCGGAGCGAGGCACCGCGCAGGGCGGTCTCGACGTCCGGGGTGGTGAGCACCCCGGCAGTCTGTCGGACTTTCTTGAATGATTCAAGATCTGTTGCCGCATAGCGCCGGTGGGGGCCGAAATGAACAAAAGGCCCCGTGGAGCCGGGGCCTTCTGAGTGTCCGAGGGGGGACTTGAACCCCCACGCCCTAATACGGGCACTAGCACCTCAAGCTAGCGCGTCTGCCAATTCCGCCACCCGGACGAGTGCGGTGGAACAGTAGCAAAGGAGGGACCCATGGGCCGCATCGGGGGTCGGTGCGTGCGGTGCTTTGATGGGGGCATGACTGCCGACGTCGACGATCTGACCTACGACCCCGCGGCGGAGGTCGTCGAGCTCTGCCGTGACCTGATCCGGATCGACACGAGCAACTACGGCGACCAGGACGGTCCGGGGGAGCGCAAGGCTGCCGAGCACGTCGCCAGCCTGCTCGACGAGGTCGGCATCGAGTCGCGTCTCTACGAGTCGACGCCGGGTCGCACCTCGGTGGTGGCCCACTGGGGCGGCGACGGTGGTGCGATGCCCGAGCGGGGTGCGCTGCTCCTGCACGCGCACCTCGACGTGGTGCCCGCTGCGGCCGAGGACTGGCAGGTGGACCCGTTCTCCGGGGAGGTCCAGGACGGTTACGTCTGGGGTCGGGGAGCCGTCGACATGAAGGACTTCGACGCGATGCTGCTGTCCGTCGTGCGCGCGCGGGCCCGGGCCGGGCAGGTCCCCTCGCGGCCGATGGTGCTGGCCTTCACCGCCGACGAGGAGGCCGGCGGCCACCACGGTGCCCAGGTGCTGGTGGAGAAGCACGCCGAGGAGTTCGAGGGCTGCACCGAGGCCGTCGGCGAGGTCGGGGGGTTCAGCACGACGATCCGCGGCCGTCGGCTCTACCTGATCGAGGCCGCGGAGAAGGGCATGGCCTGGATGAAGCTCACCGCTCGCGGTCGCGCCGGCCACGGGTCGATGATCAACCGTGAGAACGCCGTGACGGAGCTGGCAGCCGCGGTCGCCCGGATCGGGGCCTACGAGTGGCCCGTGCGCCTGACGCCGACGATGCAGACGCTGCTGGCGGCCGTCGCCGAGCTGGCCGGCACCGAGGCCACCCCGGAGAACGCCGAGAGCCTGATCGAGGAGTTCGGCAGTGCCGCGCGGATGCTGGGTGCGGTCATCCGCAACACGACCAACCCGACGATGCTGGGTGCGGGCTATAAGGTCAACGTCATCCCTACCGAGGCGACCGCGCACGTCGACGGGCGCTTCCTGCCCGGCTACGAGGACGAGTTCTTCGCCACCCTGGCCGAGCTGTGCGGCGAGCACGTCTCGATCGACTACGTCTCGAAGCAGCAGCCGTGGGAGATGCCCTACGAGGGCGACCTGGTGGAGGCGATGACCCGCTCCCTCCTCGCGGAGGACCCCGGGGCCGTCGTGGCGCCCTACCTCATGAGCGGTGGCACGGACGCCAAGCACTTCACGCGTCTGGGCATGCGCTCCTACGGGTTCGCGCCGCTGCGGCTGCCCGCGGACCTGGACTTCACCGCGCTCTTCCACGGCGTGGACGAGCGGGTGCCCGTGGACTCGCTGGAGTTCGGCGCCCGGGTGTTCGACCGCTTCCTCGGGCAGGTCTAGCGCGACCGGGGGCCGTCAGAAGGTGGGGCGCAGCTGGCGGATGATCTTGCGGCGCAGCACCACCCGGCGGGTGCCGTCGGGGGTCATGTTGACGCGGTCGAGCTCCCAGCCGCCGTGCTCGGCGCGCTCGACGAGCAGCTTGGTCACGACGTTGCGGGAGAACTCGCGGTCGAAGGTGACGCGGTCGAACTCCCACTCCACCCCGGGCCGCGGCGGTCGTCGGTCATGTCGGCTCATCGAGCCTCTGAGACGTCGTCGAGGGCGGCGATGATCTCGGAGGGGAGCTCCTTGTCCTCGAGGTCGAGTGCTCCCTGGAGCTGGGCGGCGGTGCGGGCACCGACGATGGGCGCGGTGACGCCGGGCCGGTCGCGCACCCAGACGAGGGCGACCTCCAGCGGCGTCCAGCCGAGACCTTCCGCGGCGCGGACCACGGACTCCACGATGCGCCCGCTGCGGTCGTCGAGATAGGTGCCGACGAAGGACGAGAAGACCGACGAGGCGCCGCGGGAGTCCGACGGGGTGCCGCCGCGGTACTTGCCGGTGAGCACGCCGCGCCCCAGCGGGGACCACGGCAGGACACCCAGGCCGAGCGCAGCGGCCGCGGGGAGGACGTCGCGCTCGACCGCGCGGTTGAGCAGGGAGTACTCCACCTGGGTGGACGCCAGGGGAGCGCGCCCCGGGACCGCACGCTGCCAGGTGGCGGCGTGGGCGGTCTGCCACCCCGCGTAGTTCGAGATGCCGACGTACGACGTGCGGCCCGAGGAGACCGCGTGGTCGAGGGCGCCCAGCGTCTCCTCGATCGGCGTCTCGTCCGACCAGATGTGGACCTGCCAGAGGTCGACGTGGTCGACAGCGAGCCGCTTCAGCGACGCGTCGAGGCTCGAGAGGAGGTGGCCGCGCGAGGTGTTGGTGACCCGCTCGCCCGAGCGCCGCGAGATGCCGGCCTTGGTGGCCAGCACGATCTCGTCGCGGGCCACGACGTCGCCGATGAGGGTGCCGATGAGGGTCTCGGAGTCACCGTCGGTGTAGCCGGCGGCGGTGTCCATGAGCGTCCCGCCGGCCTCGGCGAACGCGATCAGCTGGTCGCGCGCCTCGTGCTGGTCGGTGTCCCGGCCCCAGGTCATCGTCCCGAGGCCCAGGCGTGAGACCTTGAGGCCGGTTCTGCCCAGTGACCGCTGCTGCATGGCAGCAAGGTAGTCGGCGCACCGCCCGATCGGCGCGGCGGCTCGCCCTGAGGACCGCGAAGTGCGGTGCGGGCCCTACTCTTGCGTCTCGTGTGGGACTACCTCCAGGCCGTCGTTCTCGGGATCATCCAGGGTCTGACCGAGTTCCTACCGATCTCGAGCAGCGCCCACCTGCGCATCTACCCGGAGATCTTCGGCTGGGGCGACCCGGGCGCGGCGTTCACTGCCGTCATCCAGATCGGCACCGAGCTGGCGGTGCTCATCTACTTCCGCCACGACATCTGGCGGATCGCCACGATGTGGCTCAAGTCCTTGGTCAAGCCGGAGTACCGCGGCCACCTCGACGCCCGGATGGGCTGGTTCATCATCATCGGCTCGCTGCCGATCGTCATCCTCGGCATCGTGCTCAAGGACGTCATCGAGAGCGACTTCCGCAGCCTCTGGATCATCGGCACGACCCTGATCGTCCTCGGCATCGTCCTCGGCCTCGCCGACCGCTTCGGCCGCAACGACAAGGAGCTCAAGGAGATCTCGCTGCGCGACGCCGTGCTGATGGGCGGTGCCCAGGCGATGGCCCTGATCCCCGGTGTCTCCCGCTCCGGCGCGACGCTGTCGATGGGTCGGATCCTCGGCTACGAGCGCGAGGCCGCCACCCGCTATGCCTTCCTGCTGGCCATCCCGGCCGTCGTCGGAGCCGGCCTCTTCGAGCTCAAGGAGATCCCCGGCGGGGACAACCCCTACGGCTGGGGCCCCACCATCGTGGCGACGGTCGTGTCGTTCGTCGTCGGCTACGCCGCCATCGCCTGGCTGCTGCGCTACGTCTCCACCCGCTCCTACACGCCGTTCGTGCTCTACCGCGTCGCACTCGGCGCTGCCACGTTGCTGCTCGTGGCTACGGGTGTGCTCGCTGCGTGATGGTGGGTGACGCGTCACCGGGGGTTGGGGGGGTGGTTGCCAGACACCCAAAAAAGCGACAGGTAGGGTGTGTTGTGGTAACAAAAAAAAAAAACTGGTGACGCGGCGGAGACAGCCGCGAAAAACCC
>NZ_JANNML010000078.1:0-58973 GCF_031397825.1 Nocardioides sp.
CGGCGCGATGTTGCACGCCGCAGTGCAACATCGCGTGACCTCGGGGCTCGCTTGCCGGAGCGGCCGCGCTGACGCAGGGTGGGGCGGTGGTCACCTCGGCACGTCCCGCTCCCGGCAGCCCCGCCTACCTCGCGGAACAGCGCGCCGACCTCCTGCGCTTCGCGGCGGGCTCGCGCCAGGAGCTCGGCTTCGGCTACCTCGACAGCCACGGTGTCGTCGACCCCGCTCGACCCGTCGAGCTCTGGATCACCTGCCGGATGACCCACGTGGCGTGCCTGGGACTCCTGGCCGACGAGCCACCGGCGGAGGGCGGCCCCGGACCGGCCGAGCTGGCCGCGCTCGCGGCCCACGGGGTCGCGGCGCTGGCCACGAGCCTGGCCGACGAGGAGCACGGCGGGTGGTTCGCGGCGGTCGGGCCCGGGGGAGTCGTCGACGACACCAAGCAGGCCTACGGCCACGCCTTCGTGGTGCTGGCGGCCAGCTCGGCGACCGTAGCCGGGATCGACGGTGCACCCGCGCTCCTCGAGCGAGCACTCGTCGTACTCGACGAACGGTTCTGGGACGACGCCGAGGGCCTCGTCGTGGACGCGTGGGACCGGGCCTGGTCCCGGCTCGACGACTACCGCGGCGTCAACGCCAACATGCACACCGTCGAGGCGCTGCTCGCCGCGGGCGACGTCACCGGCGACTCGACGCTGCACCGGCGCGCCGCCCGGATCGCCGCGCGCGTGGTGGCCTGGGCCCAGGACAACGCCTGGCGCATCCCCGAGCACTTCACGCCGACGTGGGAGCCCCTGCTCGAGCACCACCGGGAGGTGCCCGCGCACCCCTTCCAGCCCTACGGCGCCACGGTGGGCCACGGCCTCGAGTGGGCCCGGTTGCTCGTCGCGGTCGACCGGACCCTCGACGACGACGCACCGGTCGGGCTCGTCGCGGCCGCGGTGGCCCTGGCCGATCGTGCCGTCGCCGACGGCTGGGCCAGCGACGGCGAGGACGGCTTCGTCTACACCACCGACTGGAGCGGGGTCCCCGTCGTGCGTGCCCGCATGCACTGGGTCGCGGCGGAGGCGGTCAGCACCGCGGTCGTCCTGCACCGCGTCACCGGCGAGGAGCGGTGGCGCGAGGCAGGGGAGCGGTGGTGGACCTACGTCGACCGGCACCTCGTCGACCACGAGCACGGGTCCTGGATCCACGAGCTCGACGAGCTCAACCGTCCGAGCGACCGGACCTGGCCGGGCAAGCCGGACGTCTATCACGCCTATCAGGCCGCCCTGCTGCCGTGCCTGCCGACGGTGCCGTCGTTCGCGAGCGCGCTGCGCTCGCTCGGTCCGTAGGGCCGCCCGGCCGATCGGGGCCCGCTCAGCCGGTGAGGTGGTCGGCGCCGCCACGCAGGATCCGCAGGTGCAGCTCCTGGGTCTGTGCCGATGGGTCGGCACCGAGCTCCTCGGCCAGCAGGGCACGGTAGTGCTCGTAGACGCGCAGGGCGGCGGCGATCTCGCCGAGCTCGGCGTGGGCCTGCATCAGCGAGCGGTGGGCCCCCTCGGAGAGTGCGTCGAGGGCGACCGCGGTCGTGGCGAGCTCGAGGGCGTCGCGGGGCAGACCGATCTGCAGCGCGCACCGCGCTGACTCGGCCAGCATGCCCTGGCGGGCTGCCTGGAGCCGGTGTCGCTCTCCCCGGGCCCAAGGGCTGTCGTCGTCGCTCGCGTGGAAGTCGCCGGAGTAGAGGGACTCGGCGCGTGCCCCGATCACGACGGCCGCGTCGGGTCGTTCCTCGCGGGCAGCCCGGTGCGCGTCGCGGACGAGCTCAAGGAAGTCCACGACGTCCACCCGTGTGTCGATGAGGATCAACCCCTCGGGGTGGCGGGCCAGGCACGAGGCCCCGACCGTGCGTCGTATCTGGCTGGCGGCCGTGCGGAGGCTGCCCCGCCCGCGCTCCGGGGTCGCGGTGGGCCAGAGCTTCTCGATCAGGTGGGACGAGCGCACCGGACGGCCGGCGCTCAGGGCGAGCAGGCGCAGCAGGTCCTTGGTCTTGCGGGTGCTCCACTCGGCGGCCTCGACGGGGGTGCCGTCGGCGCGCACGACGTCGAACCCGCCCAGCAGGCGGATCCTCACCGGCTCGTCCTTGGACCCTGACATCGCCCCCACGGCCATCCCCCATCGACGCGACCGCGTGCTCGGCCGTGGGAGCCATGTTAGGCAGCCCTCCCTAGGTACCGCTGGCGAACGGGCGGACGGGACAGTGACCCGGGCCACGACCCCATCCCCAAATGTGGGGGTCATCGGCTCCGGGACGGGGTCCGGCGCCGGTTCGCGGTCACGATGGTGACCTCGACAGGGGGAAGTGGGGACCAGTGTCCAGCAGCAGACCAGATGCACGCACGCTCCGGCGACGGCCCGTGGGACGGGCGTTGCGGCGCGTGTCTCGTCGAGCCGCCGTCCTGGTCGTCCTGCTCGGGCTGCTGGGTGCTGCCGGCGGGACCTGGTGGGGCATGGGCCAGGCGGCTGTCCACGAGTCCACCGCCGTGATCCTGGTCAACCCGCTCGAGGGCAACCCCTTCAGCCCGGAGGGCAGCGGTGACGACCTGGTCAACCTCGAGACCGAGGCCCAGCTCGTGCGCTCCGACGCCATGGGCGAGCTGGTGGCCGAGCGCGTCGACGACGGCCGCACCTCCGACGAGCTCCTCGAGACCGTCAAGGTCTCGGTCCCGACCAACACCCAGCTGCTCGAGATCACCACGACCGGCTCCTCCGACGCCGCAGCCAACGCCAGTGCCCAGGCCTTCGCCGAGACCTACGTGGAGTACCGCCGCACCCGCACCGACGCCGCGGTCTTCGAGAAGACCGCCCGGATCAACGAGCAGATCGCCGACCGCAACCGCGAGCGCCTCGCGCTGCTCGCCCAGCTCGCGGCCCTGTCGCCGACCGCGCCACGCGCGCCGCTGCTCAACCAGCAGCTGGCGACGCTCACCACGCAGGTCGGGGAGCTCCGCTCGCAGCTGAGCGCCTTCACCAGCGTGGCCCGCGACCCCGGCCAGGTCGTGACGCCCGCGACGGCGACCCCCGGCGGCCTGCCGGGCGGGATCGCCACGGCCGCGGTGCTCGGACTGCTCGTCGGCGCAGCGCTGGGCCTGGTGCTCGCGCTGGCGCTCGGTCGCCTCGACAACGCCGTACGACGCCCCGAGGACCTCGCCGCCCGCGAGGCCCGCTACCTCGGCGAGCTCGACCTCGACCCGGCCGGCGACCCCGAGCAGGTGGCCCGGGTGCGCACCGCCCTGCTCGCGGTCGACCGCCGCCGCCCGCTCGTGGTCCTCACCACCACCCTCGGTGGTCCCGACCAGTCCGTCCGGCAGCAGGGACACCAGCAGGGGCAGGGCGGCACCGGCCTGGCCCTCGCGGTCGCCCGCTCGCTCGCGGCCTCGCACCTCATGACCGTCGTGGTCGAGGTGGTCGGGTCCGAGACCCGCCGCCAGCGCGGCCTCACCGACCTCCTCCAGGGGCGGGCCACCCTCGACCAGGTCCTCTCCTCGCCGTCCTCGCACCTCTCGGTGCTGCCGACGGGCACCGACCAGGCCAGGCTCGACGACCTCGCCGCCGCGCCTGCGACCGGTGCCCGGATCCGCGAGCTGGCCGACCGGGCCGACGTGGTGCTCCTGGCCTGCGGAGGCCCCGACGAGATCCGCACCCAGGCCCTGGTGGCCCTCGCCGACGTGCTGGTCCTCGAGGTCCACCAGGGCGAGGCCAGTGTCGACGAGGTCGACGCCGCCACCGCCGACCTCGCCAGGCTCGGCGTCCGCGACATCTGCAGCGTCTTCGTCCCCGCGCCCCGGCGCCAGCGCCGGCGCCCCGGCGCGGCGCTCGCCCGCGTGCGCCCGTCCGTGCCCGGTCGCAAGCCCAGGCTCGTCGGTCCGGAGACGGGCACCGACCGTGACGGCTGACGCCCCCGCCGCCCACCACCTCGGCCACGTCGCCCGCGGGGGGCTGCTCGGCCTCGCCGGCTCGGGCATCGCCGCCGTCGGCGCCTTCGCCCTGGCCCTGGTCGTCACCCGCGGCTTCGACGCCGAGACGGCCGGGTCGTTCTTCGCGACCACGACGCTCTTCACCCTGCTCGCCACGGCCTGCGGCCTCGGCGTCGACGCCGGCCTCGCACGCTTCCTGCTCCGGCTCGAGGCCCGCTCCGCGGTGCACGACGTACGCCGGACCCTGCGGCTGGCGATCGGTCCCGCCGTCGTCGTCGCGAGCCTCCTGGCGCTGGTCGGCACCCTGGTGGCCGGACCGCTCGCCGGCCTCCTGGGCCTCGGCGCCGAGGGTGACCGGCTCCTGAGGGTGGTCGCCGTCGCCCTCCCGTTCGCGGTGGCCGCCGACCTCTGCCTTGCCGCCACCAGGGCCCTGGGCAGGATCCGGACCACAGTGGGGGTGGACCGGATCCTGCGCACGGTCGTCCAGCTCGGCACCGCCGCACTCGTCGTGGCGCTGGGCGGCGACCCGGTGCTGCTGGTCGCCGGCTGGGCCGCGGCCTACCTGCTCTCGGCCGTCGTCGCCGTGGTGCTCCTGCGCCGTTTCCTCGCGACCCGGCCCACCGGGTCGCCCGCCTCTCCCGAGGAGACCCCCGACCCGGACCTGGCCCGGAGCTTCTGGTCCTTCACCTGGCCGCGCGGAGTCGCCGGGCTCGCGCAGGCGTCGGTGCAGAAGGCCGACATCGTGCTGGTCGCGGTGCTGCTGTCCCCGGCCCACGCGGCCCTCTACACCGCCGCCACCCGCTTCGTGGCCGTCGGCCAGATGGCCAACCAGGCGATCTACCAGGTCCTCCAGCCGCGGTTCACCGCCATCCTCATCACCGAGGACCGCTCGACGCTGCGCACCGTCTTCGGTGTCAGCACGACCTGGGGGATGGTGCTGATCTGGCCGTTCTACCTGCTGGTCGCGTGCAGCCCGGTGCTCTACCTCTCGCTCTTCGGCGACTCCTACGCCGACGCCACCAGCGCGGTGGTCGTGGTCGTGGTCATGGCGCTGACCATGCTGGTCTCGATCGCCTCCGGCCCGGTCGACACGCTGCTGCTGATGGCCGGACGCAGCGGGCTCAGCATGACCAACGCCCTCGTCGCGGTCGCCCTCGACATCGGCCTGTGCCTGCTCCTGCTGCCCCGCATCGGCATCGCGGGCGCCGCGATCGCGTGGGCCGCCGCCGTCGTCACCCGCTCGGGCCTGGCCTTCTGGCAGGTCCGCCGCCACGTCGGGGTCTCCCCGCAGCCCGGTCACCTGCTCGGGGTCGCTCTGGTGCCGGTCACCTGCTTCGCCCTGCCGGCGCTCGCGCTCTCCGCGTCCGGCTCGACGGCGGTCCTGCCCTGGGCCGCGGTCACGCTCGCCTCCGTCGTCGCCTACGCCGTGGCACTGCGCGCCCTGCGGGCCCGGCTGTCGCTCGACGACCTCGTCGCCGCCGTACGCCGTCGTCCGACGCCGGTCCTGCCCAGCACCTCTCCCACCTCAGCCCAGGAGCTCGCATGCGCCTCCGAGCGTTGACCCGTGCCCTCGACCGGCGACTCCCGGGTGGGGTGACCACCCGCCTGCGCACGCTCGCGCTGCTGTGGGGCCGCCTCACCTCGTGGGGTCGGATGACGCCCTCGATCATCGTGGTCGGCGCGCAGCGCTCCGGCACGACGACCCTCTTCCGGCTGCTCGAGGCCCACCCCCACCTGGTGCGCCCGACGCTCGACAAGGGCACCGGCTACTTCGACGACCACTACGGCCGGGGTCGCCGGTGGTACGTCGCGCACTTCCCGCTGCGCTCCGTCGTCCGGGCCCGGGCCAAGACAGCGGGCGTGGAGGGCCGCGTGCAGGCCTTCGAGTGCAGCGGCTACTACCTCTTCCACCCGCTGGCCGCCGAGCGCCTGGCCCGCGACCTGCCCGACGCGCAGGTGGTCGTGCTGGTGCGCGACCCGGTCGAGCGCGCGAGCTCCGCGCACCGCCACGAGGTCGCCCGCGGCTTCGAGACCCTGCCCCTCGGCGAGGCGCTCGATGCCGAGGACCTGCGCACCCGCGGCGAGTCGACGCGACTGAAGTCCGAGCCGGGCTACGCGAGCTTCGAGCACCGCCACCACGCCTACGTGCAGCGCGGCGAGTACGCCCACCAGATCGCCCGCTTCGTCGACGCCCTCGGCGAGGACCGCGTCCACGTGGTCGACGCCGACCGCTTCTTCGCGGCGCCCGAGCAGGAGTTCGCCGACCTGCAGCAGCGACTGGGGATCCCCCTCTGGTCGCCGCCGAGGGTGGAGCGCTGGAACGCGCGGCCGGCAACGGCACCCGGGGACACCACCGACCACGAGCTGAGGAGCCGACTGATGCGCCACTACGAGACCCACGACGCGGAGCTGGCCCAGCTCCTGGGCCGCGAGCCCTCCTGGCGCACGGCGGAGGTGGCGTCGTGATCACGCTCCTCTCCGGCCGGGGACACCGCTCCCGCCTCCAGGCCGCCCGCAAGCGCGCCGATCGCGCGGTCTCCGACCTGGTGCACCGCCTGGTCCTCCTGGCCCGGGCCCTGCCGATCCCCGAGCGGCTGCGACGCCGGTTGTCCTCGCTGGTCCTGTGGCGTCCGGGCACCGAGCGGGTCCCGCTCGCCCGGGTGCTCCTCGGTGGCCAGAACGGTCTCGACGCCGACGTCTTCGCCCACGCCACCGACGACCTGCTGTGGCCCTCGCGCCACGTCTCCGACGGCCCCCACGTGACGCTGCTGCGAACCGCGGCCGACCACGAGCTCAGCGACGAGGAGATCCTCGCCTCGCCCTACGCCGATCTCGCCCGCACCTGCATCGAGGCGTCGGGTCAGTACTTCGGCGCCACCGACGACGCCGGCATCCTCGCCCTGGCGCGTGACTTCGTGGCGCGTGACGGCTCTGCGACCTCGGCCACCTCGGGGGCCACCTCGGGGGCCACCCGCCCCCACCAGAGTGACCCCGGAGCGCCGGTCCTGCTCGCGCCTATCAAGGACTCCGACTGCTACCAGGTCGTCGACGGCCACCACCGCCTCGCCGCCGACGTCGTGGCCGGCCGCAGCTCGGTCGACGCCCGCGTGCGTCGCGTGCCCGTCGTCACGCCGCTGCAGGACGTGCTCGACCGGATGTCCTGGATCGGCGGCACCCACGAGCTCTACCAGCCGGTCTCGGCCCCCGAGCTCGACCGCAGCTGGACGACCGTGCGCCGCTGCACCGACCGGCTCCAGTCGATGGACCGGCTGCTCGGCACGCTCGGCATCGAGGCGGAGGTCTCCTCCTACCTCGACGTCGCGAGCTGCTACGGCTGGTTCCTCTCCTCGATGCAGGAGCGCGGCTTCGCCGTGCAGGGCGTCGAGCGCGACCCACTGGGCGCCACGCTCGGCGAGGCCGTCTACGGCCTCGACCGCTCCCACGTCCACACCGGCGACGCGGTCGACTTCCTCGAGGAGCGAGCCGACCGCGGCGAGCGCTTCGACGTCGTGTCGTGCTTCAGCCTGCTGCACCACTTCGCGCTGGGCCGGGCGAGCACGGACGCGGCCGGCCTGATGCGGCTGCTCGACGACGTGACCGGCCGGGTGCTCTTCCTCGACACGGGTCAGGCGCACGAGAGCTGGTTCCGCAGCTCGCTGCCCGAGTGGGACACCGACTACGTGCGGTCCTTCCTCGAGGAGCACGGCACCTTCGACCGGGTCGTCGACCTCGGCCCCGACCGCGACGCGGTGGGTCCCTACGCCGACAACTACGGCCGCCACCTCTTCGCCTGCATCCGCGAACGATGACCCGGGTCGACGCGCCCGGCACGACCCCGCTGGACACGCTCGGCGTCCTGCTGGAGACCGTGGCCGACTTCTGGCCGGAGGCGGAGGTCTCCGTCGAGTCCGGCCGACGGGCCCCCACCGGCGCCGACACGGTCAGCCTCGGGATCGCCCCGCGGCTCTCCGCCCCGCGGCTGCTGGTGCCGACCGGGTCCCGGCGGGCGAGCGCCCGGTCGCTGCGACGCTTCAGCGCCTCGGCGAGCGGTCGCGACGCCGTCACGCGGCTGGGTGCGGCCGGGCTGTCCGGGCTCCTGGGCCCCCGCGCGCTGCCCGACCGGATCGTCGTACGTCGGGCGGGTGGGGCATCGCTCGTCGGGCACCTCGGCGAGCTCTTCGGCCAGCCGGTGCAGGTGAGCATCGGGGTCGGCAACGCGCGGGTCAACCGCAAGCCGGTGCTCCAGGTCTTCGACGCCCGTGGTCGCGTGCTCGGCTGGGCCAAGATCGGCGAGACCGAGCAGTCACGGGCCGACGTGGCGGCCGAGGCCCGTGGTCTGCGAGAGGTCTCCGCCCGCACGTGGCAGCACCTCGAGGTCCCACGGGTGCTCCACGAGAGCACCTGGCGCGGCCTGTCGGTGCTGGTGATCTCGGCGCTCGCAGCCGGTCCGACGCAGGCGCTGCGCGACCCGTGGGCTCGGCCGGAGGCGGCCATGGAGGAGCTGTCCGCCGCGTTCGAGGAGCCCGCCCGCGCTCTCGGTGCGCTGCTCTGGTGGGAGGAGCAGCGCACCGTCCTCGGTCGGCTCGCCGACCCCGGGCTGCGCGCCCGCGCGCTCTCCTGCCACCAGGCGCTGGAGGAGAGTGCCGCGCGGCGGGAGTGGCGCGTGGGCGCCTGGCACGGCGACTGGACCCCGTGGAACATGGCGGCGACCCGCGGCCGCGTCCGGGTCTGGGACTGGGAGCGCTTCGAGACCGGCGTGCCCTTCGGCCTCGACGGGGTGCACCACACCCTCAACACCCACACCCGTGACCACGGGGCGAGCGCCGAGAGCCTGCACGCGGCGCTGGCCCGGCCCGAGCTTGTCGGGGACCCGGTGCTGGCCGACCTCTACCTGCTGGCGATCACCGTCCGCTACCTCGCGCTCGCCGAGACCAGCCGGGGCGAGCACATCGCCGAGCGGGGGCTCACCACGCTCGACGTGCTGGCCGACCGGTTGGCCGACCGCCTCCCGGGCCGCTCGTCAGGGCCTCGGTAGCCGCGCCCCGCGTGCGACGGTGCGCGTGAAGCTGGCGATCTTGGCCGGCGCCGTCAACGCGTAGGACGCCGTGGTGTTGAGCGGGCTGTCGAAGTAGGCGAACGCCACGCCGCCCTCCTGGCGCATCGTGCGGAAGCTGCGCTGGATCCACCGCGGTGAGGACCGGAACCCCTCGTTGGTGATGCCGGTCTCGGCCAGCCCCCACGCCACGTCGTGGCGACGTGCCCACGACGAGAGCGGCTGGAAGTAGTTGTGCCGCAGCCGCGGCCACTCGTCGATCCGGTAGCCGTGCTTGCGCACACCGAACTCGTTGTAGATGTCGAAGCCGGCCACGTCGATCTTGGTGTCTCGCGGCCAGATCTGCGACAGCGCGTAGTCCGGGCTGCCGAACATCTGGTTCCACCCGGTGAGGATCACGGTGAAGGCGACGTTGCGCGCGGTGCTGCGCACGATCGGCGCCAGGCGCTCCTGCATGCGGCGCCACGCATCCATGTCGCCGTCGCCCTCGGGCTCGTGGTGGAAGGCCAGCCACACCGGACCGTCCATGTCCGCGAGCTGCTCTGCAAGGTCCCTGGTCCAGGCATCGCCCTCGCCGGAGGCCATGTCCTCCCACGACAGCGGCAGCTTGAAGCTGATCCACGGCAGGCGACCGGCCGCGAGGTCCTGGCGGACCGTCGTCACGGCGTACTCCACCTGGTCGCCGCGGTAGTAGGTCCGGCGTACGCCGAGCTGGGTCCCTGCGCGGCGCTCGAGCGAGCTCGGGTCGTCGTTGCCCCCGTGGCTGGCGCCCATGTAGGCGCCACAGCCCGGCAGCCCCCGCGGCCCCACCCGGCAGCCGTTGCTGAGTCGACGCGCGGGTGCTGCCGCAGGCTCGGCGACGGGCTCGCTGCTCGGTTCCTCCGTGGGTTCCTCCCCCGGGGCGGGGGAGGGGGCCAGGGTCGGCTCCTCGGTCGGAGGCAGGCCGTTGACCTGCTGGGCGGGGCCGGTCGCGAGCGCCAGACCGACGACCAGGGTGAGGGTGAGCAGGGTGCTGCGTCGGGCCATCGGCGTCTCGAATCACTGAGTGTGCGGGGGGAGGTGCACAGGGGGTGTGAGAGCCAGGGTCGCCGCGGACGCCGACCGGCCGGGCCCCCCTAACGGGCACACCCGCCGTAGTCACAACGGGTGGTGCCGCTCGCCGATCACCCGCCTCCCCCGCGGGGTTTCGGCAATCCTTCCCCTATATGGGGGAAAGTCCACCTGGCCGAGCCGGCGCGATGTTGCAGCCCGTACGCCGAGCCGGCGCGATGTTGCAGCCCGTACGCCGAGTCGGCGCGTTGTTGCAGGCCAGGTGCCGGCCGACGGTGCACCATCGCGCCGAGTCGGCGGTCAGCTCGGGAGTCGCGCCCCCTGCGCCAGGACCCCGGCGAAGTCGGCGACCTTGGCGGGATCGAGCAGCTGGTAGGACGCCGGGGTGTTGAGCGGGGAGTCGAAGTAGCTGAAGGCGATGCCGCCCTCGGCGCGCAGGTCCGCGAAGTTCTCGCCGATGAGCCCGGGCTCGCGCGCGAAGGCCTCGTCGGTCACCCCGGTCTCCGCCAGCCCCCACGCGACACCCTCCTCGCGCGCCCACGCCGCCAGCGGGCGGAACCAGTCGTCGCCGAGGTCGGGCCACTCCGAGACGACGCGGTCGCCCTTGACGGTGCCGTACTCGGTGTAGATGTCGAAGGCCGCCACGTCGACGGTCGTGTCGCGCGGCCACGCCTCCTCCAGGCTCCAGTCGGGGTCCCCGAAGAGCTGGTGGAAACCGGTGAGGATGACCGTGAAGGCGACGTTGCGCGCGGCCGCCCGCACGATCGGCGCGAGGTGCTCCTGCATCCGTCGCCAGTCCTCGGTGTCGCCCTCGCCCTCGGGCTCGTGATGGAAGGCGATCCACACCGGTCCGGGCAGCCGGGACAGCGCCGTCGCGATCCCGAGCACCCACTCGTCACCGTCGCCGGAGGCCATCTCGTCCCACGACAGCGGCAGCTTGAAGCTGATCCAGGGCAGCCGACCCGCGGCGAGGTCCTCGCGCGCCGTGGCCACCGCGGCCGCGACCTGCGTGGGGCGCCAGAAGGTCCGGCGTACGCCGAGGGGCCCGCCCGCCTCGGCCTCCAGCGTGGCCGGGTCGGTGTTGCCGCCGTACGCCGCCCCGACGTAGGCGCCGCAGGTCGGCAGGCCACGGGGGCTGAAGGTGCAGCCGTTGCTGAGCACGCCACCGTGGGCCTCGGGACCGATCCGGAGCGGGACGTCGTCGTCCTGGTGGGTGAGGGCCACGGCGCCCCCGACAGCGAGGACCACGAGCACGGCCAGCAGGGCGACCAGGCGCAGCGAGCGCCGGTGTCGACCGGGCGGCCGCTCAGATCCCGCGGCCACGCTTGTGGGCGAGGTCCAGCACCCGCTCGGCCGAGACGAGGTGCAGGGCGACCGCGGCAGCGACGTAGCCGCGCCGCTCGCGCGGATTGGTGCGCAGGGTGGTGCGCGCGGCCCGCCAGGCGTCGGGGCTGCCGGACGCGGCGAGCGCGAAGGCCCGTTGCCCGAGCAGGCGCCCCAGCGCGCGGTGGTCCGCCCGGAAGGCCGGGTGCTTGTCGAGCAGGTGGTCGATCGCGGCGATGATCGTCGACCACTGCTTGTTGAACTGCGAGCCGCCCCAGCGCACCAGCACCAGCGGCTCGGGCACCACGGCGAAGCCACCGACGCCGGCCGCACGCAGGATCCAGTCGTAGTCCTCGCCGTAGCTGCCGGGGATCTCCTCGTCGACCAGCCCGATCTGGTCCAGCGCCGCGCGGCGCACCACGACCGACGAGGGGTGGGCGGCCATGACCCGGTGCCGCGCCAGGGTGGCGACCGTGAGGTCCTCGGCGGTGGGCACGCGCACGACCTGGCGGTCCTGGTAGTCGACCAGGATGCCCGTCACGGACGTGGGCGCGCCGTCGATCTCGAGCTGGCGGACCTGGCGCACCAGCTTGTCGGGGCGCCACTCGTCGTCGTCGTCGCAGAAGGCCACGAGATCACCCGTGCCGGCGACGATGCCGCTGTTGCGCGCGCCGGCCAGGCCGGGGGTGCGGGTGTTGGCGAGCACCTCGACGCTGCGGCCGGCGTGCTGCTCCTCGAGCGAGGTGTCGGGCGAGCTCTTGTCGTGCACGACCAGCAGCCGGATGGTGCCCCGGTAGGTCTGGGCCATCACCCCGGCGATGGCGCGGCGCAGCAGCTCGGGGCGCTGGTGGGTGGCGATGACCACGTCGACGCTGGGCAAGGTGTCCTGGGGCTGGCTGGTCATCGGACCCTCCTGGGTCGGGGTGCCCAGAGCGGGCGGCGGTGGGCGGATAGCCGGCGCACGGCGGCGACCCCGAGCAGCAGGCCGAGCGCGGCACCGGAGGCGATGGGCACCTCGGACTGACGGCGTACGGCGGTGGCGTCCTCGTGGCGCGCCACCCGGCCGATCGTCGCGGTGGAGGTCTCGAGGTAGTCGATCTGGGCGGTGACCAGCTCGCGGTCGTTGGCCAACGAGCGGACCGACGGGTCGAGCGAGGCGAGCTCGTCGCGCAGCTGCTCGACGAGCCGGTCGCGGCGCTGGATCAGGAACGCCTCGCGCTCCTGGAGGTAGGAGTCGGCGACTGCCCGCGCGCCGGCGTCGGCCCGCTCGGCGTCACCGGCGTCCACGGTGAGCACGAGGATCTGGGAGTTGGGCTCGGCCGTCACCGCGATCGAGTCGCGCAGCTCGAGGGAGTCGATGCCGGAAGCGTCGGCCGCGCGCCCGAGCGCGCGCTCGGACTCGAGCAGCGCGGCCTCGGTGTCGACGGTGATCTCGCGCGGGGGGTCCTCGTCGATCTCCTCGTCGTCGACCGCCGGCGCCCCGGTGTCGAGGTAGACGGGGGAGGGGGTGATCAGGATCGAGACCCGCGCCCGGAAGGTCGGCTCGGCGGTCGCACCGGCCACGCCTGCGCCGACCAGGCCACCCACGGCGGCCGGGGTCAGCACCAGGACCACCAGGTTGCGTACGCCGAGCGCACGGACCCGGGCCCAGCGACCGCCTCCGGGCTCCCGGCCCGCGCCGACCGCCTGCTCGCGCGCGACCAGACCGATCGCGATCATCGTGACGTAGAGCGGCAGGCCGAGCGTGTCGTAGATCGGCAGCTGGAGGATGAAGAAGCCCAGCACGAACAGGCAGACCGTCTCGTTGGTCGTGCGGCAGCGCCAGGTGCGCGACAGCGCGAGCGCCACGAAGCCGAGGAAGAACGCGAGGCCCAGCCAGCCCTGCGAGAAGAGCACCAGCCACAGCTGGCCCTGCGTCCCCATCGGGGGCACCCCGCACGCGGGGCAGTCGGGGGTCGCCGCGCCGGTGATGGAGGCGAAGCTGCCCTGCACGTCGCGGGTGCTGCCGAAGCCGAGCACCGGCGAGCCCTGGGTCACCGCCTCGGTCGTCACGGAGAGCAGCTGGCCGCGACGGTCGTTGCTGTGGCCGTTCTCCAGACGCCCCTGGTAGAGGTCCCCGAGCGGGCTGGCGAGCAGCGCCACAGCACCGAACGCGATGGCGACGACGAGCCCGAGTGCCATCGCCCGGTGACCGCGCAGCACGCGCAGGACGACCACGCCGAGCAGGCCGAGCGCCAGCGAGGCCCAGAGGCCACGGTTGAGCGAGTAGACGACGGGGACGAGCGCGGTCAGGGCGACCAGGGCGAGGAGGGCGCGCGTGACGTGGCGCCGCCGCAGGTCCAGTGCCGCCACGAACACCAGGCTGAGCGACAGCATGCTGCCCCACGTGTTGGTGAACGGGAAGGGCGCCTTGGGACGCGTCTCCGGATAACCCAGCACCAGCTGCACGTCAGCCGCCTCGGGGTGCACCAGCGAGGCGACGAACTGGTTGGAGCGGATGCTCGTCGGGAGCAGCAGCTCCAGGGCGGAGCTGAACGAGAACGACGGCGCGAGCAGGCCGAGCAGCCCGCCGGCGGTC
The DNA here is from genome assembly GCF_031397825.1 of Nocardioides sp. Lineage (GTDB taxonomy): Bacteria > Actinomycetota > Actinomycetes > Propionibacteriales > Nocardioidaceae > Nocardioides. The sequence goes on from NZ_JANNML010000078.1 coordinate 13,961, forward strand.
GCGACGACGAACATCCAGGCGACGAGGCGCCGCACGTGCTCGTCGGGCAGGTCGGAGCGGCGCAGGTTGGCGACCCAGAGCAGCACGATGGTGCAGGCGGCGTACCACGCGATCCGGTAGGCGAAGAGCAGCAGCCGCGAGGAGTCGCCCCCCGGGACCGCGCCCGGGGCGTCGGCCCAGAGCAGCACGACACCCATCACGACCCAGACCAGGAAGAGGCACCAGAAGCCGAAGCCGGCGGGAAGCCGGAGGCTCCGACGACGCCACAGCTGGGCGGCCATCGGCGCGGCGAGCAGGAGGGGGAGCAGGGAGTCGATGCCGAGCACCCACCACAGCGGGAACCCCACGAACAGGGTGGTCAGCGGCCAGTGGGCGGGCCAGGACCCCGGACGGCGGGTGGGCTCTGCGGCGTCGCGGTCGTCGGACTCTGCACCCGGGGCGGGGGCGCCCGGGGCACGGGTCAGGACGGCCACCGAGCTCATGGCTCAAGCCAACCGGGTTTGGCGAGACGTTCCGTCACCAACTTTGAGGAAGTTGCGCCTCGAGCCCGGGGTGGGGGCTGATAGCGCTCCTAGTGTTCGAGGTCCAGAGCCCTGTGCCCGACGACGGGGCTCCCCACCGCCCCACCAAGTAGGCACACATGCGCAAGTCCCTGCTCCTGCTGCTCACCACCGCCCTGGCGCTGGTGGGACTGCTGGCACCCGCGTCGACGCCCGCCCAGGCCGACACCCCGGGCGGTCAGCTGGTCTCCGACGTCGCTGCTGCGGGCACGCCGCACGTGCTCGACGGCCAGGTCAACGCCGTCGCCAAGGTGGGAGGCGCCGTCATCCTGGCCGGCACCTTCACCCGGGCCCGCAACGACAGCGGCGACACCACCGCACTGGTGCGCAACGGGCTGCTCGCCTTCGACGCCGCGACCGGCAAGATCAGCACGACGTTCGTGCCCAACCCCAACAGCGGGGTCACCTCGGTCGTCCCGGCCGGGGACGGCTCGACGGTCTACGTCGCCGGCACGTTCACCTCGATCGGCGGCACGACCCGCCAGCGGATCGCCCGCGTGCGCGTCTCCGACGGCGCCGTGGTCACCGCCTTCGACGCCGGCGCGGTCACCGGGGCGGTCAAGGACCTCAACCTCACCGGCGGCCGGCTCTGGGCCGCCGGCGCCTTCACCCACATCAAGGGGCGCGCCCAGACCGCCCTGGCCACGCTCGACCCGACGACCGGCTCGCCGACGCCCTACATGTCGCTGCCCGTCGCCGGCGTGCACAACTCCGGTGTGACGCAGGTCCTCGACATCGACATCACGCCCGACGGCTCGCGCCTGGTCGCGATCGGCAACTTCGACACCCTCGCGGGCGTCAAGAGCCATCAGCTGTTGTCCCTCGACCTCACCGGCGCGACGGCAGCTCCTGGTCCGTTCACGACCGACTTCTACCTGAAGCCGTGCCTGACGAGCTTCGACACCTACATGCGCGACGTGGACTTCGCGCCCGACGGCACCTACTTCGTCGTCGGCACCAGCGGCGGCTACGGGGGGACCGACGGTGGCTGCGACACCATCGCCCGTTTCGAGACCGCCTCGACCGGCACGGTCGCGCCCTCGTGGATCGAGGTCACCGGTGGCGACACCACCTGGGGCGTCGAGGTCACGGACTCAGTGGTCTATGTCGGTGGTCACTTCCGATGGATGAACAACCCGACGGCTTCCGGCCGTGCGGGTCAAGGTGCCGTCTCCCGTGAGGGCCTCACCGCGCTCGACCCGGCCAGCGGACTCCCCTTCTCGTGGAATCCCGGTCGCGACAAGGGCATCGGCGTCTTCGACTTCCTGCTGGCCGACGAGGGTCTCTACATCGCCTCCGACACCGACCGGATCGGCAACTACCAGTACAAGGGCCGCATCGCCCGCATGCCGCGCGCGGGGCTGAGCTTCCCCGCCACGCGCACTCCGGTCCTGCCCAACGACGTCTACTCCGCCGGCCCGGTCGGCCAGGCCGCGACTGCCACCAACGCCCGCGTCCTCTACCGCGTCAACGCCCGTGGCCTCCAGCTCCCGGCCGGCGACGTGGCGGTCGCGACCGCGCGGCAGGAGGTGCTCGACACCGACCTGCGCCCGACGTCCTCGCTGACCCAGCGGCAGTGGGACTTCGCCGTGCCGCAGGGCACCGCGGTCGACGTCCGCCTGCGCTACACCGAGCCCGCAGGTGCCACCCGCCCCGCTGCCGCGGTGGTCGTCGAGGGCGCCAGGACCGGCACCGGCACCCGTGCCGCGGTGGCGCGCACCCGCGCCACGGGTGTGCGGGTCGTCCCGACGATGGACGCGGCGTCCCCGCGGGCCACGGTCCGGACCGTGCCGCTCACCAGCGACGGCAACGTCGATGTCACGGTCGCCAACGCCCTGCGCGGCCAGAAGGTGCGCGACCTCGCCGTCGTACGCACCGCGGCAGCACCCGCGGCCGCTGCCCCCGTCGGCAGCCTCAGCCGCCGCAGCTATGCCGACGGCTCGGTCGGCGCCAGCACGCTGGCGCCCAGCGGTGGCCAGGACTGGGACGCCGTGCGCGGCGCCTTCATGGTCAACGGCGACCTCTACGTCGCCAAGTCCGACGGCACCTTCGACAAGCGCACCTTCGACGGCACCACCTTCGGGCCGGTCACCCGCGTCGACACCGCCGACCAGCTCGTCGTCCTCACCGACTGGCAGAGCGACATCCGCGCTGCGACCGGGATGTTCTTCTCCAACGGCCGGATCTACTTCACCCGCGCCGACACCAACACGCTCTACTACCGCTACTTCAACCCGCAGAGCGGCATCGTGGGCGCGCGTCGGCTGACCGCGGCCAGCAACGTCTCCGGCTTCGACGCCCGCACGGTGCGCGGCATGTTCGCCACCGCATCTGCGCTCTACTGGGCCACCTCCGACGGTGCCCTGCGCAAGGCCACCTGGGCGCAGAACGCCCAGTCCGGCTACCCGGTGGCCGGCACCGCCCAGGTCGTCTCCGGGCCGGCCGTCGACGGGGCCACCTGGGGTGCCCGGGCCATGTTCGTCTACCAGGGCCCCTCGGGCTCGCAGGCGGTCTCGCCGACCGCGTCGTTCACCGAGTCCTGCACGACGCTGACCTGCTCGTTCGACGCGCGGGCCTCGACCTCTCCGGGTGCCTCCGTGGCGTCCTACGACTGGAGCTTCGGCGACGGGCAGACGGCCACGGGAGCCACGCCCACGCACACCTACGCCGGTCCCGGCACGCGCACCGTCACCCTCCAGGTCACCTCGAGCAACGGGCGCACCGGCACCACCAGCCACCCGGTCGCGGTCGCGGACGCGCCGGTCTCCGCAGTCTCGTTCGTGGGCGCCAACCGCTCGACGAGCAACGCCACCACCCACCGGGTGGCCGTGCCCGCCGGAGTCCAGCCGGGCGACACGCTGCTGCTCTACCTCACGCTCAACGACTCGACCGTCACACCGGCGGCTCCTGCGGGCTGGACGTCGCTCGACAACGTCTCGGCGAGCGGGGTGATCGGTCGCAGCTGGAGCAGGACCGCCACCGCGGCCGACGCGGGCAGCACGATCACGATCACGACCTCCGGCCTCGCCAAGAGCGACCTCGGGGTCCAGGTCTATCGCGGCAGCGGTGGCGCCAGCAGTGTCACGGCGCACGCCGCCGCGGTCGACCAGGTGAGTGGCACCACCCACACAGCGCCGACGGTCACCGCCGGTGCCGGCGACTGGGTCGTCACCCAGTGGATCGCCAAGTCGTCGGTCGACACGGCCTGGGCGACCCCGGCGGGCACCGTGCGGCGCAGTGGCACCACCGGGACCGGAGGGGGGCGACTGACCTCGCTCGGCGTCGACGGCGGCACCGGCGTCGCTGCCGGCACCGCCGGCGGGACGAGTGCCTCGAGCAGCGTCGCCGTCAGCAGGACCGTCATGTTCACCACCGCTATCGGAACGAGCTGATGAACTGATGCTGCGCAGCACCTGCCTCGCCGCGACCCTGGCCCTCGTGGGCGCCACCACCCAGGGCTGTGCGGGCGCGGAGCCCGTGTCCGCCCCGACGTCCCTGGAGCAGCCCAAGCCGAGGGTCAACCTCTTCCTCGCCTTCGACGACTCCGTCGGCGTCGAGGGCTCCGTGGTCCCCCGCGTGGAGAACACCGGCACCGCCCCGGTCGACATCGAGCTGGTGACCCAGTCAGGTGGTCGCATCGTGCGCGAGAACGGCCCGACCGAGGGCGCGGGGCGCTTCCCGGCGCTGGACCGGTCCAAGGCTGCCGCCGTGGTCGTCCGCAGCACCGGCCCCAACGACGCCCTGAGCCCCGGCACCCGCACGTTCCGCTTCGGCGCCGACTTCCGCCTCGACGCCGAGTCCGACGGACTGCCGACCGACAACGGGGACAACCTCGTCCAGCGCGGGCTCTTCGACGGCCCGGCCCAGTACAAGCTGCAGATCGACCAGGGCTACGCCTCCTGCCGCGTCGCGGGCGACCGTGGGGCGGTGCTGGCCAGGGCGCCCATGCCGGTCGAGACCGACCAGTGGTACCGCGTCACCTGCCTGCGCCAGGGCGACTCCCTCAAGCTCAACCTCCTCAAGGAGGACGACGGCGAGTGGGACTCCCTCGGTCCGTGGACCGCGTCGGGCCGCATCGGGCTGGTGCGCCTGGCGCGTGGCGCGCCGCTCAGCATCGGGGCCAAGACCCTGGCGGGTGGCGAGATCGTGCGGTCGGGTCCCGACCAGTTCAACGGTGCCGTCGACAACGTGCAGTTCAAGCTCTTCTGAGCAGACCGATGACCACCACTCCTCGTGCCCGTCCCCGGGTCGTCCTGCTCGCCGAGCCGCACCTGGTCGCCGAGTCGGTCTCCGTGGCGCTCAGCAGCCGCGGCATCGACTCGCGGATCCTGCGCTGGCCCGAGCCCGAGCAGTACGCCGCGCTGCGCCGTACGGTCCGGGCCCTGCAGCCGCGCGCGGCCGTCCTGCTCGGTGGCATGGACGAGCCCAGCCGGCGCGCGGCCGCCCGCGAGATCGTCCGCTCCGTGCCGATGCGCTGGCTGGTCCTGGTCGACCAGCCCGACAACGTCGAGTGGGGTGCCCTGCTCGACGTGGGGATCGCCGGCCTGCTGCCGACCTCGGCCGGGCTCGACGACCTCGCCAGCACGCTCACCCGGGTGATGTCCGGGCGCGAGCTCCTCACCCCGCTGGAGCGGGGACGACGCGTGGACGCCTGGGTGGCGTTCGAGGAGCAGCACCGCGTCCCCGCCCAGCAGCTCACCAGCCTCACCCCCCGCGAGCTCTCGGTGCTCGCGCAGCTCTACGACGGGGTGTCGGTCACCGGCATCGCCGAGCACGACCGCGTCTCGGTGTCGACCGTGCGCAGCCAGGTCAAGGCCGTCCTGCGCAAGCTCGGCGTCTCCTCGCAGCTCGAGGCCGTCGCGGTCTACCGCCGGGTCCTCGAGCACCTACCGATGGCGCTGCTCGAGCTCTGAGGACCGCGAGTCGGCGCGATGGTGCCAGCGCGGCGATTCTCCGGAGCCCTGGAGCACGGCGTGCTGCAACATCGCGCCGACTCGGCGTTCGGGCTGCAACATCGCGCCGACTCGGCGTACGGGGTGCAACATCGCGCCGCCTCGGCGGCTGCGGCCAGCTTCAGTAGGCGCCGCGGCGACTGAGCACCGCGCGGGCGGTGCGGCCCAGGATCAGCAGGTCCAACGTCATCGACCAGTTGTCGACGTAGCGCAGGTCGAGCCGCACGGACTCCTCCCAGGACAGGTCGGAGCGGCCCGAGACCTGCCACAGCCCGGTGATGCCGGGCTTGACGGCGAGACGGCGGTGGGTGTCGCCGACGTAGGCGGCGACCTCGCCCTGGAGCGGGGGTCGGGGGCCGACGAGGGACATGTGGCCGAGCAGGACGTTGATGAGCTGCGGCAGCTCGTCGAGCGACGACCGTCGCAGCAGTCGACCGAGGCGCGTGACGCGAGGATCCTCGCGCACCTTGAAGAGCACGCCGTCGGACTCGTTGAGCGCCACCACCGCGACCAGACGGGCCTCGGCGTCGTGCGCCATGGTGCGCAGCTTGACCATCGTGAAGGTCTGGCCGTCCTTGCCGACCCGCACCTGGCGGAACAGCGCGGGCCCCGGCGAGTCCAGCCGTACGGCGAGCGCCAGGGTCAGCAGGACGGGCGAGACCAGCAGCAGCGCGAGGCCGGCGGCCAGCCGGTCGGCCACCTCCTTGACGACCCGCAGCGCGCCGCCGAGCTCGGCATGACGCACGTGGAGGAGCGGGAGGTCGCCGGCCTGGTGCAGGCGGGCGCGTGTGGTGCCCACGTCCTGGAGCCCGGAGGCGACGAAGAGCTGGGTGCCTGCGGGCTCCAGGCGCCAGCCGAGCCGACGCAGGTCGGCCGGTGCGAAGTGGCGGCACGGCAGGACGACGACCGCGTCGGCGCGATGCTCCGCGACGGCGGAGACGATCCGCTCGAAGCCCGCGACCACGGGCACGTCGAGCCCGGAGGTCGAGGCCGCGGAGGGAAGGCAGACCCCGGCGACCGTGAAGTCGCCGCTGCGGCGCAGCGACTCGACCACGCCCGTGGCGGCACGCCGGTGTCCCACGACCAGGACGCGGGGAGGAGGGACCGCGCGGCGCAGTACCCCGGCTGGGGCGTGGGCCAGCCCGGCGCGCAGGGTGAGGCTCGTGACCGACGCGGTCGCCACGAGAGCGAGCATCTGGTGGGGCCGGAGATCGAGGAGTCCGAGGCTGACGACGACGAGCGTGAGGACGGACAGGACCGCGCCGGCACGGAGGACCCGGAGGACACCGTCCGCGTCGAGCCGACGGGGGCTGCTGTCATAGGCGCGGACACCCAGCAGCACCGCCACCCACCCCAGAGGTAGCAGGGCGAGCGCCGGGGCCGGCAGGCTGGACGGGTCGAGCAGGCGCACCGCGGTGGTCGCGACCACTCCGGCGACCAGGTCACCCGGGACCCGCAGCCAGGGGCGACGGTGGCTGCGGTCGACGAGGCGGGTGGTCGGATCCGCGTGCAGCGCGGTGGTCCACCGGGGCGCGATCAGGCCGCGCGGGCGGTCGAGCTCGACGGAGGCGGTCACGCGGCAGCCCGTCAGCGCCGGTGCACGAGCTGGTCGACGAGCCGACCGAAGCGGGCGGAGGCCTCGTGGGCGTGGTCGTCCTCGGTGCGCGCGATCCGGCCGTGGCGCAGCGTCTGGTCCAGGGCGGTGGCGAAGCCGCCCTGGTCCTGGACGAGGCTCACGAGGCCGGAGTCGGCGACGCGGCGCGCGAAGCGCAGCTGGTGGTCGTCCACGTGCTCCCCGAGCCCGGAGTCGCGAGGCACCACGATCGGCAGGTGGCCGGCCGCCCTGGCCTCCATGATCATCCCCGGGCCGGCATGGGTGACGACGGCGTCAGCCCGCTCGAGGAGCTCGGCCATGGCTGTCGCCGAGAGGATGCCCTGGCCCTCGAGGCTGCCGGGCAGGCTCGTGGAGCCGTGCTGGACGAACCAGCGGTGACGGCCCTGGGCGGCGATGGTGTCGGCCCAGCCCAGCACCCGGTCGAACGGGTGGTGGTCGGTGCCCACGAACACCACCACCAGGGGCAGGTCCTGGCGGGGGAGGGCCACCGGCTCGACGGAGCGGTGCGTGGTGATGCTCACCAGACCTCACCCAGCAGGACGCTCTCGCGGTAGAGCTTCTGCTGCTCTGGCCACTGGACCAGGAACAGGTCGGTGACCGGGCGGCACAGTCGGCCGGTGAGGGTCGGGGTGTCGATCCTGTCGAAGACCTCGAGGTAGACCGTCGAGGCGCGGAACGGACGCTTGAGCCAGAAGAAGGGGACGGCGACCGCAGCGCCGGTGGTCACCACCAGGTCGGGGCGGAAGGCGCGCATGGTGCGCATCGCCACCACGCTGTTGCGGGCGAGGTTCTTGACGCTGCGGGTGGTGGGGTGGTGCGCCCAGGTGACGTCCTCACCCTCGAGCTTGCTGACGGCATCCTCGGTCGGGAAGGTCACCCAGTGCCGTTCGTGCTCCTGCCACCAGGGCTGGAGCTGCATGAGCTGGGTGAGGTGTCCTCCGGAGGAGCACACCAGCAAGACCTTCATCCACGTTCCCCCTTGGCAAGGCGGTCGATGACCGCCCCTCAAACTTAGGGAAACCGGGTGATCACTTCATGCCTAAATGAGGGGATCTCCCAGCCTGGGCTGGGAGATCCCCTCATCGAGGGCGCGCCTCAGGCCCAGGTCTGCTGCTGCGGCGGACGCCATCGGACCGCGTTGGCGGCACCGACGGCGGCGAGCTGGCTGGAGACCTCGAGCTTGGACAGGATCGACTTGACCTGCGTGCGCACGGTCGCCTCCGAGACGACGAAGGTGCGGGCGATGTCGCGCACCGCGTGGCCCAGCATCAGGTGACCGAGCACCTCCTGCTCACGCGGGGTGAGGGCCTCGAGCCGCAGTCGTGTCTCGTGGTCGGAACGCTTCTCGTTGTGGAAGTGGTGGACCAGGGCGTCGCGCTCCTCGCGGGTCATCAGCGCCCGCCCCTCACCGACGCGACGGATGGTCGCGAGGATGGTGTTGAGGGACGAGGCCTTGTCGAGGACGGTGCGGGCGCCGTAGACCAGGCACTCGCCCCAGCGCGCACGGTCGCTGTCGCCGGTGACGACCACGACCGCTGCCCCCGATCGCACGAGCGGCTGGACCAGGCGCACGCCGGAGCCGGCCTCGCCGAGGTCGAGGTCGAGCAGCACGATGCGGGCCTGGGCGCGCAGCAGCGCGGTGAGCAGGGCGCTGCTGGACATGCCCTCGTCGAGCGGGACGCGGTGGACGTCGTGACCTTCGAGGGACAGCGCCACCTCGAGGGACTCTGCGAACAGCAGGTGGTCCTCGACGATGGCGACCCGGGTCAGGCCGAGTGCGCGTGGCACAGCGCGTCCATCCGCTCGGCGGGCAGCGTGAGCGCGAAGGACGCTCCGCGACGCTCCCGGGAGGTCTCGAGGCGCAGGTCGCCCCCGAGCTGGAGCGCGATCCGACGACCGGCGTGCAGGCCGATGCCGTGGCCGGGCGACTGCTCGGCGCGGTAACCGCGCTCGAAGATGCGACCGCGGGCCTCGAGCGGCACGCCGTCACCGGTGTCGCTCACGACGACTGCGACCTGCTCGTCGCGGTCCTCGACACGGATGCGGATGTCGCTGCCGGGCGCGTGCCGTGCAGCGTTCTCGAGCATGATGTGAACGACCTCGGCGACGTCGTCCTGCAAGGCGAGCGCGCGCAGTGCCGTGCCCCGCCACTCGACCGCGTGCCCGCGGGAGGTGAGCGAGACGACCAGCGGCGAGATCGTCTCGTGCAGGTCGACAGGGCCAGCCGGCGACTCGGTCGGGTGGCCCAGCAGGCGCTGGAGGCGTCCGAGCTCGGCCTGACGCATGTCCTCTAGCCGGGTCACGGTGTCCTGGCCCATCTCCCCGCGCCGCTCGCTGAGCAGTCGCGAGGCCATGGCGACGCCACCGACGGTGGCCTTGAGCTCGTGGAGGATCTCCTCCTGGCGCTCGTGGGCGGCCTCAGCAGCTATCACCCGGGCGCCAAGCAGGTCGACCAGGTCGGTCTGGGCTGCGCGCGCGCGGCGCCGGTCGAGCCGGATCACCAGCAGGCAGCCGAAGCAGACCATCGCGACGGCCAGGAAGGCGCCGGGCCAGGTGATGCGGACCACCGACCCCAGGACCAGCGCGGTGGCGGTCAGCAGTGATGCCGCAATCAGTGCGGCGACGATCTGTCTGTCGGACCTTCTGCCCCCCATGGGCAGCGTGGAAAGGTCCTGCAGTGGAACGTCAACGGTCGTGTCCCCGAAATTGCACGGTCGTTCATTCGCCATGTTTCCCCCTTGGCTCAGTCGCAAGTGAGTCAGTCCAGTGGCAAAGAAACGTCAAGGAAACGTCAAAAACGGCTCATCTGGGGGAAGAAATGTCCAGATAGGCCTTTCGCTTCCCTCATTTTCGGCTAGGGGAGTGCTAAACGTGAGCCGTCTCACCGTCATGCGATGCTGAGCTCGTCCCCGACGAGGCCGCGCACCCGCTCCACCAGGTCGACCAGGCCGAAGGGCTTGGTCATGTAGTCGTCCGCACCCACGTCGTAGCCCCGCTGCCGGTCGTCGCTGGCCCCGAGGGCGGTGAGCAGCAGGATCCGCATGGACACCGAGGGGTCCGCGCGGACGCGCTCGGTCACCTCGAGGCCGCTCATGAGCGGCATCATGATGTCGAGGACCGCGAGGTCGTGGTCGTTGGTGAGGCAGGCCGTCAGCGCCGCTGCCCCGTCGCTCGCGGTCGTCACGACGTGGCCGTCCCTCTGGAGCGCGAGCTCGATGAGTGCGCAGAGGTCGTCGTTGTCGTCCGCTACCAGGATCAGGGCCATGTGCCGACCGTGGCACTCGGTGCGTGTGGAAATGATGCCGGGTGGCTTGGACGATATGAACAACCCGTAAAGCCCCGACCCACTAGCCTCGAGGGGTGACCCGCGTCCTCGTCGTCGACGACGAGCCCCAAGTGACCCATGCGTTGAGCAGGGCACTCTCGCGCCAGGGGTACGACGTGCTAGTCGCGGCCGACGGTGAGCGTGCGGTCGACCTCGCCGCCACGTCCGAGCCGCACATGATGATCGTGGACCTCAGCCTGCCCGGACTCAACGGCCTCGAGGTCATCAAGCGGGTGCGCACGTGGAGCCAGTGCCCGATCCTCGTCCTCTCCGGGGTGACCCAGGAGCTCGCGAAGGTGCAGGCGCTCGACGCCGGAGCCGACGACTACCTCCAGAAGCCCTTCGGGCTCGACGAGCTGCACGCGCGGCTCCGAGCCCTGGAGCGGCGCGCAGCCCCGGCGGAGGAGACCTCGGGACGTCACGACTTCGAGGGGCTCCAGGTCAACCTGGTGGCCCGCACGGTCGAGGTCGGGGGTGCGGAGGCCCGGCTCACCCCGACGGAGTGGCGGCTGCTCGAGGAGCTGGTCACCCATCCCGAGCAGCTGCTCACGCACCGGTGGCTGCTCCAGCGGGTGTGGGACTCCAGCCACGGTGACGAGACCCGCGACGCCCTGCGCGCCCACGTGCGCTCGTTGCGCGCCAAGATCGGTGACGACGCCCACGCGCCGCGCTTCATCCGGACCGAGAGCGGCGCCGGCTACCGCTGGGTCGGCGTGGCCAGGACGGCCGAGACCGTGCTGCCCGACTGGGGCGGGTCGGTCACCGGCGAGCAGGATGCCGCCGAGCTCGCCGGCGTGGGCACCCGGGAGCTGGTCCACGAGCTCAACAACGCGCTCACGGCGATGCGGATGGCCGTGCAGCTCATGCGCATGTCCGACGGTGAGGTGACGGAGGACTCCGCCGCGATGCGGGCCTCGGTGCTGGAGCGGCTCGACGGGCTGGCGTGGCGCATCAGCGTCGTGGCCGTGGCTCTCGAGTCGCGGGTGGGGGACCGGAGGGGGGACGACGTTGGCTCTGATCCTGGTCGGTGAGGACGACCTCGACGTGACCGAGCTGCTGCTGATCCTCCTGGAGGACGCCGGTCACGAGACCGTGCACGTGGACAACGGGGAAGCGGCGGTCGAGGCCTACGCACGCTCACGCCCCGACCTGGTGCTGCTCGACGTGGCGATGCCCGGCGCGCTCGACGGTCTCGAGGTCACGCGCCGGCTGCGTGTCCTCGAGGGCGCGGGGGACCGCGGCCGGGTCCCGGTCATGCTGCTCACCGCCCGGGCCCTCGAGGAGGACCGTCGGTCCGGCCTCGCGGCCGGCGCCGACGCCTACCTCGTCAAGCCGTTCGAGATCGACGAGATGCTGCAGACGATCGACTCGCTGCTCGCCTGAGCAGTCATGCTGCGGGTTCCGCCTGCTCCTGGGACGTCGGCAGGTGCACGACGAAGGTGGTGCCCACGTCGGGGGTCGAGGTCACCTCGATGCTGCCGTCGTGAGCCTCGACGATGGCGTGCACGATCGAGAGGCCCAGCCCCGTTCCGGGGACGGCTGCCGCCGTCGCCGAGGAGGCCCGGAAGAAGCGGCTGAACAGGCGGTCCTGCTCCTCGAGCGGGATCCCCATGCCGGTGTCGCCGACCCGGAGCCGTGCCTCGTCGCCGACGTGCGTCAACGACACCTCGACCCGGCCGCCGTCGTCGGTGAACTTGATGGCGTTGGACAGCAGGTTGATCACCGCGCGCTCCAGCTGGTCCTGGTCGCCCCACACCCCCACGGGGTCGGCTCCCAGGTCGAGCTCCAGGGTGAGGTCGCGACCCCGCAGCGTCTCCTCCAGGGTCTCGAGGGCGATGACCACGACCTCGCGCAGGTCGACCGCCGCCTTGCGGAGGTCGAGCTCCCCGGACTCCAGGCTGGCGAGGGTCAGCAGGTTCTCCACGAGGTCCAGCAGCCGCCGCCCGCTCTTCTCGATCCGGGAGAGCAGGGCCCGCTGGCGCTGGTTGACGGGGCCGACCGCCTCCGTGGCCAGCAGCTGGGAGAAGCCCAGCACGCTGGTCAGCGGCGTGCGCAGCTCGTGGCTGGTGCTCGAGACGAAGTCGGTCTTGATCCGGTCGAGCTCGTGCAGGCGGGCGACCGCGAGCCGCTCGTGCTCGAGCGCGGTGCGCAGCGACTCCTCGGCCCGGCGGCGCTCGGTGACATCGGCGGCGATGCCGAGGTAGCCGTGGATCGTCCCGTCGACGTCGGTCCGCGCGCTGACGGTCAGGCTCACGACGATGGTGGTCCCGTCGCGGCGGAGGTAGGTCCAGTCGCGGCGCTCGGGGACGCCCGTGCGGCGCACCTCGTGGACGAACACCTCGAAGCCGGGCTCCACGGCGAGCTCCCGGGCCCGCTCGACGACCTCGCTCTCCAGGTGGAAGCGGGCAGGTGTCTCGCGGTCGACCATCTCCACCGAGCTGAACCCGAGCATCGCCTCGGCGCCTGCGTTGAAGAACGTGATCACGCCCTCGGTGTCGGTGCCGATGACGGCGGTGGCGGTCGTCGCGTCGAGGATCGAGCGCAGCAGGCCCTGGGTCTCGAGCTGCTCGGTGATGTCGCGCCCGGTGATCACGACCGGGCCCGTCGGGTCGTCGCGGTGCAGGGGTCGGCTGCTGGCCGTGACCGCGCGAGCCTGGCCCGAGGGTGAGCGCCAGACCTGGTGCTCCACCCCGTCGGGACCGTCCCCGGTCGGCTCCCCGCCGGAGAGGAACGTGTGCCGGAACCTGGCCGCCGCCCCCGGCATCAGCAGGGCCTCGTCGTAGGCCGAGCCCACCAGCCGCGACAGGGCCAGTCCGCTGATCCGCTCCACGGCGGCGTTGGCGCGCACGATCCGGCCCGCAGGGTCCACGACCACGATGAGCGAGTCGGTGGAGTCGAGCACGGCTGCGGTGAAATCGCGCTCGACCTGGAGGTCGCCACCGCTGCGCCTCAGGTCGGTCAGCGTCTCGCGTCTCTCCTGGAGCGAGAGGGCCAGCGGCATCGCCACCACGACGCAGACGACGAGGAACGACTGGACGAGGACCGCTGAGGTCTCCGGCGTCATGGCACCCGAGGAGATGAAGGGACCACCGCCCTCGTGGATGAGGACGTTGACCAGGGTCGCGATCGCGAGGATCTCCAGCGCGACCGCCCACGGAGGCAGACGGAGCGCCAGCCAGACGAGGAACGGGAGGCACAGGTAGACGAAGGGGCGGTCCTGGCCTCGGCTGAAGACCACCGAGACCACGGCCAGGGTGGCGATGACCTGCGCCCCGGCCTCGAGCGCCGAGGCCGAACCGCGCCACTCCCTCCAGCGGATCCCGGGGGAGACCCCGGGGAGCACCAGCAGTGCCACGGGCAGCACGATCAGGACGCCGGCGACGTGCGAGGCGAGGACGCGCTCCCAGGTCACGAGGAAGGCGCCGTCCTCCAGCAGGGTCACGGTGAGGGACGCCAGCAGGCCGATGGTGAGACCGCCCAGCACGCTGGCGGCCACGAGCCGGCGCATGTCGGCGGTGCTCCTCAGGGCCGGCCTCTCGCGGGCCGCACCGAGTGACCAGGCGATGACCACGGCCTCCGTGGCGTTGGCCACCCCGAAGCACAGCGCGACGAGGAGCGGTCGTCCCGCGGCGATGTTGGCCGTACCCGTCACCGCCACCAGGGCCAGCGCCAGGGACACCCAGGACCGCTGTGGAGAGAGTGCGACGAGCGCCGCCGAGACGCCGGCGGCCGGCCACCAGGCGGCGACCTGCGAGCCGGAGGGGGCGAAGACGACCGACCAGAAGCCCAGGGCGAACACCAGAGCAAGAGTCGCGGCCGTGACGGGCAGGACCACCGAACGCCGGCCGCCCGGCCACACGGCGGGCTGGACCGGGCGCTCGGGGACGCGCTCGGTCGAGGGGGGCATGCTGCTCATCGTCGCGTGTGTGGCGGTCACGGCACCCCGGTCCACCGTTTCTTTACTTTAGGACCCTGGTGCGACCCGGGTGTGACCCGGTGCGAGCCGTCGGGTGAGCGGCCCCTTGTGGCCGCCTGTCACGCTGGGGGCATGGACGCCGACACCACCTTCGCGTCCCGCTCCGTGCGTGAGCACCTGCTGCGAGGCGCGCTCGGACTGCCCCTCCTGGTGGCCGCCTTCGCGCTGATCCCGCTGACCGGTCCGGTCGCGCTGCTCCTGGCCGTGCCGGCCGTGGTGCTGCTGCGCGGCTGCCCCACCTGCTGGGCCCTCGGCCTGGTCCAGACCCGCGCGGTCTGCGCCCTGCCGGCGTCGCCGCGAACTTCTCAGGAGCCGGTGGCGTCACAGCGGGGGTGAACCCCTCCACGCCGACCCGTCTGCTCTGGCCCGACGTCGCCAAGGGCGTCTGCATCCTCCTGGTGGTGCTGCACCACGTCACGACCAAGCACTACGCGCCGCTGGTCGCCGACGGCCTCGGTCCTGTCGAGCACCTCTGGGTGGGCCTGAGCAGTGCGCTCAAGCCGGTCCGGATGCCGTTGTTCTTCCTCGTGAGCGGCTTCTTCGCCGCCGGTGTGGTCCACCGGGACTGGACCGACGTGCGCGCGCGGGTCCTGCGGCTCGCCTACGTCTACGTCGTCTGGCTGGTCCTGTTGTGGGGCGTGTTCACCCTCGAGGTCACGCTGCCGACCAACCGCACCCAGGGGTGGCTGGAGCTGATCCTCGACGTCCTCTACGCCTCCACGGGGCTGTGGTTCCTCTACGCGCTGGCGCTCTACACGGCGCTCGCCACCGTGCTGCGTCAGAGGCCGGTGCTGGTCGTCGTGGTCGCGGCCGCGGTGTCACTCCTGTCCTCCTTCCTCCCGCTGGAGGAGACCAACCGGGTCTCGGTGCTCTTCCACTTCACCTTCTTCGCCCTGGGCGCCTACGCCCCTCACGTCGTACGACGAGTGGCGCAGGCCGGTCTGTCGCTGCGGGCCCTCGTGGCGGCGTACGCCTGTCTCTCGTTGCTGCTGGTGCCGCTCGACCCGCCACGCAGCATCGAGCTGGTGCTGCTGAGCGTGGTCGGGCTGCCGGCCGGGATCACGGCGGCCGTCGAGCTCTCGCGGATCGCGCGGGTGGCCGAGCCGCTGGCCTGGCTCGGGCGGCGGACCCTGCCGGTCTACGTGCTGCACATGGTGGTCATCGCCGTGGTCCAGCACTCGGGGGTCGTGCTGGGCGAGGGGCGCACGGCGGCGTCGTTCGCGCTGACCGTGGGCTACCCGGTGCTGGTGACGGCGCTGGTGGTCACGGTCTGCCTGGTCGGCCACACCCTGGCCGTGCGGCACGGCCTCGGCTTCCTCTTCGCGCTGCCCGGCGCCGCCCCGACGGCGCCCGAGCGGCGGGCGGAGCGCCCGAGCCGGGCGATGCTCACCGCGCCGGGCCGAGGGTCCTTCACCGGACTGTGACCGGCTCTTCTCGTGGTCCGCCCCCGCGCGAGGGAGCGGTCTCGTAGGGTCGTGCCGGAAGAGACGGGAACGACGATCGCCATGGGGCATCGGCACCATCTCGGAAGGCGGTGCCCGGACGTGTCCACCCCGTCGACTCCCCCCGGGGACCACACGCCGGCCTACGACCCGGTCGACCTGACCACGTGCGACACCGAGCCGATCCACGTGCCGGGGGCGATCCAGCCGCACGGGGTGCTCGTCGCGGTCGACGACGACGCAGTCGTGGTGATGGCGTCCGCCAATGCCGGCGCGATGCTCGGCCAGGACGCGGAGGTCGTGGTCGGCCGCCCCCTCGGGGACGTCATCGGCAGCCGTGCCGCCGACCTCGTCGACCGTCGCGTCGCGCAGGGTTA
Organism: Nocardioides sp.; assembly: GCF_031397825.1. Classification (GTDB taxonomy): domain Bacteria; phylum Actinomycetota; class Actinomycetes; order Propionibacteriales; family Nocardioidaceae; genus Nocardioides. Next base: position 30,208 of record NZ_JANNML010000078.1, read on the forward strand.
CCCCGACGAGCCCCTCGTGGCAGTCCTGGACGAGGTGCCGCTGGGCGGGCTGGCCGGTCGGGCGGTCGACCTGCACGTGCACCGCTCCGGCGAGCGGACGATCGTCGAGGTCGAGCCGGTCCAGCACGTGCGGGACACCTCGATGACCTACCAGTCGGCGCGCAGCGCCATGGGTCGGCTCGCGGCGGCCGGCTCCGTGGTGGGGCTCGCCGACCAGCTCGCGCGGGAGGTCCGCACGCTCACCGGCTTCGACCGGGTGATGGTCTACCGCTTCGACGACGACTGGAACGGCGAGGTCGTGGCGGAGGACCGTCGCCCGGACCTCAACTCCTTCTTCGGCCTGCACTACCCGGCCACGGACATCCCGGCCCAGGCCCGTCGCCTCTACACGGTCAACTGGCTGCGCCTGATCGTCGACATCGGCTACACGCCGGTCCCCCTGACGCCGATCCTCGACGCCGGCACGGGAGCGCCGCTGGACCTGTCGCACTCGACGTTGCGCAGCGTGTCGCCGATCCACGTGGAGTACCTCTCCCACATGGGCGTCACCGCCTCGATGTCGGTCTCGCTGCTCGTCGAGGGGGAGCTCTGGGGGCTCATCGCGTGCCACCACTACTCCGGCCCGCACCGCCCACCGCACGACGCGCGGTCGGCAGCGCAGTTCCTCGCCCAGGTCTCCTCGCCGATGATCGCCGACCGGGAGCGCGCCGACGACCGCGAGGCGGCCCTGTCGACGCAGGCCCTGCTGGCCGAGCTGACCGCCCGGGTGTCATCCAGCTCCGAGTCGCCTCTCGACGCGCTCATCTCCGACCCGGCCCTGATGAAGCTGATGAGCGCCAGCGGGGTCGCGATGAACTTCGACGGGACGATCCGCACGGTCGGGGTGGTCCCGGCCACCGAGGACCTCGTGCGGATCGCCGCGGTGACCGACGACCCGGGCCGCTACGCCACCCACACCGACCACCTCGCCGGGACCGACCCCGCCCTGGCGCACCTCGCGCCGGTCGTGTCGGGCGTGCTGCGGATCGGCGCCTCGTCCGAGCGGTGGCTCTTGTGGCTGCGCCCCGAGATCGAGCAGGTCGTCGACTGGGGCGGCGACCCGACCAACAAGCTGCTCTCAGCCTCGGAGGGCCGGCACGTGCGCCTCAGCCCCCGGCGGTCCTTCGACACGTGGCGCCAGGTCGTGCGCGGGCACTCGCAGGGCTGGGCGCCCTGGGAGCTCGAGGCGTCCGAGGTGATGGGCCGCCACGTCAACGGGCTCCTGCTGCTGCGCTCCCGCGAGCAGATCGCGATGGCGGAGTCGCTCCGGCGCAACGTGGTCCTCGACCGGGCGCCAGGCTTCGCAGGCGTCGAGCTGGTGGCGCGCTACCGGCCGGCGACGACCTACCAGCTCGGCGGGGACTGGTGGGACGCCTTCGAGCTGCCCGACGGGCGCCTCGCCCTGGTCATCGGCGACGTCGCGGGACACGGGGTGTCGGCGGCCTCCGCGATGACCCAGGTCCGCACGGCCCTGCGTGCCTACCTCTTCGAGGGCCACAGTGCGGCGTCGTGCCTGGACCATCTCGACCGGCTGATGGACGGCCTGCTCGACCTGAGCGTCGCCACCGCCGTGATCGCCCTGCTCGACATCGCGACCGGGCGGGTCGAGATCGCCAACGCCGGTCATCCGCCGGCGCTGCTCACCGGCCCGGACGGTGCCCGGGAGGTCGCGCACGACGCGCGCCCGTTGCTCGGCGTCGGGGTCGGTCAGGCCGACACCGTCGTGGTCGACCTGCCGGTGGGGGAGACGCTCCTGCTCTACACCGACGGGCTGGTGGAGCGTCGTGGGTACGACATGGACGAGCGCACCGACCGCCTGCGGGTGCTGGCCTCCTCCACCAGCGTCGAGGAGTCGCTGGACCGGCTCGCCGACCGGGTGCTGGCCCTGCAGGACGGCACCGAGGACGACGACACCACGCTGCTCGCCGTACGACGGCTGTGACGTCGCCAGGGCAGGCCCGCCGTCGTCACCGGTGGGGGACCGGGCAGCCCGGGGTGAACGTGCCCATCGCGGCGAGGTCGTAGCCCCCGGGGTAGCTCTTCACCTTGGCCAGGTCGTGCACGAAGATCGGCTTGCGGCGCGACGGCGCGTGCGCCAGGAGACGGGCTCGGGCCCGGAGGGCAGCGGTCGAGGCGCGACGCGCGGCACGGCCCGGATCGCCGTAGCGGAAGGCCGCCAGCAGGGGCGGGTCCATCAGCGCACGGCTGAAGACATCGACGCCCTTGGCGGCGGGGCGGGGGTAGAACGACGCCATCAGCGCCAGCGTCGCGTCCGCGACGCGACGGGCGCCGGGGTCGAAGGCGAAGTGCTCGGCCTCGTAGTCGTCCATCAAGGTGGCGAACCCGTCGTAGGTGTCCGGCACGTCGGTGATCGCCATGTGCCGGCCGAGCTCGCGGTAGTAGTTGACCGAGGCGCGCAGCTCGCCGTCCGACAGGGTGCGCCAGCCGAAGTCGTCGAGCCAGCGCTTCGGCACCACCACGAAGGTGGCGAGGACGTAGCGCAGGTCGTCGTTGCTGATGTCGTACATCCGGTGCATCTGGTTGATGCGTCGGATCGCGACCTTGCCGTCGCGGCTCGTGAAGCCGGACACGAGCGGGGCCTCCAGCAGGATGCCGGTGTCGTCGTAGCGCTTCTGGCACGCGCCGGTGAACTGCCCGGTGGCGTCGAGGAGGCTGCCGATGCTGGGCACGGCGTAGGTGCGGAAGAGAGCGAAGCCCAACGACTGGTTGAAGTCCCAGGGGAACTCGTAGAGCGTCAGGTTGCGGTAGATCTCCGCGTGGTCCGTCTCCGGGTCGAGCTGGGCGTTGCGATCGGCCCACAGCGTCTTCCGCATGACTCGAGAGCGTAGTACCTGACGGGCCGCCCGAGGGCGGGAAGAGGATGGTCGACGGCCCGTCACGGTTGCTGCGCGGGCCCCCCGGTCCTCGCAGCGTGCGCCAAGCCCGACAGGGCCGCCGACGTGGGATCTGTTTCCCGATCGGCCGGCTGCCAAACCTCGCGCGGTGCGATGGTCTAGACCTGACGGCCGGAGGTCGCGCAGCCATCGACGTCGCGAGCCCGGTGCTGGCGCGGCTCCAGGCCGGCGGTCTGCATCAGGGCGGCGGTGGTGGCTGCCTGGGCCGGTCCGGTCTCGACGACCAGCAGCCCACCGGGAGCCAACCAGCACGGGGCCGACGCGATCACCCGACGCTGTACGTCGAGCCCGTCGGCGCCGCCGTCGAGCGCGACGTGGTGCTCGTGGTCGCGCGCCTCGGGCGGCATGGTCGCGATCGCACCGCTGGGGACGTAGGGGGCGTTGACGACCAGCACGTCGACTCGGCCCGCGAGGTCGGTCGGCAGGGCGTCGAAGAGGTCCCCCTCGTGGACGCGCTCCGGGGGCAGGTTGCTGCGCGCGCAGGCGGTCGCTGCGGGGTCGAGGTCGGCGGCGTGCAGGTCGAGATCGGGGTGGCGGGCGAGCAGGACGGCGCCGAGGGTGCCCGAGCCGCAGCAGAGGTCGACGACCGTCTCGCGGCCGGTGCGCAGCTCGGCGGACGCGAGCCGGACGAGGAGCGTGCTGCGTCGACGGGGGACGAAGACGCCCGGGCTCATCCGCACGCGTACGCCGTCCAGCTCGGCCCACCCGAGGACCTGCTCGAGGGGGCGGCCGGCGACGCGTTCGGCCAGCAGGAGCTGGAGGTGCCGGTCGTCCTCCGCCTCGGCGCGCAGCAGCGCGGCCTCGTCCTCGGCGAAGACGCAGCCGGCTGCCCGGAGCGCGGCCACGGCGGCATCGGTCACGCCACCGATCGTGCCACGTCCAAAACTAGAACACGTTATCGTTCGGGGATGGCACCCGACGTCTTCGCACCCACCGCTCTCGGTCCGGTCCGGCTGCGCAACCGCACGGTCAAGGCCGCGACCTTCGAGGGCCGCGCCCCGCACGGCCAGGTGACCGACGCCCTGATCGACTACCACCTCTCCGTCGCGCGCGGCGGCATCGGGCTGACGACCGTGGCCTACCTCGCCGTCGCGCCGGAGGGTCGCACGCATGCCGAGCAGGTCGTCGTCGGACCCTCGACCGCGGTCGGGCTGGCCCGGCTGGCCGACGCGATCCACGAGACCGGCGCGGCGATCGCCGGACAGGTCGGTCACGCCGGCCCGGTGGCCAACGGCCGCTCCAACGGGGTTCGCGCCGTCAGTGCGAGTCGGATGCCCAGCCCGCTGTCGATGCAGATGGTCCGCGCGGCCTCCGAGCAGGACCTGACCCGCGTCACCCGCGCCTACGTCGCGACGGCGCGCACGCTGGTCGGCGCCGGCTTCGACGTGCTCGAGCTGCACATGGCCCACAGCTACCTGATCTCCTCCTTCCTCGCGCCCGGCCTCAACCGCCGCAGGGACCGGTGGGGCGGCTCGCTCGAGAACCGCGCGCGCCTGGCCCGCCAGGTCGCTCGCGCCGTGCGCGACGAGGTCGGCTCCGAGGTCGCCGTCACCGCGAAGGTGTCGCTCAGCGACGGCTTCCGCGGCGGTGTCACCACCGACGAGGGGCTCGAGCTGGCCCGGCTGCTCGAGGCCGACGGGTGCCTCGATGCCCTCCAGATGAGCGGCGGCAGCTCGCTGATGAACCCGATGTACCTCTTCCGGGGGGACGTCCCCCTGAAGGAGTTCGCGGCGTCCATGCCACCCGTCGTACGGCTCGGCATGCGCACGCCGATGGGCCGGGGCTTCCTCAAGCACTACGACTTCGAGGAGGCCTACTTCTGGGAGAAGGCGATGCGCTTCCGGGAGGCCCTGTCGATGCCGTTGATGCTGCTCGGCGGCATCAACCGGGTGGACACGATGGAGCGCGCCATGGAGGCCGGCTTCGACTTCGTCGCCATGGGTCGCGCCGTCCTGCGCGAGCCCGACCTGGTCAACAAGCTCGCCGCCGGCCGCGCCACCGCCGGTGCCTGCGTCCACTGCAACCGCTGCATGCCGACGATCTACTCCGGCACGCGGTGCCCGGTGGTGTCGCCGGCGTGATCGGCGCGGCGCAACTCATGTAACACGTCGTCTGCTCATCTTCTGGGCCGCTGCAACGACCTTCTAGATGGGTGGACGACGTGTTACATGAGGCCCGACCCCCCTTCCACAAATCTAGAACGTGTTCTAGGTTGGCCCCATGTCGCAAGTGAAGCCTGATCGCAAGCTCCGTGTCGTCGTCTGGTCGACGGGGACCATCGGCCGCCACGCCATCGCGGGCATCGACGCCCACCCCGACCTGGAGCTCGTGGGGGTGTGGGTGTCCAACCCGGACAAGCACGGCAAGGACGCCGGCATCCTGGCCGAGATGGGTCGCGAGCTCGGGGTGCTCGCCACCACCGACCGCGACGCCCTCATCGCGCTGAAGCCCGACGCGATCGTGCACACCGCGATGGCCGACGACCGGGTCTTCGAGTGCATCGAGGACCTGATCTCGTTCGTCGAGGCCGGCATCAACGTGACCTCCTCCGGGCCGGTGCTGCTCCAGTGGCCCGAGAAGATCCTGCCGCCGGAGTTCCTCGCGCGCATCGACGACGCCTGCAAGGCCGGCAACGCGAGCATCCACGTCAACGGGATCGACCCCGGCTTCGCCAACGACGTCCTGCCGCTGGTGATGACGAGCCTGTCCCAGCGCATCGACGAGGTGCGGGTCATGGAGATCTGCGACTACTCGACCTACTACCAGCCGGTCGTCATGAGCGACATGTTCGGCTTCGGCAGGCCGATGGACTTCAAGGCGATGCTCTGGGAGCCCGGCATCCTGACGATGGCGTGGGGCAGCGTCGTGCGCCAGATCGCCGCGGGCCTCGACGTCGTGCTCGACGAGCCGCTGACCGAGGAGGTCGACCGCCGCGCCGCCGAGGTCGACACGCCCTCGGTCTCCGGCGACGTCGCCGCCGGCACGATGGGCGCGGTCCGCTTCCAGCTGATCGGCAAGGTCGACGGGACACCGCGCGTCGTGCTCGAGCACATCACCCGTACGGCGCCCGACCAGGTCCCGGAGTGGGAGACGCCGCCGGCGGGCGGGGACGGCTGCTACCGGGTCAAGATCTCCGGCGAGCCGATGATGCAGGTCGACTTCACCCACCACGGCGAGCACGGCGACCACAACGTGTCCGGCATGATCACGACCGCCCAGCGCATCATCAACGCGCTGCCGGCCGTCGTCGCCGCCGAGCCCGGCCTGGTCACGGCGATCGACCTGCCGCTCGTCACGGGGCGCGGGCTGGTCTCCCGATGAGCATCCTCGACCGCTTCGCCGTCACCGACCAGGTGGCGATCGTCACCGGCGCGGGCCGTGGCCTCGGCGCCGCCACCGCCGTCGCCCTGGCCGAGGCCGGCGCCGACGTGCTGATCTCCGCCCGCACCGAGAAGCAGCTCGACGTGGTCGCCGAGCAGGTCCGCGCGACGGGTCGCCGCTGCCTCGTCGTGGCGGCCGACCTCAGCGACCTCGACGCGGTCGCGGGCCTCGCCCAGGCGGCGTACGACGAGTTCGGTCGGCTCGACACGGTCGTCAACAACGTCGGTGGGACCTTCCCCACCGAGTTCCTCAAGACCAGCAACGACTTCCTCAACGAGGCCTTCAGCTTCAACGTCACGACGGCCCACGCGCTGACTCGCGCCGCCGTCCCGCTCATGCTGCAGACGGCGCCCGAGGCGCAGAAGAGCGTGGTCACGATCTCCTCGATGATGGGCCGCACGGCCGACCGCGGCTTCATCGCCTACGGCACGGCCAAGGCCGCGCTGGCGCACTGGACCAAGATGGCGGCCCAGGACCTGTCGCCACGGATCCGCGTCAACGGCATCTACGTCGGGTCGATCATGACCAGCGCGCTCGAGTTCGTCGCCGGTCAGCCGGCGATGATGGACCAGCTCGAGTCCAAGACGCCGCTGGGCCGTGTCGGCGAGCCCGAGGACATCGCGGCCGCGGTGCTCTACCTGTCCTCCCAGGCGGGCCAGTACGTCACGGGCAAGCTCCTCGAGGTCGACGGCGGCATCCAGCAGCCGACCCTGGACCTCGGGTTCCCCGACGTCGGCGCGTAACGTCCCGCGCGTGATCCCCGACTCCGCACCCCCGCCCGACGCGAGCCGGAGCAGGGACCCCGGCGTGAGCACGGCGTACGCCGTCTCGCCGGACTCCGGTGAGCACTGGACGGCCGAGGGTGCCTGGCGCGTGGCCGACGGGATCTTCCGGATCCCGCTGCCGCTGCCGATGGACGGCCTGCGTGCGATCAACGTCTACGTGATCGAGACCGGCGACGGGCTGACGCTGGTCGACGGTGGCTGGTCGATCCCGGTGGCGCGCGACCTGCTGGACCGGTGCCTGGGCGAGGTCGGCTACGGCTTCGCAGACATCCGTCGCTTCCTGGTGACCCACGTCCACCGCGACCACTACACCTTGGCGCGGGTGCTGGGCACCGAGCTCGGCGTCGAGGTGTCGCTGGGGCTCGGCGAGCTGCCCGCGCTCGACCTGCTCACCAACGTCGGTCAGCTCAGCGCCAACCCGTTCGTCGCGGTGCTGGTCTCGGCCGGAGCGCGCGAGGTGGCCGATCAGTGGGTGCGCATGGAGGGCGACGAGCTGCCCGACCCCGCGATGTGGGCCTATCCCGACGTCTGGCTGTCGGGCGACCAGGAGCTCAAGGTCGGTAGCCGCATCATCGACGCGGTCCACACCCCCGGGCACACCCCGGGCCACTTCGTCTACGCCGACCAGGCCGCCGGGCTGCTCTTCGCCGGTGACCACGTGCTGCCGACCATCACGCCGTCGATCGGCTTCACCGTCCCGCCGACCGACCAGCCGCTGGGCGACTTCATGGGGTCGCTGGCCAAGGTGCGCGGCCTGCCCGACCTCACGGTCCTGCCGGCGCACGGCCCGGTCGCGCCGTCCTCCCACACCCGCGTCGACGAGCTGCTCGTGCACCACGAGCGCCGGCTCGCCGAGAGCCTGCACCTGCTCGCCGGTGGTCCCCGCACGTCGCACGACGTGGCGCAGGGGCTGGGCTGGACGCGTCACGAGACGCCGTTCGAGAAGCTCGACGTCTTCAGCCAGGGCATGGCCTCCATGGAGACCAAGGCCCACCTCGAGCTGCTCGTCGCGCGTGGTCAGGCCACGCGCGAGGAGCACCCCGACGGTGTCGTCTTCGCGGCCCTGACCTGAACGGCCTCAGCCGCCCGTGAGCGAGATGAACGACAACGCGTAGTAGTCGTCGGCCGCCAGCGGCAGGTAGAGGTCTCCGACGTAGACCAGCGACCCGTCGTACGGCAGGGCCAGCGAGGCCTGCCGACCGTAGCCGTCGAGCGGGTCCTCCACCGGCTCGCCGCTGACCGCGTCGAGGAAGCGGTTGGTCCAGCCGTTGGTCATGACGACCTCACCGAGCGCCGCCACGGTGCCGTCGTGGGAGAGCCGGTGCCGCGGCGGCCGGAAGAGGTCGCGCAGGTCGAGCGTGCCCGGCACCTCGCGGTCGAGCGAGAAGCGGGCCAGACCGGGCTTGGAGGCGTTGCCGTAGCCGGCCGTGCGGTAGATGCCGGCGGCGTAGACGTCGTCGCCCTGACGGGCGATGTCGTAGATCGGGCCGTTGGTCTGCGGGTCGAAGCCGTTGCGGACGTGGCCGTTGCCGGGACGCACGCGCAGCAGCGCCAGGTGGGCGGGCTGCCCGCCCGGCCGCGTGCGACGGAAGCTGCCCGCGACGAGCAGGTCGTTGCCGGCGGTGCCGAGCTCGGAGACGTAGCCCTTCAGCGGCAGCACGAAGCTGCGGAGTCGCTCACCGGTGCGCTGGGAGTAGGCGGTGATCAGGTTGCGCGGGAAGCGGACGTCGTTGTCGAGGCGCTGGGCGACGTAGAGCCGGTCGCCGAGGGTGGTCACCCCGCTCAGGTTCGGTACGCCGGTCACGGCGAGGCGATCGATCGGCTCGCCGGTGGTCGGGTCGAAGGCGCGCACGTCGAGGCGGGTGGGGGAGTACCACCGGCCACGGGCATCGTGCTCGAAGGCGTCGTAGCCGTGGAAGTTGGTGCGGGCGACGTAGATCGCCCGGTGACCGGGGACCATCGAGCCGAAGCGCAGCACGGGGTGCCCCCGGAAGGTGGGGCGGGGCAGCAGGGTGGCGGCGTCGAGGGCGGCGGTGTCACGGGCGCGGACCGAGCCGGCCATGAAGAACTGCCCGCCGACGTAGAGGCCGGGGCCTGACGGCTCGACCGCGTTGACCTGGCCGTCGAGGTGGTCGAGGGTCTTGCTCACGCGGGCGCCGGTGGTCACGTCGACCGCGGCGAGGTTGGTGGCCGGGGTGCCGCCGACGCTGCCGAAGAGCCCGCCGACCCAGAGCTCGTCGTCGACGACGCCGAGGTCGAAGACGCCACGGTCGGGGCCTTCCCCGAGGTCCGCGACCGCGGGGGTGAAGGCGGGGTCGCCGGCGCCGGTGGCCGGGTCGAGCGAGACCAGCGGGCCGGGCGTCCCGCCGAGGGCGCCGAAGCCGCCGCCGACGAGGAGCCGGTCACCGCTGGGCAGGATGGTGTGGACGACACCGCCGAGCTGCCCGTAGGGCGTTGCGGTGGGCGTGAAGCTCGGGTCGGCGGTGCCGGTGTCGGGGTCGAGCGCGATCAGGCCACGGCCGCCGACGTAGAGCCGCGTGCCGTCCGGGTCGGCCGCCAGGGCGCGGACCTCGCCGGGCAGCGACGCCTCGAAGCCGGTGTCGCGGGCGCCGGTGACGGGGTCGACGGCGATCAACGACCCGTCGCCGACGAAGAGCCGCCCGTCGCTCACGACGAGCTCGGTCACGCGCTCGGGCCGCGGCGCGAGGAAGGGCGTGACGTCGCCGGTGGTCGTGTCGATGGCCGCGAGGTTGCGGCGCTCGCTGTCGTCGACGGAGTCGAAGAGGCCGCCGACGAAGAGGGTGTTGCCGTCCAGCGCGAGCGCGCTGACCAGGCCGCGGACGCGTGGGGCGAAGGCCGGGTCGGCGGTGCCGTCGGCCGCCACGTGCAGCACGCCGCCGAAGCGGTGACCGTCGACGTTGGCGGTGTTGCCGCCGACGTACCAACCGCCGGCACCGTCCGCGACCACCACCGACACCTGGCCGTCGAGCGCCGGTGCCTCGGTGCGCACGCCCGTCGTCGGGTCGAGCGGCATGCCGGAGCCGGTGAACCGGCCGATGCGGGTGAAGTCGCCGCGCACGAAGAGGGTGTCGCCGCGCCGGGCGAGGTCGGTGACGTCACCGTCCGTGACGATCGCGTACGACGGCGGGGCAGGCTGGAGCGGCGCCCGCCGTTCGTCGCGGGTCAGCGCCGCCGACCCGACCTGGGCGCTGCTCGGCGTGACGCCGGCCGTGGCGGTGAGCGCGATCGTCAGCGCGGCGACCGCGCAGGCGCGGCCGGCGGCGGTGATGGAGGCGGCGGTGATGGAGGCGGCGCTGTCGGATGCGGCTGGGGGTATCGGCACGGGCTCAACGTAGGACCGCACCGACGCGCCGTCCGGGTTTGTCGCCAGGAGGCCTCACTGGTCTGGACGCCGGGCTGGTGTCGCCCTGCCGAGGCGGCGCAATGTTGCTCCGGGTAGGCCGAGTCGGCGCAGTGTTGTCCCGCGTACGCCGAGTCGGCGCAATGGTGCAGCGTGCGCCGCCCCCGCCTGCACCATCGCGCAGTCTCGGTCCCGCGTCTGCAACATCTCCCCTAATCGGCCCCGCGTCTGCAACATCGCGCCGACTCGACCCCCCGTCTGCAACATCGCGCCGACTCGGCTGTGGAAGGCTCCTCGCCATGCCGAGCCGTCGCCATGCCCTCCTGGCCTTTGTGATCCCCAGGATCCGCCGCTCCAGCGACCTGGACAGCCCGGAGCAGGAGCGGGCGCGCATCGAGGCGGTGCACGCTGCGTGGGGGCAGGTGCAGCCCGACCTGCCGAGCAAGGGGATCCGTGGATTCGCCAAGGACGTCGCCGTCGTGACGGAGACGGTGAGCGGTCCGGCGGGCGACTTCCCTGCCTACGTCCTGACGCCCCGCGGCGTGAGCATCACGCGCACGCTGTTCTACGTGCACGGCGGCGGGTTCGTCGCGCCGATGGACCGCACGCACGTGGTCTATGCGACCCGGCTGGCCCGCGAGCTGGGCGCCCGTGTCGTGATGCCGGCCTACCCGTTGGCTCCCGAGCACACGGTGCACGACTCCCACGAGGCCCTGGCCGACCTCGCCTCCCGCTGGGCGGCCGAGGGTCCGCTGGTCCTCGCCGGCGACTCGGCGGGTGGGGGCTACGCCCTGGCGCTCGCGCAGACCCTCCGCGGTCGCGGCGGCCCGCAGCCCTCGCACCTGCTGCTCATCTCCCCGTGGGTCGACCTGACGACCAGCACCCCGGAGACCGAGGCACTCGACGCGATCGACCCGTGGCTGTCGCTCGCCAAGCTCCGGTCGTACGCCGAGTGGTGGGCCGGGTCGTCCGACACGCTCGGCAGCCCCGAGGCGTCGCCGGCGCTGGCCGACCTCGACGGACTGCCTCCGGCGCTGATGCTCTGCGGGACCCGCGACCTGCTCGTCGCAGGGTGCCGGCTCCTCGCCGAGCGCGCCGCGGGGTCGACCTGGGACCTCACCTACGTCGAGGCGCCCGACCTGATCCACGTCTACCCGATCCTCCCGCTGATCCCCGAGGCCAAGGCGGCCTTCCGGCGCACGGTGGAGTTCCTCCGGTGAACATCGCAGCCATGCCCTTCGCGGCCCTCGACTCCGCCACGGCCTACGCCGTGTGGCGGCTGCGCCAGGAGGTCTTCGTCGTGGAGCAGGAGTGTCCCTACCCCGACCTCGACGGTCGCGACCCGGAGCTCGGCACCCGCCACGTGCTGCTGCGCGACGGCAACGGCGACGACGGAGACGACGCTGCGCTCCTCGGTTACGCCCGGGTGCTCGACGACGTGACGGTGTGGCGCATCGGCCGCGTCGTGCTGGCTCCCGCGGCCCGTGGCCGCGGTCTGGCAGCGCCGCTGATGGAGACCGCGCTCAGCGTCTGTCCCGACCGAGCGGTCGTGCTCGACGCGCAGTCACCCCTGCGCGACTTCTACGCTGGCTTCGGGTTCGCCGTGGACGGAGAGGAGTTCCTGGAGGACGGCATCGCACACCTGCCGATGCGGCGACCGCACCACGCGTGACCGCCGCGCCGACTCGGCGTACGCCGTGCAACATCGCGCCGACTCGGCGTACGCCGTGCAACATCGCGCCGACTCGGCCGGGTGAGCGATGACACGCACGAGGTCGCTAGTCTGGAGGTTCACGACAGGGGAGCAAGCGCGAGCTTGCTGAGAGTGCGGAAGAGCCGCAGACCCTCGAACCTGCTCCGGTTAGCACCGGCGAAGGGAGTCACATGAAGTCTATTTCTGCTGTCCTGCTCACGTGCGCGTTCGCGACGGCCTCCTGCTCACTCATCGGCACCGGTGACGACGAGGAGCGAGCCACCGCCCAGGCCGGGGGTGAGGTCGTGCTGGTCACGCACGAGTCCTTCGTGCTGCCCGACGAGGTCCAGGCGGCCTTCGAGGAGCAGTCCGGCTACGAGCTCGTGGTCCGCGCGTCGGGGGATGCCGGCTCGCTGACCAACAAGCTGGTCCTCACGAAGGACGACCCGACGGGCGACGTCGCGTTCGGCGTCGACAACACCTTCGCGTCCAGGGCGCTCGAGGAGGGGGTGTTCGACGGCTACGAGCACCCCACCCCCGCGGGCGTGTCCGACTTCGAGCTGCCCGGCGACGAGGAGCACGCGCTCACCCCGGTCGACAACGGCAACGTCTGCGTCAACGTGGACGACACGTGGTTCGAGACCGAGGGGATCGCCCCGCCGGAGACGCTCGAGGACCTGACGGACCCGACGTACGAGGACCTCTTCGTGCTGCCCTCCGCCGCCACCAGCTCGCCCGGCCTGGCGTTCCTGCTCACGACGATCGCCGCCAAGGGTGACGCGTGGCCCGACTACTGGGCCGACCTGATGGACAACGGCGCGCTGTTGACCAGCGGCTGGTCGGAGGCCTACCAGGGCGACTTCACCCAGGGCGGCGGTGAGGGCGAGCGCCCGATCGTGCTGTCCTACGACTCCTCCCCGGCGTTCACCGTCGACGGCGAGGGCGGCACGAGCACCAGCGCTCTGCTCGACACCTGCTTCACGCAGGTGGAGTACGCCGGCGTGCTGGCCGGCGCCGCCAACCCCGAGGGCGCCCGCGCGCTGGTCGACTTCATGACCGGCCCGGAGGTGCAGGCGGCGCTCCCCGACAGCATGTACGTCTTCCCGGTGGTCGACGACACCCCGCTGCCCGAGGACTGGGCGACCTTCGCGCAGCAGCCGACCGACCCGTGGGCGGTCGACCCGGCCGAGGTCGCCGCCAACCGCGACGACTGGCTGACGCAGTGGCGCGACGTCACCACCGGCTGACGTCGCGGCTGATCGCGTGAACACCTGGAGACGCCCGGTCACCCTGCTCGCCCTGGCCCTGGTGCCGGTCGTGGTGCTGGGCGTCTTCTTCGTGCTGCCCGTCAGCGGCATGGTCGCGCGGGGCTTCTGGCCCGACGGCGCCTTCGCCCCCGGCGAGGTGCTCGACGTGCTCACCCGGCCGCGCACCGGTCGGGTCGTCTGGTTCACGGTGTGGTCCGCCGGGGTGGCGACGCTCCTCGCCGTCGCGGTCGGGCTGCCGGCCGCCTACGTCCTGCACCGCCTGGACTTCCCGCTGCGGCGGGCGGTCCGGGCGGCGCTGCTGGTGCCCTTCGTGCTGCCCACCGTCGTCGTCGGCGTGGCGTTCCGCCAGCTGCTGGGGGAGGCCGGGCCGCTGGGCTTCCTCGGCCTCGACGGCACGCCGGTCGCGATCGTCGCCGGCCTGGTCTTCTTCAACGCTGCCGTGGTGATCCGCGCGGTCGGCGCCTCCTGGGAGTCGATGGACGCCCGACCGGCCGAGGCCGCCGCGGCCCTGGGTGCGAGCCCGCGCCAGGTGTTCCTCACCGTCACGCTGCCCAGCCTGCGACCCGCGATCGTGTCGGCCGCGAGCGTCGTCTTCCTCTTCTGCGCCACGTCCTTCGGCGTCGTGCTCACCCTCGGCGGCACCCGCTACTCCTCGGTCGAGACCGAGATCTACCTGCTGACGACCGACCTGCTCGACCTGCCGGGAGCAGCGGCACTGTCGATCGTGCAGCTGGTCGCGGTGGTCGTCCTGCTCGCGATCGCCGGACGACTGCGGGCGAGCGCCGACCCGAGCATCGTGCGGGTCCCCGCCCGGCCACGCCGCCCCCGTCGCAGCGACCTCGGGCAGCTGGTGGCGACCGGTCTGCTGCTGGCCTTCGTGGCGGTGCCGTTGCTGACCCTGCTCGCCGGGTCGCTCCAGGTCGGCGACGCGTGGAGCCTCGACAACTACCGCGCGCTCACGACCACCGGCTCGGAGCAGGCGCTGCTCGCGCCGGTCACCGAGGCGCTCGTCACCTCGCTGCGGACGGCGCTCGATGCGAGCTGGATGGCCCTCTCACTGGGGCTCCTCGTCGCCCTGGCGGTCACGCGCCGGTCGCGCTCCCGGGCCGAGCGCCGCGTCCGCGGGGTGCTCGACGGCTTCTTCATGCTGCCGCTCGGGGTCTCCGCGGCCACCCTGGGCTTCGGTTTCCTGATCACCCTCGACTCGCCCCCGCTGGACCTGCGCGACTCGCCGCTGCTGGTGCCGCTCGCGCAGGCGCTGGTCGCGCTGCCGCTCGTCGTACGCACGCTGGTGCCGGTCCTCGACGGCATCGACGACCGGCAGCGCCAGGCAGCTGCATCGCTGGGGGCCGGGCCGCTGCGGGCGGTCGTGACCGTCGACCTGCCGGTGCTGTGGAAGCCGCTGCTCGCCGCGTCCGGCTTCGCGTTCGCCGCGTCGCTGGGCGAGTTCGGCGCGACCGCCTTCCTGGCGCGCGACGACCACCCGACCCTGCCGGTGGTGATCTTCCGGCTGATCGGCCACCCGGGTGCGATGAACTACGGCATGGCGCTGGCCGCCTCCGTCGTCCTCGCCGCCACCACCGCCCTCGTCATGGCGGCGGTCGAGCGGTTGCGCGTGCCGTCGCTGGGAGCGATCTGATGAGCCTGTCCCTCGCGCACGTGTCGGTGGACTACGACGGGGTCCCGGCCGTCGTCGACGTCTCCCTCGAGCTGCCCGCCGGGCAGGTGCTGGCCGTGCTCGGGCCCTCCGGCTCGGGCAAGTCGACGCTGCTGCGTGCGGTCGCCGGTCTCGAGCCTGCGCGCGGGCTGGTCGCCTGGGACGGCCAGGACCTCGCCCGCGTGCCCACCCACAAGCGCGGTTTCGCGCTGATGTTCCAGGACGGGCAGCTCTTCACCCACCTCACCGTCGCGCGCAACGTCGGCTACGCGCTGCGGCTGCGGCGGGCCCGTGACGTCGACGGCCGGGTCCGCGAGCTGCTCGCGCTCGTCGGCCTCGAGGGCTACGGCGACCGGCTGCCGTCCACGCTCTCCGGCGGAGAGCGCCAGCGGGTGGCCCTCGCCCGGTCCCTGGCCGTGGAGCCGCGGTTGCTGCTGCTCGACGAGCCGCTCTCGGCACTCGACGCGGGTCTGCGCGAGCGGCTGGCCGGTGAGCTGCGGGAGATCCTGGTCGCGGCCGGCACCACCGCACTGATGGTCACCCACGACCACGAGGAGGCCTACACGGTCGCCGACCGGCTCGCGGTGATGCGCGACGGGCACCTCGTGCAGAGCGGCGCGATCGACGAGGTCTGGCGTGCACCCGTCGACCCGGCCACCGCCCTGTTCCTCGGCTACGCGCGGGTGCTCGAGGGTGCGACCGCCGCACGCCTGCTGCGTGCCGCCGGGCTGGCACCGGCCCGCGCGGTCGCCGTACGACGATCGGCGCTGACCGTCGACGTCTCGCAGGCGGCAGGGCGCGCCGACCAGCTCGTCGGGGTCGTCGTCTCCGCGCGTGTCACGCCCGACCAGGTGCGGCTCGTGGTGGACGTCGAGGGGCTCGGGGAGGTGGACGCCGTCGCAGCCGTCGACACGCACCCCAGCGCGGGGGAGCCCGTGCGGCTGGCGGTGGACCGGTCGCGGCTAGCGGTGATCGGATGAGGCTCCTGCAAGAGGCTTCTCTACACTGACCCCCGTGTATCGCCGCGCCTATGTCCTCCTCGTGGGCACTGCCCTCGTCATGGGCGTGCTCGCGTTCGTCGTGTCGCGCCACTACGACCGGCCGTTGCTCGACCCCGAGGGCTCGTTCCTCGGCCCGTCGTGGCTGCGGCTGCCGCTGCTGCTCTTCGGCGCCGGCCTGCTCGACCTGCTGCCGCGCACCCTGTGGTTCTCCAAGCTGCGGCCCCGGGAGATGCCGCCCATCGTGCGCGAGCGGATCCGCACCCACTGGAGCCGTGAGCGGATCACCCTGGTGGCGCTCGGGATCGTGTCCTTCTACGTCACCTACGTCAGCTACCGCAACCTCAAGTCCTGCCTGCCGATCGCGCGGCCGGGCGTGGAGTACGACCGCGAGCTGATGTACCTCGACCGCGTCCTCTTCTTCGGCGCCGACCCGCCGGTCGTGCTGCACGCGATCCTCGGTCAGGGCGTCTCCGCGCACTTCCTGTCCACGATCTACGTGTGGTTCCTGCCGCTGGTGCCGCTCGCGCTGACGGCGTGGCTGGTGTGGTCGCGCAACATCTCCTTCGGCTACTGGTTCGCCACGTCGCAGTGCATCGCCTGGTCGCTCGGCACCCTGTCCTACTACGCGCTGCCCACCAAGGGCCCCGGCTTCGAGTACTTCTCCCGCTACCAGGGCCTCGACCGCACCCCCACCACCGACCTGATGAACGCCCTCGCGGCGGACCGTGTGGACGTCATCCACGGTGGCGTCACCGGTGTCGTGCAGTCCGTCGCGGGTTTCGCCAGCCTCCACACCGCCATCACGCTCCTGATCGCGCTGATGGTGCAGTTCACCCTGCGCAGCCGGATCCTCAAGATCGTCTTCTGGGCCAACTTCGCGATCACCATCGTCGCGACGCTCTACTTCGGCTGGCACTACCTCGCCGACGACATCGCCGGCATCATGATCGCCTTCGTCGCCTTCTACCTCGGCGGCATCGCCACGGGGCAGAAGTTCGAGCGGCGGAGCCTGGTCTCGCACCCCACCACCACGACCTCGGCCATCCCGGTCGAGAAGGTCTGACCGCTGGTCCGGGCCGGTCCGCCCGCTGGTCGGCGTCCTGGCCGCACTTGTAACACGTCGTCCACCCATCTACCCGCCCGCTGCAACGGTCTCGTAGATGGGTGGACGACGTGTTACATGGGCTGCCTGCGCCCACCTTGAGGCGCCGTGAAGCAGAATCACATTGGTGTGGTTTGCAAGCCGACACGCCGGCAACCCCTGAGAAAGTTGAGGAAATTGTGGCGTTTGTGACTCATGAGCACTAGCGTGCTGCGAGTTGCTCGATTCCCCGACATGTCTGGAGACCGCCGTGCGCTCCCGCGCGACAGCCGCCACCGCCCTGTGCCTGATCCTGGCCGCGGGTGCTGCGACCGCCCAGGTCGCCCATGCCGACGAGGACGTCCCGAGCCGCGCCGAGGTCCGTGAGGCCGAGCGTGCGGTCGCCAACGCGGATGCCGACGTCGCCTCGGTCCAGGCCGCGCTGAGCGCCGCCAACGAGCGGTTGCGCGTTGCGGCGATCACCGCGGCCCAGGCGGCGGAGGCCTTCAACGGGGCCCGCTACGAGGCGGCCCAGGCCCGCATTGCCGCGCGCAGGGCGGCGCGCGCCGAGCAGGTCGCGCTGGCCGACCAGGAGCGCCTGCGCGACACCTACGCCGAGTCGGTCGTCACGTCCTACGAGGCGATGCCCGAGCTCAACGCCCTCTCCGGCGTCATGGAGTCCGAGGGCATCCTCGAGGTGGTCGAGCGCGTGGGCACGATGAACGACACCCAGCAGGCCCTCGACGGCAAGTACGACGACTTCCGCGTCGCCTCGAGCGCCGCCGAGGTCGCGAGCAACCTGGCCGCCGACGCCCGGGGCGAGGCCGAGACCACCGAGACCGCCGCTCGCGAGGCGCACGACCAGGCGCAGGCCGCTGCCGACGGTGCCGCTGCCGAGGCTCAGGCGGTGGCCGCGGAGAAGACGACGCTCCTCGTGCGGCTCGCCGACCTCCAGGACATCAGCGTCGACCTCGCCACCCGGCGACAGGCCGGTCTGGAGCGGGCAGCAGCCGAGGCTGCCGCGGAAGCAGCCGCCCAGGCAGCCGCCCAGCAGGAGCAGGAGCAGGCGCCCGCGCCCACCCCGACGCCGTCCCCGGAGCCCGAGCCCGCCCCGCAGCCGGAGCCCACCCCCGAGCCCGAGCCCGAGCCCGAGCCCGAGCCCGAGCCCACCCCCGAGCCGGCACCGGCCGACGACCCGCCGCCGGCGGCGGCCGGCGCGCAGGCGGCCATCGCCTTCGCGCGCGACCAGATCGGCGAGCCCTACGTGTGGGGCGCAGCGGGGCCGGGCTCGTGGGACTGCTCGGGCCTCACCATGGGTGCCTGGCAACGCGGCGGGACCTCGCTGCCGCACTACTCCGTGGCGCAGTACGACGCCTCGACGCCGGTCGACGCGGGCGACCTCGTCCCGGGCGACCTGCTCTTCTGGGGCTCCTCGAGCGACCCGTCGTCGATCTACCACGTCGCGCTCTACATCGGCGACGGCCAGATGATCCACGCCCCGCGCACGGGCCAGCCCGTCCAGGAGGCCTCCATGTACTACTGGACGCCGCCCAACTTCTTCGCCCGACCCTGACCCCAGGCCGGCACCGACTCGCTAGCGTTGGTGCATGGCCACCGACACCGCACCGCCGCAGGCATCGGCACCTCAGGGCACCGAGGGCGTCTACGTCCAGCCCGAGGTCGACGTACCCGCGCTGCAGACGCTCCTCGACGGGCGCTACGCCGAGGTCCGCAACCTCGTGCGCAGCAACCTCGACGACTACGCCGGCGTCCTCGAGGAGGCCGAGACCCTCTCGCGCGACGACTTCCGCGAGCGGGTCAAGGAGATCGTGGTCGAGATGGCCGCGACCGGCCAGACCGGCATGGGCTTCCCGCAGGAGTACGGCGGCGGTGGCGACATCGGCGCGTCCGTCGCGGCCTTCGAGACGCTGGCCTTCGGCGACCTCTCGGTGCTGGTGAAGGTCGGCGTGCAGTTCGGCCTCTTCGGTGGTGCGATCCTCCAGCTCGGCACGAAGGAGCACCACGACGCCTACCTCGCGCCGCTCATCACCGGTGAGCTGATGGGCTGCTTCGCGATGACCGAGTCGGGTCACGGGTCCAACGTGCAGGCGCTCGGCACCGTGGCGACCTACGACCTGGCGACGCAGGAGTTCGTGATCACCACGACCACCGACGACGCCCGCAAGGACTACATCGGCAACGCCGCCAAGCACGCCGAGCTCGCGGTCGTCTTCGCGCAGCTCGAGGTGGCGGGCGCCTCCGAGGGCGTGCACGCGTTCGTCGTGCCGATCCGCGAGGGCGGCGAGCCCTGCGCCGGCGTACGCATCGAGGACGACGGCCTCAAGATGGGCCTCAACGGCGTCGACAACGGCCGCCTCTGGTTCGACCAGGTGCGCGTGCCGCGCACGGCGCTGCTCAACCGTTTCGCCGACGTGACCCCCTCGGGTGTCTACGAGAGCGCGATCGCGAACCCCAACAAGCGCTTCTTCACCATGCTCGGCACCCTCGTGCAGGGCCGGGTGTGCGTCGGGGGCGCCGGCATCAACGCGTCCAAGGTGGCGCTCGCGATCGCGACCAAGTACGCCCTGCGCCGCCGGCAGTTCGAGGCCAGCAGCGAGGACGAGGAGGAGCTGATCCTCGACTACGGCATGCACCAGCGCCGGCTCTTCCCGCTGCTCGCCGACACCTATGCGCTGCACTTCGCCCAGGAGGTCGTCGCCTCGCGCCTGCACGACGTCTTCAGCGGCATCACCGACGACGAGCACACCCGCCGCGAGCTGGAGTCGCGGGCGGCCGGCACGAAGGCCTACGGCACCTGGCACGCGACCCGCACGATCCAGGAGTGCCGGGAGGCGTGCGGGGGAGCGGGCTACCTCTCGATCAACCGCTTCGCCTCCCTCAAGGCCGACACCGACGTCTTCACGACCTTCGAGGGCGACAACCACGTCCTGCTCCAGCTGGTCGCCAAGGGCCTGCTGACCGACTACTCCAGCGGTTTCTCCGACCTCGACCAGTTCGGGATGGTGAAGTTCGTCGCCGGGCTGGCGGTCGAGACGGTCCTGGAGCGTACGGCGGTCCACAAGCTGTTGGAGCGCATCAAGGACGTCCTGCCCGGCGGTGACGACGGCTGGGACCAGGAGGCGGGGCTGCTCGACCCCGACTACCAGCTGGCGATGCTGCGCTTCCGCGAGGAGCACATGCTCGGCGGCGTCGCTCGGCGGCTCAAGCGCGGGATCGACCAGGGGATGAACCCCGGCGTGGTCTTCTCCCGGGTGCAGGACCACGTGATCGGCGCGGCCCGCGCCCACGTCGAGCGCCTGGTCCTCGAGGCCTTCGTCGAGAAGACTCGGCAGCTGCCCGAGGGTGACCTCAAGGTGGCGCTCAACCTGCTCTGCGACCTGCACGCCCTGTCGACCATCGAGGCGGACCGGGCGTGGTTCATGGAGCACGGTCGTCTGACCAGCCAGCGCAGCAAGGCGATCAGCCGCGAGGTGTCGTCGCTGTGCCGCAAGATCCGCCCGCTGGCCGGCGACCTGGTCGACGCCTTCGGCGTGCCCGACGCGATGCTGCGCTCGCCCGAGCTGGTCGGGCCCGTCGGGCCCGCCGGGTCCGCCGCACCCGCCGCACCGGTCGCACCGGTCGCCCCGTGAGGCTCCCCCTGCTCCCGCGGTTCGGGCTCGGCGGCTGGTCCGACGACCCGCTGTGGGGCACGGTCTACGACTGGACCGTCGAGCACCCCCGGGTGGGCGGTGCGCTGTGGGCGGTCGCGATCCAGAGCGACCTGCGCAGGCTCTACGCCGCCGCCGCGGAGACCGGTCGGCTGCCCGCCGGCAGCGCCGTGCTCGACGTGCCGTGCGGTGGCGGGGTGGCGCTGCGCGGCCTGCGGCCCGGCCAGGGCGTGCGCTACGTCGCCGCCGACATCGCCCAGAAGATGCTGGACCGCACCGTCGACGCGGCCTACGAGCGCGGGGTCGAGGACCAGGTCGAGCCCCGGCTGGCCGACGTGGGGGAGCTGCCCTTCGCCGACGGCGAGTTCGACCTGGTGGTGTCGTTCACCGGGCTGCACTGCTTCCCCGACCCGGCGCGCGCCGTGGTCGAGATGGTGCGCGTGCTGAGCACCGGGGGCGTCATCACCGGCAGCACGATCCTCAACGACACCGGGCTCCAGCACGAGCCGATGCGCCAGATGGGCCGGCTCGCCGGTCTTCTCGGCCCCGGGTGCACGGGCGATGAGGTCCAGCGGTGGCTCGGCGGCCAGCGGTGCGTCGACGTCACCCTCGACCGCTCGGGTGCCATGGGCTACTTCCGGGCGGTCAAGGGCTGAGCCACCGCTCGAGCAAGGATCAGTGGTGAGGCGTGCCGCCGGTGTCCTTGAAGCGCTGGAACGACGCGTGGACCTCGGCCTCGGCCTCGGTGCGGCCGACCCAGTCGGCGCCTTCGACGGACTTGCCGGGCTCGAGGTCCTTGTAGACCTCGAAGAAGTGCTGGATCTCCAGCCGGTCGAACTTCGGGACGTGCGCGATGTCGCGCAGGTGCTCCTGGCGCGGGTCGGTCGAGGGGACGCAGAGGACCTTGTCGTCGCCTCCGGCCTCGTCGGTCATGCGGAACATGCCGATCGCGCGGCAGCGGATCAGGCAGCCCGGGAAGGTCGGGGCCTGGAGCAGCACGAGAGCGTCGAGCGGGTCGCCGTCCTGGCCGAGGGTGTTCTCGATGTAGCCGTAGTCGGCGGGGTACTGCGTCGAGGTGAAGAGCATCCGGTCGAGGCGCATGCGACCGCTTTCGTGATCCACCTCGTACTTGTTGCGCTCCCCCTTGGGGATCTCCACCAGTACGTCGAACTCGAGCACGTCATCCTCCGGAATGTCTGTCGCCAGCGATGGCCCCGGCGAGGCCGGGCCCATTGTCCCGCACAATGGCTCCACACACGAAGGCGGGAGGGGACAAGGGGTGCGACGCACGTTCATCGGGGTGCTGCTGCTCGCGCTCGTCGTGGCCGGTGTCGCCACGTGGCGCTACGACCTGGTCGAGCGCTACCTGCGTGACGGCGAGCCCGCCGCGGACGCCGACCCCGTCACCATCGCCCCCCCGACCGGCCTCGAGCTGCCACCCGTCCAGCCCCCCGCCGCGGTCGCAGCCACCGCCTCGTCGGCGCCGCTCAGCGAGGCGAAGGTGCGTCGCGCGCTGGCGCCGTACCTGGCCGACGAGGACCTCGGGCCCCACGTCCTGGCCGCCGTCGCGCCGCTGGCGCCCGGCCCTGAGACCCTGGTCCGCGGCAGCGGAGACGCGATCCCGGCCTCCACGACCAAGCTCGTGACCGCCAGCGCGGCGCTGCTCGCCCTCGGTCCCGAGCACGTCTTCACGACCCGCGTGGTGGCCAGCGGTCCGGCGAGGCGGCCGCAGGTCGTGCTCGTCGGTGGCGGAGACCCCTACCTCGCCAGCGCCCCGCCGGCCGCCGACGACGAGCCGCCCTACCCGCCGCGGGCCGACGTCGTCGACCTCGCCCGCCAGACGGCGCGCGTACTGAGGGCGCAGGGTGCGCGGCGCGTCCAGCTCACCTACGACGCGTCGCTCTTCACCGGTCCGGCCGACAACCCGGCCTGGGAGCGCGACTACGTGCCCGACGGGGTGGTGTCGCCGATCAGCGCGCTCTGGGTCGACGGCGGCCGCGATCCGAGCGGCTTCGGGCGGGTGGCCGACCCGGCCCTGCGGGCGGCGACCGTCTTCGCCGACGCACTGCGGGCCGCCGGCGTCCGGGTCGAGGGCGAGCCGGTGCCCGGCCCTGCGAGTGCCGGCGCCCAGGTGCTCGCCAACGTCACCAGCGCGCCCCTGGGCGAGATCGTCGAGCACCTGCTGCAGGTCAGCGACAACGAGGCCACCGAGGTGCTGCTGCGCCACGTCGGCCTGAGCGTCGCGGACGACGCGTCGTCCATCGGTGGGCGCAGGGGCGTCACCCGCACGCTGGGCGCCGAGGGCGTCGACCTCACCGACACCCTCCTGTACGACGGCAGCGGGCTCTCGCGCCGCAACCGGATGGCCCCCACCACGCTGGTCGACGTGCTGCGGCTGGCGACCACGCGCCCCGAGCTCGGCCCGGTGCTGACCGGCCTTCCGGTCGCCGCCTTCAGCGGCTCGCTGGCCGACCGCTTCACTGCCGGCGACCCGCAGGGCCGTGGCAGGGTCCGGGCCAAGACCGGCACGCTGACCGGCGTCGCGTCGTTGGCCGGCATCGTGACCGACGCCGGCGGCCGACCGATGCTCTTCGTGCTGATGGCCGACCGGGTCGCCCCGATCGACGGCACCGACGCCGAGGTGGCCCTCGACGGGGCCGCCGCCGCGCTCGCCGCCTGCCGCTGCGGTCGCTGAGACCCCCGGGCTAGATTCGCTGCATGACGAGCCAGCCCAGCAGCGGGTCCAGCCAGGCAGACACCATGGTCGACTGGGACTTCGCGGTGTCCCTCGGTTCCCGCATCGCGGGGGAGGGGCCGGCGGTGAGCCGCGAGGAGGCCGCCGAGGCGGTCGAGGAGCTGCGGGCGGGCGCCAACCGGTCGACCGGGCTGGTGCGCGAGTTCACCGGGCTCGTCGCGCGTGACCACACCGCGCCCGTCCTGGTGGTGGACCGCGCCGGGTGGGTGCAGGCCAACGCCGACAGCTTCCGGGTGCTGATGACGCCGCTGGTCCACAAGCTCACCGACAAGAAGCCGCCCACAGGGCTGGCGCTCAAGGTCGGCTCGCGGGTCACCGGCGCGGAGGTCGGCGGGCTGCTCGGCTTCATGGGCAGCAAGGTCCTCGGCCAGTTCGACCCGTTCTTCGAGCCCGACGGCCGGCTGCTCCTGGTCGCACCCAACATCGTCCACGTCGAGCGCGAGCTCGGCGCCGACGCGCACGACTTCCGCTTGTGGGTCTGCCTGCACGAGGAGACCCACCGGGTGCAGTTCACCGCGGTCCCGTGGATGCGCGGCCACCTCTTCTCCGAGATCGAGGCGATCGCCGACACCGTCGAGCCGACCAAGCTCCTCGACGACGGTCTCGCGCGGATCATCGAGGGCATCAGGAGCGGTGCCCGCGGCGGCAGCCTGATGGAGCTGATGAGCACCCCCGAGCAGCGCGAGATCATGGACCGGGTCACCGGCGTCATGTCCCTGCTCGAGGGGCACGCCGACGTCGTGATGGACGGCGTCGGACCCTCGGTGATCCCGAGCGTCGACAAGATCCGCGCGACGTTCAACGAGCGCCGCAAGGGCATCGGCACCCTCGACCGGATCCTGCGCCGCCTGCTCGGCCTCGACGCCAAGATGGCGCAGTACCGCGACGGCGCCGCCTTCGTCCGCGGCGTCGTCGACAAGGTCGGGATGCAGGAGTTCAACGCGGTCTGGGAGTCGCCCGCCAACCTGCCCAGCAAGTCCGAGATCGCCGACCCGGAGGCCTGGGTCACCCGCGTCCTCGGATGAGCCTCGACCCGGCGGTCGCCGCCGTCCGCCTCGCCGTACGACGGATGCTCGCGGAGGCCGGACACGGCCCGGTGGTCGTGGCCTGCTCGGGCGGCGCGGACTCGCTGGCGCTGCTGGCGGCGACCGTCTTCGAGACGCGGCGAGCCCCCCAGCGGGCCATCGGCGTCACGGTCGACCACGGCCTCCAGGACGGCTCGGCCGAGCACACCGCCCGCGTCGTGGCGCAGATGGCCCGGCTCGGGGCCGACGAGACCGGGTCGGTGCGCGTGCAGGTCCAGACCGACGGCCACGGCACCGAGGCCGCAGCGCGCGAGGCGCGCTACGCCGTGCTCGAGGAGATCGCCGGGCGGCTGGGGTCCGGCACCGTGCTGCTCGGTCACACCCTCGACGACCAGGCCGAGACCGCGCTGCTCGGCCTCACCCGCGGCTCCGGCGGCCGCTCGATCGCCGGCATGCGGCCCGGCTTCGGGATCTTCCGACGGCCCCTGCTCGGGATCCGCCGGGCCCAGACCGAGGCGGCCTGCGCGGCCGAGGGCATCGACGTCTGGACCGACCCGCACAACAGCGACCCCCGCTTCACCCGCTCCCGGGTGCGCCACAGCGTGCTGCCGGTCCTCGAGCGCGAGCTCGGACCGGGGGTGGCCGAGACCCTCGCCCGCACCGCGGAGCAGCTGCGCCCCGACATGGAGGCGCTCGACCGCCTCGCCGAGGTGGCCCTCGCCCAGCACCTGCACGCCGAGCACGGCTTCGACGTGCGTGAGGTCGCCGCTCTCGAGCAGGCGGTCCGCACCCGGATGCTGCGGCTGGCCGCCCTGGGCGCCGGCTGTCCGTCGAGCGAGCTCTTCGCGGTGCACGTCGATGCCCTCGAGCAGCAGGTCCACAACCGTGACAAGCTGCCCAAGCAGATCCAGCTCCCCGGCCACGTCACGGCGTACCGCCAGGGAGACCACCTGTGGTTCGGCCCGACGTCTGTGGAATCCTGACGGCATGGATGCGGCCCACGTGGAGAACGACCTCGTCAACGTCCTCTTCACCGAGGAGCAGATCCTGGAGCGGATCGGCGAGCTGGCCCAGGAGATCGAGACCGACTACGACGGCAAGGAGCTCCTGATCGTCGGCATCCTGCGCGGTGCGGTCATGGTCATGGCCGACATGGCCCGGGCGTTCACCCGCCACGTCGAGATGGACTGGATGGCGGTCTCCTCCTACGGCTCGGGCACCAAGAGCTCCGGCGTCGTCCGCATCCTCAAGGACCTCGACACCGACATCTCCGGGCGCCACGTCGTCATCGTCGACGAGATCATCGACACCGGCCTGACCCTGTCGTGGCTGACGTCCAACCTGAGCAGCCGCAGCCCCGCGAGCGTCCAGATCTGCACCCTGCTCCGCAAGCCGGAGGCCCTCCAGATGCCGGTCGACGTCAAGTACGTCGGCTGGGACATCCCCAACGAGTTCGTCGTCGGCTACGGCCTCGACTACCGCGAGCGCTACCGCAACCTGCGCGACATCGGCACGCTCGCCCCGCACGTCTACTCCTGACCCTCGCCGCCCGGTCCCGGGCGGGCTACGCTCGGGCCCCCGAGCGCCTCGACCGGAAGCAGCCACGTGCGCGAGATCGTCGTCTTCAGCGGTAGTGCCCACCACGGCCTGGCCACCGGCATCTGCGAGCACCTGGGGATCGAGCTCTCGGCCGTCGAGCTGACCCGCTTCTCCAACGACTGCCTCCAGGCCCAGCTCCAGGCCAACTGCCGCCAGCGCGACGTCTTCCTCGTGCAGCCCCTGTCGCCGCCGACGCAGGAGCACCTGATGGAGCTGCTCCTCATGATCGACGCCGCCCGGGGGGCCTCGGCCGCGTCGATCACCGCTGTCGTGCCCTACTACGCCTACGCGCGCTCGGACAAGAAGGACGCCTCCCGGATCTCCATCGGGGGCCGTCTGGTCGCCGACCTGCTCGGGGCCGCCGGGGTCGACCGGGTCATCACGATGAACCTCCACGCCCCGCAGGTCCACGGCTTCTTCTCGGTGCCCGTCGACCACCTCACGGCGCTGGGGGAGCTGGCCGACCACTTCCTGGGCCAGGACCTGACCGACGCCGTGGTGGTCTCGCCCGACTTCGGCAACGCCAAGACCGCCACCCAGTTCGCCCGCCTGCTGGGGCTGCCGGTGGCGGCCGGCAGCAAGAAGCGCCTCGCTGACGACAAGGTCGTCATCGACGCGATCGTCGGCGACGTGGCCGGCAAGCGCGCGATCGTGCTCGACGACGAGATCGCCACGGGCGGCTCCATCCTCGAGCTGCTCGACCGGCTGAACGACGAGGGCTGCACCGAGGCGGCCATCGCCTGCACTCACGGGCTCTTCGTCGGCAAGGCCATCGAGCGTCTGCGCGGTCACCCGATGATCTCCGAGGTCGTCACCACCGACACCGTGCCCGGCCCGTCCGGGTGGCCCGAGCTGCGCACCCGCTCCGTCGCCGGGCTCTTCGCCACGGCGATCCAGCGCATCCACGCCGGAGAGTCGGTCAGCAGCCTCTTCGACGGGGTCGACCCGGCCCACGCCTCGCCCCAGCCCCGCCTCTTCGACTGAGCGGAGTGCGGGGGAACGTCCGCGCCCGCGGGCTCGTTCCACCCATGTGCCTGAGACACTAGGGCCCGTGGAAGGCGTGTACCGTCGAGAGTTCCGTCCTGGGCTCATGCCGGCAGGCCCAGTACAAGCGAAGAGAAGTCTGTGAAGCGCATTTTCAAGGGTCCCTGGGTGTGGATCGCGTTCGCCGTCGTGGCGGTGCTCCTCGCCCTCCAGTTCCTCGCCCCCGGTGGCGGCTACGACGAGGTCTCGACCTCGCGCATGGAGGCCTACATCGAGACGGGTGAGGTCAAGGAGATCTCCTTCATCGACGGTGACCAGGTCATCCAGGCCACCCTCGACTCGGGGGTCCGCGAGAGCGGCTCGGACGTCATGGCCTACTACGTCGCCGGCCAGCAGCAGGGCATCATCGCCGCGGTCGATCGCGCGGTCGCCGACGGGACGATCGAGGAGTCCAACTCCGAGAACCCCCAGCCCAGCCTGCTCGGCACGATCCTCGCCACGCTCCTGCCCTTCGCGCTGATCATCCTGCTCTTCCTCTTCCTGATGAACCAGGTCCAGGGCGGTGGCGGCCGCGGCGTCATGCAGTTCGCCAAGTCCAAGGCCAAGCTGATCACCAAGGACATGCCCAAGACGACGTTCGCCGACGTCGCCGGTTGCAACGAGGCCATCGAGGAGCTCGGCGAGATCAAGGAGTTCCTCCAGGAGCCCGCCAAGTTCCAGGCCGTGGGCGCCAAGATCCCCAAGGGTGTCCTGCTCTACGGCCCTCCGGGCACCGGCAAGACGCTGCTGGCCCGCGCCGTCGCGGGCGAGGCCGGCGTCCCTTTCTACTCCATCTCCGGCTCCGACTTCGTCGAGATGTTCGTCGGTGTCGGCGCCAGCCGCGTCCGCGACCTCTTCGAGCAGGCCAAGGAGAACGCCCCGGCGATCGTCTTCATCGACGAGATCGACGCCGTCGGTCGTCACCGCGGCGCCGGCATGGGCGGCGGCCACGACGAGCGCGAGCAGACCCTCAACCAGCTGCTCGTCGAGATGGACGGCTTCGACGTGCGCGGCGGCGTCATCCTCATCGCCGCGACCAACCGTCCCGACGTGCTCGACCCCGCGCTGCTGCGTCCGGGTCGCTTCGACCGCCAGATCGGCGTCGACGCACCCGACCTCAACGGCCGCCACCAGATCCTCAAGGTCCACTCGCGCGGCAAGCCGATCGCGCAGGACATCGACCTGCTGAGCATCGCCCGCCGTACGCCCGGCTTCACCGGTGCCGACCTGGCCAACGTGCTCAACGAGGCCGCGCTGCTCACCGCCCGCGGCAACGAGAAGATGATCACCGACGCGTCCCTCGACGAGGCGATCGACCGCGTGATCGCCGGCCCCCAGCGTCGTACGCGCCTGATGAGCGAGCGCGAGAAGCTCATCACCGCCTACCACGAGGGCGGCCACGCCCTGGTCGCCGCGGCGCTGCCCGGCACCGACCCGGTGCACAAGGTCACGATCCTGCCGCGCGGTCGCGCGCTGGGCTACACGATGGTGCTGCCCGACCGCGACAAGTACTCC
>NZ_JANNML010000079.1:0-25993 GCF_031397825.1 Nocardioides sp.
GGCAAGATGGACCAGGCCGACTGGGACAAGCTCGCCCGCCACATGGGCCGGGTGTCGTCGGCGCCGATGTTCATCGACGACTCGCCCAACATGACGATGATGGAGATCCGGGCCAAGGCCCGCCGGCTCAAGCAGCGCCACGACCTCAAGCTGATCGTCATCGACTACATGCAGCTGATGACGTCCGGCCGCAAGGTCGAGTCCCGCCAGCTCGAGGTCTCGGAGTTCTCCCGCCAGATCAAGCTGCTGGCCAAGGAGCTGCAGCTGCCGATCATCGCGCTGTCGCAGCTCAACCGTGGACCGGAGCAGCGTGGCGACAAGCGCCCGATGATGAGCGACCTCCGTGAGTCGGGCTCGCTAGAACAGGACGCCGACATGGTGATCCTGCTGCACCGCGACGACGCCTACGAGAAGGAGTCGACCCGCCCCGGCGAGGCCGACCTGATCGTGGCCAAGCACCGCAACGGTGCGACGCGCGACATCACGGTGGCCTTCCAGGGTCACTACTCGCGCTTCGTCGACATGGCGCACTGAGCGCTGCTGCTGCTGCCGACGTCGGGCGGTAGTGCGACAGGCGCCCCCGCATGGAGACGCCGTCCCAAGTCAGCGCCGAAGTGCTCTCGCGGTGTCGACGATCGGCGAGTCTGCAACAAGCCACGTCCCGGTCAAGCATCGCGAGTTCGGTTGGCCCCCGTTAGCCGGAGCTGCCGAGCTGCGCGCGCTGTGCCTCGCTGACGGGATCGGGTCGTGTGCCGCTCGCAGCGGCCGAGCGCGGTCTGCGACACACGACCCGATTGGTCATCGCGCGCTAGGCCCCCCGCTTCGCCCGCAGAACTGGGTCGTGTGCCGCCCGCAGCGGCCGAGCGCGGTCTGCGACACACGACCCGGAAGGCCGCAGCGACCCGACCGCTTCAGCCGCGATTCGTGCGGTGTGCCGACGAGCGGCCGAGATGAGCGCTGCGCTCCGCCTGTGGCAGTGCTGTCAGTCTGGTCTGCCCGGTGGACCGGATCGACCGCATCGTCCGAGGGCTCCTGAGGCGGGGGCCACGTCAGGCGTCAGGATGCGCAACGACCACACGTCGAGGCGATCGTGCGGGCCATCAGCGGCGAACCGCGCGTGTGACCTTCTTCAGGGCGCCCGTGCCCGCGCCGACACCGCGAGCGACCAGACGATGCGGCTTGCGGTTCGCCAGATCGACGATGGAGTCGGCGATCCCCCAGGTGAGCTTGCCCTCGGACAGCTCGACCAAGGTCTCCAGCGGAAGACCGACGGTGAGGTCCTCCAGCTCCTGCCGCTCCTTCTCGGTGGCTACCGGAGGGAGCTGGCGCACGATCATCGCCTTGAACGCGCGCCCGGGCAGTGTCGAGGCCAGCTCGAGCACGGTGGACTGACGGGTGAACGGCCGAACGATCTTCGACTGGCTCGGGTCGTGGGGCATGGGGTCTCCTGTCAGGGCATGTGACCGCGGAGCGGCACCGCGCAACGTACCGCGGATCTTGCCCGACGACACGCCTCAGGAGTCGTCGGCGACCGTCGTGACGCGCCCGGCGACGGTGGTCTCGCAAGCGATCCGGGGAGAGCGGTTCG
Source organism: Nocardioides sp. (assembly GCF_031397825.1). Taxonomy (GTDB): domain Bacteria; phylum Actinomycetota; class Actinomycetes; order Propionibacteriales; family Nocardioidaceae; genus Nocardioides. The sequence goes on from NZ_JANNML010000079.1 coordinate 1,589, forward strand.
TCACGGGCGACCTGGCGTCGCGCCAGGCGATGATCTGCTCTGCTGCCACGTCCGGGGCGAGACGACGGGTGTCGAGCCTGAGGTGCCGGTGCGCAGCAAGCACGTCATCGGCAGGCAGGGCAGTGGCCTGGTCCGTGTTCATCACCCAGCGCTCCCGCTCACGCAGGTGTGCCTCGGACCAGGCAAGGTCCCGCTTCGACGGCTTGGCGATGAGCCGGTCCTCCCCACGGTTCCGCTCCAACCTCGTCTCGAGGTCGGCTGCCAGCTCGACGAACGAGATCGGCAGACCCTCATCGGCGTACGGCGCCACCAGTCCACCCATCCAGCGGGCATCCTCGACGCCGCCGAGATTCCAGACCATGGTCATGACGAGCGCCACGTCAGCCGCGGCGGCCTCCTCGACCACACGACGACGGAACTCGCCGGTGAGCGCACGGAACGGTGGGGTGCCCATCCCGAAGAGGTCTGCAAGCGGCTCGACGGTGTGGTGGTTGAGGAACAGCTTGTCGTCAGTGCGTGCACACACGGCCCGAGCCACCGTCGTCTTGCCGACAGCCGGTGGCCCGAAGATCACCAGCAGCTCACCATGCCTCATGGCATCACGCTAACGGGCCGCAGCGTTGGTCCAGGTGAACTCCGGCTGGCCCGAGGGCCCGCAGCGCCGGACTGCCGGTGCGCCACCACGTCCGGGTCGGACCTGCCGAGACGCAAAGGCAGGAACGGGGTCTTCGAGGCGCCGCTGAAGCGCGGTCCGGGGCACATCGACACCGAGGACCACGGGCCTGACCTCGTGGTCGACGCCGAGGGCCAGCGGCGGTGGAAGGATGTCTCAGACCTTCACCATCAGCGCACGGAGGGGCGGATCTCACCACAGACCGTCCTGGACATCCTGGCCGAAGCGGCACACGTCGAGGCCATCCTGGAACGCCACGAACACTGGTGGTCCTCCTGGACCGACTGGTCCCCGACCGATGTCGATGCCACACGTGCCGACTGAGCCGGCGCCTGGCCGCGCGCGAGGCGTGGTCGGTCCGGCTCGACAGGTCCGTCCTGCACCGGGACGCCGCCGCTGAACCTCGACCTCAGCCGGCGAGGTGCCCGTGGTCGACGACCTGGATGCTGCCGTGCACGGCGCGGGCGTCGTCGGAGGCGAGGAAGCAGACGACCGCGGCGACGCTGTCGGCGCTCATGAAGCCGCGGGCGGCGGAGACGCGCATGATCAGGTCGAAGTCGGCGCCGTCGGGGACGTCGATGGTGTGCACCTGCGGGGTGTCCATGCCGCCGGGGCAGACGCAGTTGACCCGGATCGGGGAGCGCAGGTGCTCGACGGCGAGGGCCTTGGTGAGGCCGACGACGCCGTGCTTGGCGGCGGTGTAGGCCGCGGAGTAGGCCTCGCCGACCAGCCCTGCGACCGACGCGACGTTGACGATGTTGCCGCTGGTCTCCAGCAGGTGGGGGATCGCGGCCTGCGAGCAGAAGAACGCGCCACCCAGGTTGACCGCGATGTCGTGGACCCACTGCTCCTCGGTGACCTCGGCCGTGATCCGGAAGTCGTGGCGCCCGGCGTTGTTGACCAGCACGTCGAGCCGGCCGAAGCGCTCCACGGTGGCGTCCACCGCCGACCGGCACGAGGCGGCCGAGGCGACGTCGAGGTGACCCAAGGCGATCTCGCCGGGCAGGTCGGCGCAGTCGGCAGCGACGGCCGCGAGGCGCTCCTGGTCGCGGGCGGCGGCAAAGACGTGCGCGCCGGCGCCGGCCAGACGTCGTACGACGGCAGCACCCAACCCTGAGGAGGCGCCGGTGACGAGGGCGACGCGGCCGGTGAAGTCGGAGGTCATGACCGCACGCTAGCCAGTCCGCGCGCTCGGTGGCCTTCTCCCCCAGATGCGGGTCTTGTCGGCCGGATCGCTCAGTGCGGGTGAGGCGCGGCCGATGCCCCGGGTGTCCCCGACTTCCCGACGGCGGACGGATGGAGACCGACCGTGCCCTCACGCGCAGACCAGCCCTCGCCACCGCGGCCCTCGCGGCGGCCGCCACCTTCCTCCCGGCGCTCCCTGCCCAGGCAGCACCACCGCGTGACCCGGTGACCTTCACGGTCGCGTCGTTCAACATCCTCGGCTCCAACCACACCGAGCACTCCAGCCAGTGGGAGCTCGGCCCGCGCCGGGCGCGGTGGTCGCTGCGGTGGCTGGAGCGGGAGAAGGTCAGCGTGGTCGGGCTCCAGGTGCCCGTGGTGACCGCGACCCTGGGCGGGAGTGCGTCGTGATGGCCGATCGTCGGCCGCGGACTGGGCACAACGGGTCAGGTGACTCGTCCTTTCGGTCAGACTTCGCCCGACCCGCGACATCCGGCGTGTCGCCGCCGCTACGTTCCACGGACCTCCCCCAGGTAACTCGGGGTGTCCTTCGTCGAAAGCAGGCATGGATGCTCGCGGTCACTTTCGCGCGCCTCCGGACGCCGTCGGCACGTCGTGCCGTCGCCGCCGGTGCTGCCGTCGCGCTCCTCGCCGCCCTCGGTGCGCCCGCCACCGCCCGGCCGGCCCCGGCCGCGTCGGGCCCGTTGCTGTCCTTGGTCGGGCCCGCGACCCAGCCGGCCGCCGGACGCGCCTCCTCGGTCGTGCGGGTCCGGTGGCACGACCGGGACGTGCGGGCCGGCCAGGCCAGCCTCGTCACCGGCACGACCCGACCGATCAGCATCGGGCGCGCCGTGCGGCTGCAGCGCCGTGGCCCCTGGGGCGGCTGGCAGAACGTGCGGCTGGCCCGGACGAGCGGTCGCGGCACCTTCGCGATGCGGGTGGAGCACCCCCGCTCCGGCACCTTCGCCTACCGGGTCCGTGTCAACGGCACCGCCCACGTGGCTCCGGCTGCCACCGCGCCGGTCCGCTACACCGTGGAGCGTCGACCGGTGGTCGTCACGGCACGGGTCGCGCGGGCGACTGTCGCGCCCGGGACGGTCGTCGACCTCGTCGGAGCGCTGACCCCGGCCGACGGCGCCCCCGTCGTGCGCGTCCAGCGGCTGACCGCGGACGGCGAGTGGTCGACGTACCCGAACGTCGTGCCGGTCTCCGCCAGCGGGACCTGGGCAGCTCCGCTCGACACCACCGCGGCGGGCGCGGTGACCTACCGCGCCCTCACCCTGGGCACACTCACCCACGCGCCCGCCACCAGCAGCAGCGTCGTCCTCACCGTGGCGGTGCCCGGCGAGCCCACGCCGGAGCCGCCCGCTCCCGAGCCCACCCCCGAGCCCACGCCCGACCCGACGCCCGAGCCGCCGACGCCGACACCGCCGCCGCCGCCGAGCCCGACCCCGGAGCCCACCCCCGACCCGACGCCACAGCCCCCGCCGGCCCCGGCGCCGCGCTTCGTGCTGGGCGCCGCCCATGGCGGCAACACCGACCCGGCCCAGCTCGAGGCCGACGCCGGGGTGCCGCTGCAGATCCGCCGCACCTACTATACCCACGACAAGGTCGCCCGAGCGGCTCAGACGGCGCAGGCCGACATCGCCAAGGGCCGCATCCCGTTCGTGTCGTTCAAGCTGCCCTACACCTGGGCCGAGATGGCCGCCGGTCGTGGCGACGCCTGGGCCGCGGACGCGGCGCGCCAGCTCGCGGCCGTCGACGGCGAGGTCTGGGTGGTGCTGCACCACGAGCCCGAGAACGATGAGCCGCAGATCCTCGACTGGACCCGACTCCAGCAGCGCCTGGCACCGATGTTCGACCTGCCGGGGCTGCGCTTCGGGATCTGCTTGACGGGGTGGCACCAGTTCTTCTCCGGCAACCCCGAGATGTCCTTCGAGCACCTCTACCCCTTCGGCGCCCCGATCGACTTCATCGCCCTCGACGTCTACCAGGCCTACGGCACGCCCAAGAACCTGACCAAGTGGACCGACCTCAACGGCTACTGGACGCGCATGGAGGCCTTCGCCGACAAGGTCGACGTCGACTGGGGTCTCGGTGAGTTCGGCATCACCGACGAGGGCTTCGCCAGCCCGAACGGGCCGACCTTCTTCGACGACACCGTGGCCGGCATCCGCGCCCACGGCGGCACCTTCGCGGCCTACTTCGACTCCGAGCTCAACACCAGCGGCAACTCCTGGTGGCTGAGCGGCGCCAAGCGCACGGCCTTCCTGCGCACGCTCGCGTCGGTGGCGGCCGAGCGCACCGGGTGACGAGCACGTGAACACTCGGGTCGGAGGGCAGGTCCCGGCGTAACCACCCGTCGCCCGCGGCGTTCGACCTGGCATGGACACCGATCGCCCCACCTCGACACCAGCCGGAGAGCCCGGCCGGCTCGGACGCCGCGGCCTGCTCCGCGGCGGGGGGCTGGCCGGCCTCGCGCTGGGCACCGTGGCGGTCGATGCCGCCGCGGACGGCGCGACCGGCGCCGAGGCCGCTCGGCCCTACTCCCGCAGGCTCCCGGCCGGCTGGACCTACCCGGTCGCCGAGGAGCTGCTGCCCTTCGGTCACGGCGTCATGTCCGGGGACCCGCTGGCAGACCGCGTCGTGCTCTGGACCCGCATCACCATCCCCGACCGGCGCGGCTGGGACGCCACCCGGGTCCCCGACCCCCAAGGCTTCCGGCGGGTCACGGTGCGCTGGCGGATCGCGACGGACCCCGCGCTGCGCCACGTCGTACGACGGGGGCAGGTCGTCACGGACGCCCGCCGCGACTGGACGGTCAAGGTCGACGCGGACCGGCTGCCGTCGGCGACGACGCTCTACTACGCCTTCGAGGCCCTGGGGTGGCGCTCGCCGATCGGGCGCACCCGCACCGCGCCGTCGCTCACCGACCCGGTGCGCGCCCTGACCGTCGCGCACGTCGCCTGCACGTCGTGGTGGCACGACGTCTTCAACTCCTACGACCGCATCGGCGAGCGACGCGACCTCGACCTGGTGACCCACGCGGGCGACCACGTCTACGACAACTCCGGCGGCCACCCGGCCTCCCGCTTCTGGAAGGGCCAGCGGCGGTGGGACACCGACATCGACAACGCCGACTGGACCACCGTGGCGCAGGCGCGACGACGCTACGCCCTCTACTACGCCGACCCCGCGCTCATCCGGGCCCACCACGCGGCCCCCTTCGCGATCATGGCCGACCAGCACGACTACGACCCCGGGCAGCAGGGCGACCGGGTCACGCTGACCACCGAGCAGGCCGGGTCGGTGCTCTTCGAGTGGACCCCGATCCGCCCGCCGATCCCCGACGGGAGCGGCCGCTTCCCGCCATCGCCGGGCCCGGACCGCAACCTGCCGACGCCCCGTGGTCGAGCTGCGCTCTACTCCTACCGGGTGCTGCCCTACGGTCGGACCGCCGACGTCGTGCTCCTCGACGTACGCCGTTTCGCCGGGCTCGAGGGCCAGGCCTCGCAGGTGCTGGGGGACGAGCAGTGGGCCTGGCTGGAAGGCGCCCTGCTCGACAGCTCGCGGCGCGGGGCGACGCACCGGCTGGTGGTCAACCAGGTCAACCTCAGCCAGCTGCGCGCCTTCAACCTGCCCTTCGCCGACCAGCTCGCGCAGGCCTTCGGGCTGGACCTCAACGCACCGCAGGGAGAGATCTACACGACCGGGTGGGGAGGCCACCCCGAGGAGCGGGCGCGGCTGTTCCGCTTCCTGCGCCGGCACGGCATCGTCGACAACGTCGTCGTCTCCGGTGACTCCCACGGCTACTTCGGCTCGGACCTGGTCGAGGACGCCCAGCTGCCGAGCTACGAGCCGCTCACGGGCGGCGGCCTGCTCGGGGCGGTCGGGGTCGAGATGGTGGGCTCCACGATGGGGCGCCCGGGGGGACAGGACGTGATCGCGGAGGAGCTCTACTTCGCCGCGACGGGGGGAAGCCGGGGCGCGGCGTTCACCGACGCGGCGACGTACGACGCCCGCTTCCGGCCGGCGGCCCTCGCACCCACCGTCGCGCTCGAGGAGGCGGCGAAGGTGGCCAACCCCAACCTGCGCTACTTCAACTGGAAGGCGGAGTACGGGCACACGATGGTGCACCTGCGGGCCGACCGTGCCGTGATCGAGTGCTGGCAGACGCCGCAGCGCGAGCGGTCCGAGGAGGCGCGGCTGCTGGCGCAGTTCGTGTCCCGGGTGGGGCGACCGCACCTGGAGCCGGTCACGGCGGCGCAGGCCGTGCGGGGTCCGGATCGCGGGGTTCGGGCACCGCGTGCCCGGGTCATCAGGGCCCGCCGTCGTTTCCCTGCTTGACCCTCCGGGCACTGTGGAGGGGTGCAGACACGACACCTCGGCAACCAGACCACCGGGCGCATCGAGGTCGGGGCCATCGGCCTCGGCCTGATGACCTTCGACCAGACCGGGGCGCAGCCGCGCGAGCAGCTCGTCGACACCGTGCGAGCCGCCCTCGACGCGGGCGTGACCCTCTTCGACACCGCCGACGCCTACGGCCCCGGCGACCTGGGGGCCGCTGCCCAGGGCCAGAACGAGACCCTCGTCGCCGGGCTCCTCGACGAGCTCGGCGTGCGCGACCAGGTCCTGCTCGCCACGAAGGGCGGCCACGTGCGCACCGACGGTGGGAACTGGGCGACCGACAGCTCGGCCGCGCACCTGCGCTCGGCCGTCGACGCCAGCCTCGGGCGCCTCGGCGTCGAGCAGATCGCGCTGTGGCAGCACCACCGTCCCGACCCGGACACCTCCTACGACGAGGTGATCGCGACGCTCAAGGAGATCGCCGACTCCGGCAAGGTGCGGATGGTCGGGCTCTCCAACGCCGACCCCACCCAGATCCGAGCGGCGCACGCCGTCCTGGGGGATGCGCTGGTGAGCGTGCAGAACCAGTTCTCCCCGAAGTTCCGCAGCAGCCTCCCCGAGATCGAGGTCTGCGAGGAGCTCGGCCTCGCCTTCCTGCCGTGGAGCCCGCTGGGGGGTCTCGGTGACGCCAAGGAGCTCGCCGAGAGGCACCCCGCCTTCGCGGAGGTCGCCAAGTCCCGCGGTGTGAGTGCCCAGCAGGTCGCACTCGCCTGGGAGCTCGCGCAGTCGCCCGTCGTCATCCCGATCCCCGGCGCCAAGCGCCCGCAGTCGATCACCGACTCCGCGGCTGCCGCATCGCTGGAGCTGACCGTCGACGAGCTCGCGCGGCTCGACCAGGACTGACGCAACCGTCGGCCGGACGGGGACCCATGCGGCCAGCCGGCCTCACTCCGAGACGGTGACACCCCGCCAGAACGCGACGTGGTCCTTGATGTTGGCCGCGGCGTCGGAGGGCGTGGGGTAGAACCAGGCGGCGTCGGCGTTGGTCGCGCCGGCGACCTCCAGGCTGTAGTAGCTCGCATCTCCCTTCCAGGGGCAGTGCGTCTGCTTCGACGACGGGCGCAGCACGGCCGCGTCGACGGAGGCGAGCGGGAAGTAGTGGTTGCCCTCGACCACGACGGTGTCGTCGCTCTCGGCGATGACCTGGTCGTTCCAGACTGCGCGCATGCTGCTGCTCCTCGGACGGTACGGCGGGTGGTGCCGCGGGTGGTGCGACGCGCGGACGGCCTCGCCCGGCCAGCGTACGGGGGGCCTCAGAGCGGCTGGCCGACGTCGATCGGGGTGCACCGGAGCAGGGTGACGGTCTGGACACAGGGTGTTGTCAGGGTCACTCCTGATGCACGATCGGGGCTCCCGTCTGGTGAACTACCCCCATGGGGATCGTGAGCACGCTCAAGCGCCGGGTGGCGACCCGGCTGCTGGCGCGCTCGACGCGCAACGGGATCGACCTGCGCAAGCTGCGGTTCCTGCCCGACTCGATCACCATGCCGCTCCAGCGCGACGGTCTCGACCCGCTCCCCGAGATGGCCCGGGTGCGCGCCGAGACGCCCGTCGTCCGGCTGACCCAGATGTTCGGCAAGGGCATCTGGCTGGTCAGCGGCTACGACGAGGCACGTGAGCTGCTCGCCCGTGGCGACCAGCTCTCCAACGACCTGGGCCAGTTCGTCTCCCAGGAGGGGCGTGACCCCTCGGAGCAGATCGGCGGGCTCGGGATGACCGACCCGCCCCACCACACCGTGCTCCGCAAGTACCTCACCCCCGAGTTCACCAAGCACAAGCTCGCCCGCCTCGAGCCGCTGATCCAGCAGATCGTCGAGGCGCGCCTGGACGCGATGGACGCCGACGGCCCTTTGGTCGACCTCGTCGACCAGTTTGCCTTCCCGATCCCCTTCGAGGTCATCTGCGAGCTGCTCGGCCTGCCGGTCGACGACCGCGCCCGCTTCCACAGCCTCGGCGCCGCCCGCTTCGACCTCTCCCAGGGCGGGGTCGGCGTCTTCGGCGCGGCCGCCCACACCCGCGAGTTCCTGATCGGCCAGGTCGCCCGCCAGCGTGAGACCCCCGGTGACGGCCTGATCGGCTCGCTGCTGCGCGAGCACGGCGACGAGCTCGACGACGTGACGCTCGGCGGCCTGGCCGACGGCGTGTTCCTCGGTGGCTACGAGACCTCGGCCAGCATGCTCGCGCTCGGCACCTACCTCCTCGTCCAGCACCCCGAGGCGATGACGGTGCTCCGCGAGGGTGACGACGCCGCCGTCGACGGCGTGGTCGAGGAGCTGCTGCGCCACCTCACCGTGGTGCAGCTGGCCTTCCTCCGTTTCGCCCGCGAGGACCTCGAGCTCGGCGGGCAGCAGATCAAGGCCGGCGACTGCATCGGCATCTCGCTGCTCGGCGCCAACCGCGACCCCGCGCTCACCCCCGACGCCGACACCTTCGACCCGCGTCGCGCACCCACCCGCCACCTCGCCTTCGGCCACGGCCTGCACCGTTGCGTCGGCGCCGAGCTGGCCCGCATGGAGCTGCGCATCTCGCTGCGCGCCCTGGCCCGCCGCTTCCCCGACCTCACGGTCACCGTCGACGACGACCAGCTCGACTTCCGCAAGCTCTCGGCGGTCTACGGCGTCGACGCGCTGCCCGTGCGGCTCCATCCCGCGCTCGCCAGCCACGACGCCAGCAACAAGGCCAGCCAGGCCACTGCCACGATGGGGGCATGAGCCGCACCCGTGCCGCCGGCCCCGCCGCGACCGTCGTCCTCAGCCTGGCGCTGACCCTCTCCGCGTGCTCGGACGACGCCGACGACGCTGCCAACGAGCCCAGCGACGCCGTCGCCACGGCCGGAACGCCAGCCGATGCGACCGCCGGTGCCGAGGACGGCGACGCGCTGCGCACCGTCGAGGTCGTCGACGGGCTGGTGAGCCCGTGGGGCCTCGTCCAGCTCGCCGACGGTGCGGTCCTGGTGGGGGAGCGCGACACCGCGCGGATCCTCCGGGTCGACGGCCGCATGCCGATCCCGCTCACGACACTGCCGGGCGTCAGCGCCAGGGGCGAGGCCGGGCTGCTCGGGCTCGCCACGACCCCGGAGCAGGACCGGGTGCTGGCCTACTACTCCACGGAGGACGACAACCGGATCGTCGCAATGACCTGGGACGGCACGGTGCTGGGCGAGCCCGAGGTGCTGGTGTCCGGCATCCCCGGCGGTGCGGGCTACCACCAGGGCGGGCGGCTGCTGCTCGGTCCCGACGACCTCCTCTACGTGAGCACCGGCGACAACGGCTCCCCCGACTCCGCGCAGGACCCCGACTCCCTGTCGGGCAAGGTCCTGCGCTTCACCACCGACGGCGAGCCGGCGCCCGGCAACCCGTTCGACTCTGCGGTCTACAGCCTGGGGCACCGCAACATCGAGGGCCTGGCCTTCGACGACCGGGGCCGGCTGTGGGCCAGCGAGTTCGGGCAGGACACGTGGGACGAGCTCAACCTGATCGAGGCCGGCGGCAACTACGGCTGGCCGGAGGTGGAAGGCTCCGGGGGCGGTGAGGACTACCTCGACCCGGCGGTCGTGTGGCGCACCGAGGACGCCTCTCCCGCAGGCCTGGCCTTCTGGGACGGCTCGTTGTGGATGGCAGCCCTGCGCGGTCGCACCCTGTGGGAGGTGCCGCTGACCGCAGACGACAAGGCCGACAGTGCCGGCGAGGCCGGCGTGGGTGAGCCGGTCGCGCACCTCGAGGGAGAGCTCGGCCGCCTGCGCACCGTCGCGACCACCCTCGACGGCGACGGGCTGCTGCTCACGACCTCCAACACCGACGGCCGGGGCGACCCCGCCGACGGCGACGACCGGTTGCTCCGGCTGGGTCGCTGAGCACCGCCGCAACCGGACGGACCGTCCAGTAGCGTGCGGCCATGCCCCAGAAGTTCGCCGACGTCGAGGAGTACGTCGCCTCCCTCACCCCCGAGGCTGCTGCCGCGGTGCAGCGCGTGCGCGGCTGGGTCCACGAGGAGATCCCCGGCCTCACCGAGGTCATCCGCTACAACATGCCGACCTTCCAGCGCGACGGGCACACGCTGCTCCACGTCGCCGGGTGGACCGAGCACCTCTCGGTCTACCCCGAGCCCCCGGCGCCTGCCACCGACGCCGGGCTGGTGCTCGACCTCGCCCCGCACGCCTCGGGTCGCGGCACGCTCCGCTTCGACCTCGACCGTCCGCTGCCCGAGGACCTCGTCCGCCGGCTGCTGCGGGCCTACCCGCGCTGACGTGCAGCCCGGATTCACGCCGCGTTCACCGGTGCCTGCCACGCTTCGGCCGTGACGCCTCCGCTGCCCCCGGCCACCCGTCGTACGGTCCTGGGCGGCGCAGCCGCGTCCTCCCTGCTCTGGATCCCGCCCGCGACCGCCGCCGCGCCGCCCCAGGGCGTGCACCTCACCTACGGCGCGGACCCGCGGCGCCAGATGGCGGTGTCGTGGTCCACGCCCGCGTCCGTACGACGACCGCGCCTCGAGGTCGGCGTCGACCGGGGCCTCGGGCGGGTCGTGGACGTGGACTCCCGCTCCTCCAAGGACGTCCGGTCGGTCTACCACCACGCCCGGATCGGCGGGCTGCGACCGGGCACGACCTACCGCTACCGGATCGACCACGGCGGAGCCACCGGATCGACCGCCGTGACCGGCACGTTCCGGACCGCGCCGGAGCAGCCTGAGGCGTTCCGCTTCGCGGCCTTCGGTGACATGGGCGTCAACGCCGCGGCCGCCGCGCATGTGGCGCTGATCCGGCGGCAGGAGCCGGACTTCTCCTTCGTGGTGGGCGATCTCTGCTACGCCGACTCCAGCGGCGGCACCGGCGTCGGTGGGCCGGACACGCAGGACTTCGCCGAGTGGGACCGCTGGCTGCGCCAGATCCAGCCGAGCGCGCGGAGCACGCCGTGGATGACCACGGTCGGCAACCACGAGATGGAGACCGGCAACGGCGAGCTCGGCTACGCCGGCTACCTCGACCGCTTCTCGCTGCCCCGCAACGGGGTCGAGGGCGCACCGGTGACCTACTCCTTCGTCTACGGCAACGTCGGCTTCATCGCGGTCGACGGCAACGACGCGTCCTACGAGATCGACCGCAACGCCGACTACCTCGGCACCGCCCAGGACCGTTGGCTGGTGCGCGAGCTCACCGCGATGCGGGCCCGCGCCGACCTCGACTTCGTGGTGGTCGGCTTCCACAACTGCATGTACTGCACCAACCTGGTGCACGGCTCCGACGGTGGCCACCGGGACCGGTGGGAGCCGATCTTCGACCGGTTCTCCGTCGACCTGGTGGTCAACGGGCACAACCACTGCTACGAGCGCACCCACCCCGTGCGCGACGGCGCTCCCGTCGTCGAGGCGCCGCGTGGCGCGGTGGTCGACAGCCGCCGCGGCACGACCTACCTCACCGCCGGCGGAGCCGGGCAGGCCGTCTACCCCGTCGGCGGGCAGCCGCTCTCCTACGTCACGGTCGCCGGCGGGGCGCGGGTGCCCGAGGCGACGACGTGGTCGTCGGTGACCGACGCCCAGCACTCGATCGGCTTCGTCGACGTCACCCCGCGCGACCGCGCAGGGGTGGCCCGGATGCGGCTGACGGCACTCGCCACCGACGGCAGCGTCATCGACCGGGTGACCCTGCGTCGCTCCTCGCGCGCCGGGGAGTAGCGTCACGCCCCGTGACGGTGGTGGTGATCGGGGGCGCCAACCTCGACCTCTTGGCCCGCACGACGCGGGCCGTCGTGCCGGGCACCAGCAACCCCGGCACGATCGCGACCAGCCCCGGCGGGGTGGGTCGCAACATCGCTGAGAACCTCGCCCGTCTCGGCACCCCCACGCTGCTCGTCGCAGCCGTCGGTCGTGACCTCTTCGGCGACGACCTGCTCGCCGCGACCGCCGCCGCCGGCGTCGACGTCTCCCGCGTGCGTCGGGTGGTCGGCGAGAGCGGCACCTACGTCGCGGTCCTCGACGAGTGCGGCGAGCTCCACGTCGCTGTGTCGGACATGTCGGCCACCGCGACGCTGCGCCCCGAGGACATGGACGCCGAGCGGGCCGTCATCGGCGCGGCCGACCTGGTCGTGCTCGACGGCAACCTCCAGCCCGACACGATGGCCCGGGCCTGGACGCTGGCCAGCGCTGCCGGGGTCCGGGTCGTCCTGGACCCGGTGAGCGTGCCCAAGGCCGCGGCGCTCGCCCCGGCGCTGCGCGACCGACCGCTGTGGGCCGTCACGCCCAACACCGCCGAGCTGGCGGCGCTCGGCGCCACGACCCCGGCCGACCTGCACTCCCGCGGGGTGTCGGTGGTGTGGCTGCGCGAGGGCGCCCACGGCTCGCTGCTGAGCATGCCCGACGGCGAGGTCCGGCTCGCGACGCTGCCCGGCGAGGTCGTGGACGTGACCGGTGCGGGCGACGCGATGCTCGGCGCCTTCTGCCACTCCCTGCTGGGCGGAGCCTCGCTGCCGGACGCCGCGGCCTACGGTCACGCGGCCGCAGCGCTCACCGTCGCCTCGACCTCCACGGTCCGCGCCGACCTGACCGACGAGCTCGTGAGGAGCCTGCTGTGACGACACCACCCCCGAGCCAGCACCCGCTGCTGACCGTGACCGACGAGGTGGCGACCGCGCTCGCCGAGGGCCGCCCGGTCGTCGCGCTGGAGAGCACGATCATCAGCCACGGCATGCCCTACCCGGCCAACGTCGAGATGGCCGTCGAGGTCGAGGGCATCGTCCGCTCGCTGGGAGCCACCCCGGCCACGATCGCCGTGCTCGACGGGCGCCCCCGCATCGGTCTCGCCCCCGACGACCTCGAGCTGCTCGCCAGTCACGCCGACGTGATGAAGGTCAGCGTCCGCGACCTGCCCTACGTCGTCGCGCGCGGCGTCCACGGCGCGACCACGGTCGCCTCGACGATGCGCCTCGCGGCGCTCGCCGGCGTCCGGGTCTTCGTCACCGGCGGCCTGGGCGGCGTCCACCGCGGCGCCGAGACGTCGTACGACGTGTCCGCGGACCTGACCGAGCTCGGCACCACCGACGTGGCGGTCGTGTGCGCGGGAGTCAAGAGCATCCTCGACATCGGGCTGACCCTGGAGATGCTCGAGACGCTGGGCGTGCCCGTGGTCGGCTACGGCAGCGACGAGTTCCCGTCGTTCTTCTCCCGCGCCAGCGGCCACCGCGCCCCGATGCGGGTCGACACCCCCGCCGACGTCGCCGCGATGATGCGGGCCAAGTGGGGCCTCGGGCTCGACGGCGGCCTCGTCGTGGCCAACCCGATCCCGGTCGAGGACGAGATCCCGGCCGACGAGATCGGGTTGATCATCGACCGTGCCCTGGCCGACATGGACGCCCTCGGCATCAGCGGCAAGGACGCCACGCCCTACCTGCTCGGCCGGATCGTGGAGCTCACCGACGGCGCCAGCCTGGTCGCCAACATCGCGCTCGTGCGCAACAACGCGCGCCTCGGGGCGGCGATCGCGCGGGAGTTCGCCGCCGACTAGGGCAGGCTGACCCCGTGCACCACATCGGGATCGACCTCGCGTGGGGGGAGCGCCAGCCCACGGGCGTGGCCGTCCTCGACGACGACGCGCGCCTGCTGGCACTGGCCGCGGTGCGCACCGACGGGGAGATCGCGGCCGTCCTGGCGGCGTACGTCGACGGCGAGTGCCTGGTCGCCATCGACGCGCCCCTCATCGTCACCAACCCCACGGGCTCGCGCGACGCGGAGAAGGCGCTGAGCAAGGACTTCCGGCGCTTCGAGGCCGGGACGCACCCCTCCAACCTCGGCAAGCCGGAGTTCGCCGACGGCACGCGGGGCGCTCGCGTCTCCAGCCTGCTCGGCCTCGACATGAACCCCCGCTCGGGCCGTGCCCGTCGTGCGATCGAGGTCTACCCCCATCCCGCCACCGTGGTGCTCTTCGGGCTGCCGCGCACCTTGAAGTACAAGGCCAAGGCCGGGCGCGACCTCGAGCTCCTGCGCAGCGAGCTGCTCACCTTGATGAGCCACGTGGAGTCGGTGGTCACGACCGAGGCAGACCCGACCTGGGCAGCGCTGCGCGAGCAGGCGGAGACCGCGACCCGCAAGAGCCAGCTGCGCGTGGTCGAGGACCAGGTCGACGCCGTCGTCTGTGCCTACGTCGCGCTCTTCCGCCAGCGCCACCCCGAGCGGGTCACGACCTACGGCGACTTCGAGACCGGCTACATCGTCACCCCGTCGCTGCCCGACGCGCACGCAGCGACGCAGGAGTACGCCGCGCAGCAGCCGGCCCTCATCGAGGCCGGTCGCCAGTTCGTCGCGCTCGTGACCGGCATCTTGGACGAGGCCGGCATCAACTACCTCTCCGTCACCGGCCGCACCAAGGGCGTGCAGTCCTTCGCCAAGAAGGCCGCCCGCACCGTCGACGGTCGGCCGGTCTTCACCGACCCGCTGCGCGAGATCACCGACCAGATCGGCGTGCGCGTCATCACCTACGTCCACAGCGACGTATCGGCCGTGGCCGACCTGCTCGGCGACCAGGTGGTCGTCAAGGAGGACCGCGACATGGGCCAGGAGACCGCCAGCCAGGGCCGTTTCGGCTACGCCAGCCGGCACCTGCTGATCGAGCTCGACGCTGCCCGGGAGAGCGACCGCGCTCTGGCGGCGCTGCGCGGACGGGTCGCCCAGGTGCAGGTGCGCACGGTCCTCCAGCACGCGTGGGCGGAGTTCGAGCACGACATCCGCTACAAGGGCGACGTACCCCTCGAGCACGCGCGCGACCTCGACCGCCGCTTCACCCTCGCCGCCGGCCTGCTCGAGCTCGCCGACCAGGAGTTCTCCACGATCCGCGAGCGGCTGCGCTCGAGCGGCCCGACCGGGCTCCTACGCACCGAGGAGGTTCC
Organism: Nocardioides sp.; assembly: GCF_031397825.1. Classification (GTDB taxonomy): domain Bacteria; phylum Actinomycetota; class Actinomycetes; order Propionibacteriales; family Nocardioidaceae; genus Nocardioides. The sequence goes on from NZ_JANNML010000079.1 coordinate 16,724, forward strand.
CGACGACCCGCGCATCGACCCGCGCGAGCTCGCGGCCTTCCTCGCCGGCCAGTACGACGACGCCGGCTGGTCGCGCACCGACCACTACGCCTGGATCTCGGGGCTGCTGCTCGAGCTCGGCATCACCTCCCTCGAGGAGCTCGCCGACGTGCTGCGCTCGCTCACCGACGACCTCAACGAGCGGATGGACTACCGCTACCCGCCCGGCGCCGTACGGCGCCTCGACGACGCGCTGCTGGCCGCCTATGCCGAGCGCTACGTCGACCTGCACGGCAACGACCACCGTCGTGACGCGCTCGCGGCTCGGCTGGCGAAGGTGCGGGGCTGACCGGCCACTTGTAACACGTTGTCCACCCATCTACGAGACCGCTGCAACGGTCTCGTAGATGGGGTAACGACGTGTTACATGAGTCGGGCCGGCCCAGCGCCGTTGACAGATCCCGCCGTCCGCCCCAGGGTCGGCGCATGGCAGAGGTCGTGTTCCGTCCCGGGAGCGCCGACACGTGGGCCCGCCCGTGGCAGATGTACGCCGACCTGCGCGACCACGACCCGGTCCACCACGTCGAGCGCCCCGGGGGCAGTGACCACTACGTGCTGTCCCGGCACTTCGACGTGATGGCGGCAGCGGTCGACACGGCGACGTACAGCTCGGCGCAGGGCCTGACCACGGAGTACGGCGAGCTCGAGCGGATCGGCCTCGTCGACAACCCGCCGATGGTGATGCAGGACCCGCCGATGCACACCGCCTTCCGCCGCCTGGTGTCGCGCGGCTTCACCCCCCGCGCGGTGGCGACCGTGGAGCCGGCGGTGCGGGCGTTCGTCCGCGAGCGCCTCGACCGGATCGTGGAGAGGGGCGAGGCCGACGTCGTCACGGAGCTCTTCAAGCCGCTGCCGAGCATGGTCGTGGCGTTCTACCTCGGGGTGCCGGAGGCCGACCGCGACCGCTTCGACGCCTGGACCGACGCGATCGTGGCCTCCGGGGCGGGCACGGGCGGTGACGCCACAGCAGCGGGCGAGGCCGTGGGCGGGATGCTGGGCTACTTCGCCGAGCTGGTCGAGCGGCGTCGCCGCGAGCCGGGCGACGACACGGTCTCGCACCTCGTGGACGCGGGGGTCGGCGACGACGACGCCGGTCTGCTCTCGATCCTGGCCTACGTGTTCACGATGGTCACCGGCGGCAACGACACCACGACGGGGATGCTGGGCGGTGCCGTGCAGCTGCTCGAGGAGCACCGCGACCAGCGGCAGGTCCTGCTCGACGACCCGGCCGCGATCGGTGACGCGGTCGACGAGCTGCTGCGGCTGACCTCGCCGGTCCAGGGCCTGGCCCGCACGGTGACCCGCGACGTCGAGCTGCACGGCGTGCAGGTGCCGGCGGGGCGCAAGGTGCTGCTGCTCTACGCCGCGGCCAACCGCGACCCGCGCCGCTACGGGCCGGACGCCGACCTCCTCGACGTACGACGGCGCCCGGGGCAGATCCTCACCTTCAGCCAGGGTGCCCACTTCTGCCTCGGCGCCAACGCCGCGCGGATGCAGGCTCGCGTCGCGCTGGAGGAGCTGCTGACCCGCTGCCCCGACTTCTCGGTCGACCTCGACGCGGTGACCTGGGCCGACGGTGCCTACGTGCGCCGTCCCACCAGCGTGCCGTTCCGCACGACCACCTGACCCTGGCGGTCCCCTGACCGAGCGCCCCGTACGTTCGGGAGCATGACCCCGGCAGACCTGCTCCAGGACCACTTCACCCGCATCGTCGAGAGCGCCGACACCGTGCTCGACGGGCTCACCGAGGACCAGCTCGCCCACCGCCCGGCCCCGGAGGCCAACTCGATCGCCTGGCTCGTGTGGCACCTCGCGCGGGTGCAGGACGACCACGTCGCGGCGGTCGCGGGGCTCGAGCAGGTCTACACCGAGCAGGGCTACGGCGAGCGGTTCGGACTGCCCTTCGACCCCGCCGAGATCGGCTACGGCCAGGACAGCGACGACGTGGCGCGGGTGAGCGCCGGAGCCGACCTGCTCGCCGACTACCTGCACGCGGTCCACGAGCAGACGCTCCGCTACCTCGCGACCCTGACAGCCGAGGACCTCGACCGCGTCGTCGACGAGCACTGGGACCCGCCGGTCACGCTCGGCATGCGCCTGGTGAGCGTGGTCGACGACGACACCCAGCACGTCGGCCAGGCGGCCTACGTGCGGGGGCTGCTCGGCGTCTGATCAGGCCGGGTGATCCGGTAGCGCACGAACGACGGGACGGCGAGCGCGGCCACGACGGTGAGCACCACGACCAGGACCCCGCCGCCCGCCGCGGCCGCCGCCGTGCCGACCATGGCAGCGCTGGCTCCGTGCGCCACGTCGGCGATGCGCGGACCGCCCGCGACGACTACGATGAAGATGCCTTGGAGGCGTCCGCGCACGGCGTCGGAGGCCGCGCTCTGGAGCATGCTGGAGCGGAACGCCGCCGAGGCCATGTCGGCCGCGCCGCCCACGACCAGCATCAGGACCGCGGCCACGAGCATCGGCGTGCGGAAGCTGTCGGCCAGGGCCACGGCGACGCCGAAGCCGGCCATCGCCACGCCCCACACCAGGATGCACACGATGACGGCCAGGCCCTGGCGCGAGACCCGCGAGACCCAGCCGGAGAAGACACCGCCGAGCACGGCACCAGCGGGGATCGCCGCGAAGAGGACCGCGAAGGCCAGCCCGCCACCCTCCGGCCCGAGGAAGCTCTCGTGGGCGATCTCGGGGAAGAGCGCGCGGGGCATCCCGAAGACCATCGCGATGATGTCGACGACGAAGGACATCAGCAGCACGGGATGACCGCGCAGGTAGGTCAGGCCCTCGATCACCGAGCCCAGCCCCGGCGTGCCGGTCGGCGCACCCGCCACCGCGAGCGACGGCAGTCGCACGACGGCGGACAGCGTGGCGAGCAGGGTCAGGGTGTCGATCAGGTAGAGCCACTCGAAGCCCAGCACCGGGATCAGGGTCCCGGCGACCAGCGGCCCGGCGATCGCCCCGGCCTGCATGACGGTCATGTTGAGCGAGTTGGCGGCCGGCAGCAGCCCGGGCTCGAGGAGCCGCGGCAACACCGCGCTGCGGGTCGGCTGGTTGACCGCGAAGAACGCCTGCTGCACGGAGAAGAGGCACAGCAGCAGCCACACGTTGGTGTTGCCCATCGCCGCTTGGGCGTAGAAGAGCCCGCTGGTGACGATCAACCCGCTCGTGGTGACGACGAGGATCGTGCGCCGGTCGAAGACGTCGGCCAGCGCGCCGCCCCACAGCCCGAAGACCACCAACGGCACGAGGCCGAAGACGCCCGTGAGGCCGACGTACGCCGACGAGCCGGTGTCGGCGTAGATCTGGGCCGGCACCGTCACCACCGTCAGCTGCGCGCCGATCACGGTGATGATGTTGGCCAGCCACAGCCGCTTGAAGTGGGGGTTGGCCAGCGGACGCGTGTCGGCCATCAGCCCCCGGATCTGCACCCAAGGAATGTACGCCGGCGTGGTGCGCCGCCCACGACCTTGGCCCGCCGGAGTTCACTGGAGCCCATGCGACGACCCGTTCCCGAGAAGCCCGGACCCGGCCAGGAGTCGGTGTGGGACTACCCGCGCCCCCCGGCGCTGGAGCAGACCAAGGTCTGCATCACCGTCGAGCTGGGCGGCCGCGTGGTCGCGCGGACGACGTCGGCCTGGCGGGTGCTCGAGACCAGCCACCCCCCGACCTACTACCTGCCGGCCGAGGCGTTCGAGCCCGGCGTGCTGCGTGAGGCGGCCGGTGCGTCGTGGTGCGAGTGGAAGGGGGAGGCGAGCTACTTCGACCTCGTGTCGGCCGGACCCCAGGGAGAGGTCGTCGCGCCGAAGGCGGCCTGGACCTACCGCACGCCCACGCCACGCTTCGCGGACCTGGCCGGCGCGGTGGCGGTGATGGCCGCGGCGGTCGACCGGTGCACGGTCGACGACGAGGTCGTGCTGCCGCAGCCGGGGGGCTTCTACGGCGGCTGGATCACCAGCACGGTCATCGGGCCGTTCAAGGGGATCCCGGGCTCGATGGGCTGGTGACCCGCCCCGACCGTCAGCCCGACCATCAGCCCGACCGTCAGTCGAGCGTGCCCATCAGGCGCCGGGCGCCGTCGGGCCACCACTCGCCGGACGCGGGGCCGCCGTTGCAGGGGCCGTCGGACTCGCCGGGGTTCTTGACCCAGAGCCGGCCGTCGAAGGCACCCTTGAAGACCAGCCGCGGGGTGGCGCCGAGGCGGGCGGCGAGCGGGTTGCAGACGTCGCCGTTCTCCGGGCCGTTGCGACCGGCGCCGTTGCGGCCGGTGTCGATGACGTACTTCACGCCGCTCACACCGCGCTTCTTCAGCTCCGCCAGGATCGCGCGGGTGTAGACGACCTCGTCGGGCGTCGTCCGGCTGTTGGCGACGTTGCTGCTGAAGCCGCGCGCCATGCCGATGCCGGCCCGCTTGAGCAGCACCGCCATATGGTCGGGCGGCTGCCAGCCCGAGTGCCCGGCGTCGATGTAGACCCACGCGCCGGCCCTGGTCAGCACCTTGGTCGCGAAGCGCATCAGCCCGACCCGGTCGCCGCGGCCGGTGCACTGCGGGTTGTCGATGAAGGGCAGCGCGTCGGGCTCGAGGATCACGATCGCCTTCGAGCCCTTCAGCCCCGCAGCGGCCTTGGTCACCCACGAGCGGTAGTAGGCGTCGGTGATCTGCTCGTCCTGCGAGGAGTAGAGCCCGCAGTCGCGGTCGGGGATGTTGTAGATCGCCAGCAGCGGCGTCTTCTTGGCCTCCTGAGCCCGGGCGACGTAGCGGCGCACGTCGGCCTCCACCGTCGCGGACGTGTAGAAGTCGGTGATCCACAGCGGCTGGGCGCGCTTGCCGATCCGGTCGAACTCCGAGCCCGCCTGAGCGGCCTTCATCAGCGGGTCGACGAAGAGCCCGCGCGTGCGTCGGGGGTCGCCCGCCCGCCGCGGCTCCACCGTGGTGGAGGTAGCGGCAGTGGTCGTCGCGCCGACGGCAGCGAGGGTGGGGGTGAGCCGCTCCGGGGCAGGCGTCGCGGAGGACGGGCTGCCGGCGACCAGCAGGGCACCGGCCAGCGAGAGTGCGGTCGCCCACACCGCGCGCGAGCGCACGGCAGGGACGAGCGTGGGCGGGGAGGTCACCTGGCCAGGGTAGGTGCGCCAGCCGCATGCCGCGGCCGGTTCACCGGGATCGTCATACCGCTCGGAGGCCGGGTCAGCCCGGCACGGGCTGGTCGTCGTCCCGCGGCCCGAAGACGCACAGCCCGGCGAGCTGCTCGTCGTCGAGCGCAGGAGCGCCCCAGGCCCGCATCTGCGCCCGCGAGCGCCGGGAGAACAGTGCCCGGAACAGCTCGTAGGGCGAGACCTCGACCTGGGGACCGCCGGCGCCGTAGGTCCCCTCACCGGAGCGCACCGTCGCCGGTGACTGGGAGAGGACCAGGGGTGCGAGGGTCTCGACGACCGGCGACCAGAGCCGCTCGGGGACCGGGCCGAGGCCGAGCGCCTCGTGCAGGTCGGCGTGGTGGACCGCGATGTCCCAGACGACGGCGGGGCGGGGGGAGTCGGCGACCGACGCCGCGATCGCCTCCTGGTGGGTGTGCATCTCCTCGAGGAGGTCGGTGACGGGCACGACGGCGCGCTCGCCGACGTGGCGGGCGGTCCACTCGGGGCCGGGTGCGCCATCCATCCGGCCCGTGACGCCGTCGGCCGGTCCGCCGGCGAGGTGGGCGAGCACGTCGCGGACGGTCCAGGCCGGGGTGCCCGGCACGGTGAGGGCGAGCTGGTCGTCGGTGAGCCCGTCGGCCAGCGCGGTGATCGCGTCCACGTGGTCGCGGTAGAGCTGGCCCCAGTCGGTCATGGACCGAGGTTAGGCCTCAGCCCAGCATTGCTCGATGAAAGCTTTCCGGGATCCTCCTCGAGAAGGTGTCGTGGGCGCTGCACCACGTCCGTGGGGTGGCCAGAGGCAGCCGCGCGGGCCGCCCGCATACGACCCAGCTCCGGGTCCTCGACCCGTCCCCGATCGTCGAGCTCGACCGCGTGATCGTGATCGCCGAGATCGATGGCCCGGCCGTGGCCCTGGCCGACGTCGACCGGCTCCCGGAGCGCGCACCTGCCCTGTCGTCGTACCACGCCTTCCACGCGACGCGGGCCCACCTGCTGCGACGCCTGGGTCGCAGCGCGGAGTCGCGTGCGGCCTCCGACGCCGCGATCGCCGCCACGGACAACGCGGCCGAGGCCGCCTACCTGACCCGTCGCCGCGACCAGCTCGCCTGAGCGCCGAGTCGGCGCGATGTTGCACGGGCTGCAACAACGCGCCGACTCGGCGGGTCGTGGCAGGCTGGGCGCGTGACGACGACGCCTCTCGCCCTGCCCGCCGCCGCTGACGCCCTCGCCTGGGTGCAGACCCGCGCCACCGAGGGGATGGGCACGGCCCGCCGCCTCGTCGACGCGCTGCGGGCCACCCCGCCGACCGACACCCTCGATGCGCTGCGGCAGTGGGACCAGATCAGCCTCCAGCTGTCCAACGTCGCCGCGATGGGCTCGCTGCTGAGCAACGTGCACCCCGCCGAGGACGTGCGTGGGGCGGCCGAGAAGGCCGAGCAGGACGTGATGCGGCTGATCACCGAGCTGAGCCTCGACCGGGCGCTCTACGACGTCTTCGCGCCGCTGGACCCGGCCGGGCTGGACGACCAGGCGAGCCGGCTGCTGACCAAGGTGCTCGACGACTTCCGCCGCTCCGGCGTCGACCAGGACGACGAGACCCGCGCCCGCATCACCGCCATCAAGGAGCGCGTCACCGAGCTCGACCAGGAGTTCGGCAAGGTGATCCGCGACGACGTGCGCACGATCCGGGTGACGCCCGAGCGGCTCGACGGGCTGCCGGCCGACTGGCTCGAGGCGCACCCGGCCGGCGAGGACGGGCTGGTGACGGTCACGACCGACTACCCCGACGTCGTCCCTGTCCGGATGTTCGCCCACGACGCCGACGTGCGTCGTGACATCACGATGGCCTTCCTCAACCGCGGCTGGCCGACCAACGACGCGCTGCTCCAGGAGATGTTCGCGCTGCGCCACGAGCTGGCCACGCTGGTCGGCTACGACGACTGGGCCTCCTACGACGCCGACGTGAAGATGATCGGCACCGGCCCCGCGATCCCCGCGTTCATCGACAAGATCACCGAGGCCGCCGAGGAGCCGATGCGGCGCGACCTCGCGATCCTGATGGCGCGCTTCCGCCAGGACAACCCCGACGCCGAGCACATCACCGGCGCCGACGCGTCCTACTACGAGGAGCTGGTCCGCAAGGAGCAGCTCCAGGTCGACGCCCAGCAGGTGCGCACCTACTTCGACTTCACCAAGGTGCGCCAGGGCCTGCTCGATGTCACCGGCCGGCTCTTCGGCCTGCGTTACGAGCCTGTCGCCGACGCGGACGTGTGGGCCGACGACGTGACGGCCTACGACGTCTTCGATGCGTCTGCCGAGGCGGGGGTGGCCGAGCCGTTCGGCCGGATCTACCTCGACCTGCACCCCCGCGAGGGCAAGTACAAGCATGCCGCGCAGTTCACCCTCACCGACGGGGTGCTCGGCAAGCAGCTGCCCGAGGGCGTCCTGGTCTGCAACTTCGCGCGCGGGCTGATGGAGCACGACCACGTCGTGACGCTCTTCCACGAGTTCGGCCACCTGGTGCACCACGTGCTCGGCGGTCGCGCGCAGTGGACCCGCTTCGCCGGGGTCGCGACCGAGTGGGACTTCGTGGAGGCGCCCAGCCAGATGCTCGAGGAGTGGGCCTGGGACCCGGCGGTCCTCGCCTCCTTCGCGACCGACGCGGCCGGTGAGCCGATCCCTGCCGACCTGGTCGAGCGGATGCGCACCGGCGACGACTTCGGCAAGGCCTACCTCGCGCGCCAGCAGATGTTCTACGCCTCGATGTCCTACTGGTTCCACACCGAGCGGCCCGACGACCTCACCGCCAGGACCCGCGAGCTCCAGACCCGCTACTCGCCGTTCCCCTACATCGAGGACACCCACATGTTCGCCAGCTTCGGCCACCTCGGTGGCTACAGCTCGGCCTACTACACCTACATGTGGTCGCTCGTGATCGCCAAGGACCTCTTCAGCGCCTTCGACCCGGCCGACCTCTTCGACACCGCGACCGCACGGCGCTACCGCGACCGCGTGCTCGCCCCCGGCGGCAGCAAGGACGCCGCCGACCTGGTCGAGGACTTCCTCGGCCGTCCCTACACGTTCGACGCCTACGCCGCCTGGCTCGCCGGATGATCGCTGGGTTGCCGGCGCGTGCGTGACCCCGGCGGTCGCGGAGCGTTGATCGGGCATGACCACGGTCCGGGTGTTCCCCACCAGCTCCGCAGTGCAGCCGGTCGACTTGCCGCGCCCGCTCGCGCCGCTGGTGCCTACCTGGCTGTGGCGGCTGGCGGTCGCCGCGTCTGCTGGGGCCGGCGGGGCGCTCACCTTGACGTCGTACGGCGGTGACGCGCGCACGCTCCCCGTCGCCGCGAGCCTGCTCGTCTCGGCCGTCTACCTGGTGCTGGCGCTCGTCGCCGTCGTGTCCCCGCGGGTCGGGGCGACCCTCGTGCGCGGGATGCTGGCGGTGCTGATGGTCCTCGTGGCCGGCGTGCACCTCGTGCTGCTCGACGGCTCCCTGGTGACCGGCTCCTCGGTGCTGCTGCACGCGGTGCTGCCGGTGCTGGTGGTGGCCGACTACGTGCTGCTGGCCCGGGGGCCGGTCCGCTCGTGGCACCCGCTCGCCGGGCTGCTCCTACCGGCCGCCTACCTGGTGGCCTACCGGGAGACCGACCTGGAGTTCTACGAGTTCCTGGCGCCCGGTGCTCCCTCCGCCGAACTGGTCGTTCCCGGTCTGGCCGTCGTCACCCTCGGCGTCGCGTTCGTGCTGGGGTGGCTGGCATCTGTCGCTGACTGACGGCCGCGGCTGGGTCGGCGGGCGTGTGGGACGGGTCGGCCGGGTAGTCCCTCACGTCTGCGCTGGCATTTCCCCGGTCGGGGCGTGCTGGTGTGAGGGACTACCCACCCGCGGCGTCCCACGAGCCCGGGGCCGCCCCGCCCCCGAGTCGTGTGCCCCAGCCAGCGCTCCAACGCTGTGTTGTGTCTCAGGACATCGCGGACACTTATGTCTCAGGACTTCGCGGACACATTCTTACGGGTCGGGTGCGCTGATTGGTAGCGGTTGCCGTGCTTGAGGGTGGCCTCGGCGATGAGCCTGGACTCGCTGATGAT
>NZ_JANNML010000091.1:0-82581 GCF_031397825.1 Nocardioides sp.
CTCAGAAATCGACGGCTGTTCGGGCAAAGTTCGGGCTGAAAGTTCTTGCGGCCAGCGCGCGGACTGGCGACGCGACGCCTGGGTCACTCGGACCACCAACGTCACCATGCTCGTCAGCGCCCAGTCGCTGCCCTGGCTCAAGGACCGCGTGGTGCTCAATCCTCTGATCGACGACGCCGAATCGATCCGCACCTTCAACCTCGAACTCAACCTCGACGTGGCCATCCAGCACCCTGACCTCAACGGCCTCCGAGAAGGTCCGTGGTCCTGATGGCCGGCGAATCGGCTCGCATGCTCACCAGGGAGCTCGCGAGGCAGGCAGCCGACGAACAAGAGCTCCTGATCCGCCTCGCTCCGGGGGTGCTCGAGCTCTGAGCTGGACGCGGTTTGCTGTCCTGACCTACGGGTACCGCTCGGCAACCCATTCAATCGAAGGAGCGGACATGACGGACGACGCGCAGGTTGCCAAGGAACTGGTCGAGACGCTGAAGGACGGTGAGCGAGGCTTCGCCCGCGCCGCCGAGAAGGTGAGGGACAGCGACCGTGCGACGTGGGCGGCGACGCTGCAACGCTTCTCCGAGCAGCGCGCCGGCTTCTGCCGCGAGATCGTCGAGCTGGGTCACGAGTACGGCGACGACGTCGACGAGAGCGGCTCGGTCGCCGCGGCCCTGCACCGTGGGTGGATCTCGCTGAAGGACGCCGTGAGCGGCGACGACGCCGGCGCCGTCCTCTCCGCCGCCGCGACGGGCGAGGACCACGCGGTATCGGAGTACGAGAAGGCGCTCGAGCGCGACCTCAGCCCCGGCTTCCGCGAGGTCGTGAGCCGACAGCACGTCGCGGTCCTCGCCGCGCGCGACGAGGTCAAGGCCCTGCAGAGCGTCGACTGACCTTCGCCGATCGCTGCGGGCGAGCTTCTCTCACTCGTTGCTCTCACGGATACCTCACGGGGAGGCGCAGGATGTGCCTGCGGACACCCCCGGTCCGGAGAGGTCATCACGAGCACCGGCAAGCACATGGCGGCCGCGCCTTCTAGGCTGCGGCCATGTCCCTGACCACCCGCCGCCTGACCCGGGACGACTTCGAGCAGTCGATGGCTCTCAGCCGCGAGGCGTTCGGAGACCTTCCGCCGGGAGCGACACCACCCTCACCGGAGAGCTTCCCGCGGCCCGGATATCACGCGTTCGGCACCTTCGACGGCGACCAGCTGGTGGCGCGGGTGGTGACCCGCGAGTACCACTCGTGGTTTGGCGGCGGCACCGTCCCCACCGGCGGGATCGCCGGCGTCGCGGTCACGGCCGAGCGGCGGGGGGAGAAGCTCCTCGACGAGCTCTTCCGGGTGGTGCTCGCAGACGGCCTCCGGGAGCGCGGCGAGGTGGTGTCGACACTCTTCTGCACCGCCCCCGGGATCTACCGCAAGTTCGGCTACGAGCTGCTCTGCTCCTACGACGAGGTCGAGGTCCCCTCGGCGACCCTGGCCCGGATCCGTCCTCCGGTCGGCGTGCGCACCCGCCGGGCCACGCCTGCTGACATCGACGCGGTCCACGAGGTCTACGACACCTGGGCGGCCGCCCAGAACGGGCCACTGACGCGTCGCGGGCCGTCGTTCCCCGCCGACGCGAAGACATTCATCGACGCGTTCACCGGGGTCACGCTCGCGGTCGACGAAGCCGGCGACGTCGTCGGTTTCGCGAGCTGGCAGCGCGGCCAGGGGTACGGCGACTCCTCGAGCCTCGAGGTCTCCGACCTGCTCGCACTGAGCGGCGACGCCTACCGGGCCCTGTGGAGCGTGCTCGGGTCGTTCGGCAGCGTGGTCGGCCAGGTGCGGGTGCGCACCTCGGGTCACGACGTCGCCCGGCTGGCGCTCCCGTCGGCGCACTGGGCGGTCAAGGCGCGCGAGCCCTACATGCTGCGGGTCCACGACGTCCCGGGCGCCTTCGCGGCCCGCGACTGGCCGGTGGACGGCGACGTGTCGTTCTCCGTGTCCGGCGACCACGTCGGGACGACCAACGGGAGCTGGCAGCTGGTCATCGACCAGGGGAAGGCGACGTGCACGCCGACCACGGCGGCCGACGCTCCCGTCCTCACCCCCGGCGGGCTCGCGCTGGCGTGGGCCGGCGCCCAGACCTGCGCCAACCTGCGGATGGCCGGGCACCTCTCCGACGGCACGCCTGAGGCCGAGGCCGCGCTCGACCGGGTCTTCACGCCCCGGCCGATCCACATCCGCGACTACTTCTGAGACGTGACGGGAAGGTCAGCTGCTGGTGGTCCTCGTCCTCGACCTCGGCCGCTACCGTCGGGCTAGAACTCGCGGTCGGACACTCCGGACTCGAGGACCGCGGTGGCATTCGTGCCCAGGCCACCCACGTCGGTGGCCAGGGCGGACGGCGCCCAGGACATGGTCGAGGCACGGCTCGTCGTGCGCATCGTGCTGCCCCTGGCGTGCGGACGTGCAGGTCAGAAGGGCGTTCTGACTCGAGCCCTGGAGCAGGGTGAGGCTCCTGTTGGCAGGATTCCGACGCAGATTCGTCCGGAACGGCCTCTACGCTCGGGGCCATGACGACACTCGAGACGACCCATCCAGCACTCGTCCCGTCGCCCGGCCGGCAGCCGAGAGCGGAAGACTCGGCGGTGCGGCATGGCTGAGTTCGGCGAGGAGGACCTCAGTGGCTCGACCTTCGACTGGACCGACCTCAGCGGGTCGACGTTCCGCGCCGCGTCGCTCAGCAACGTGACGATCCGCGGCACCGACCTGCACCACGTGAAGATGAGCGGCGTCGAGCTCTGGGATGTCGACATCACCGGTGAGATCCAGGGCCTGCGGATCAACGGCGTCGACGTGACGGACTACGTCGAGCAGGAGGTGTTGCGCCGCGAGCCCGACCTGGCCAGGATGCGCCCCGACGACCCCGCGGGATTCCGCGAGGCCTGGGACCTGGTCGAGAGGCGCTGGGACGGCACCGTCGAGCGGGCCCGGGGGCTTGATCCGGAGCTCCTGCACGAGCAGGTCGACGGGGAGTGGTCGTTCGTCGAGACGCTGCGGCACCTCTCCTTCGCGACCGCCGCGTGGGTCGGCCGCGCCATCGAGGGCGACCCGGCCCCGTGGCACCCGCTCGACCTGCCGTGGGACGAGGCACCCGAAGGTCGGGGGTTCCCCCGCGACCGCTCGGTCAGGCCGTCGCTGGACGAGGTCCTCGAGGTCCGTCGCGCCCGCCAGTCCGACGTACGTCACGTGGTCGAGGGCCTCACCGCGGAGGTGCTCGCCTCCGAGCACACCCCGCCCGACGACGAGGGCTGGCCGCCGGCCCGGCCGTTCTCGGTCAAGGACTGCCTGTCGATCGTGCTCAACGAGGAGTGGTGGCACCGGACCTATGCCGAGCGCGACCTGGCCGTGCTCGAGACGCGCTCGACGTAGTCCGGGGCCGAGTCCGGGGTGCTGGGGCGCTCCGGAGAGGATGGGACGACCAGCCCGGCACCCACGTGAGGACCTGTCATGACGCTCCGCCCCCTGACCCTCTCCGCCGCCGCCCTGACGGCGGTCCTCGCCCTCGGCGCGTGCTCCGGTGCGGCCGACGAGGACGCAGCCCCGGTGGACGCGCCGTCCACCCAGGCGACCGAGACGCCGAGCGCCAGCCCGTCGGCCCCTGCCGCGACCGACCAGCCGACGGAGGCACCGACCAGCGAGGCGCCGGTCGAGGCCGACCTCGCGATCGTCATCGCGGGTGACGAGGTGTCGCCCAACGCCGTCGAGATCTCGGTGGGTCGCGGAGAGCCCGTCCTGATCTCCTTCGACACCGACCGGGGCGGGGAGCTGCACGTCCACTCCAAGCCCGAGCAGTACGTGGAGTTCGAGGCCGGCGCGTCGCAGCAGGAGCTGGTGATCGAGGTGCCCGGCCAGGTCGAGGTCGAGGACCACGACACGGGCGACGTGGTCGCGGTCATCTCGGTCACCTAGCCACCGCCACGGCCGTCGTCGGCCCGCGTGATCGGGACGTTGGTCCCTGCTCCGGCAGCCCGGACGGTGCTCTGCTGGGAGGAGTCGGAGGATCGACTCCGGCACCCAGCCGAGGAAGTGATGACGTGGAGATCCAGATCAACGCCGACAAGCACGTCGCCGTCGATGACCAGCTCCGGGACCGTGTCCGGGAGGAGCTGGACAGCGTGCTCGCGCACGTCGAGCACACGGTGACCCGGGTCGAGGTCCACTTCCGCGACGACAGCCCGGTGCGGGCCGTCGGCCCCCACATCAGGTGCCTGCTCGAGGCACGACCCTCGGGACGCGAGCCCGTGACGGTCGAGGCCATTGCCGCGACCGCGACCGAGGCCCTCGTGGGAGCCCGTCACAAGCTGGAGGCCCGCCTGCAGCACGTCTTCGACCGAGTGGGCGCCACCCGGCTGCGGGCGACTATCCGAGGCCGCTAGCTGTACCCGGCCGGGGTGCCCCGGCAGACGGACGTCCACGAGCGGCTGCTCACCGACCTGCCGGCGACGCCCCGCCCACGGGGACGTCCGAGGTCCGCTCGCTCGCATACAGGCGGAACAAGAAGTACGCCGCGACGGCCCCCAGCAGGTGCCACGCCGCATGGCCCTGGAGCAGCGAGTCCGGGTCGCACCAGCCGTGCTGGGACAGGTTCCAGATCGTGAACGCGAGGAGCATCGAGGCCAACGCGGCCGAGCCGAACCTCAGGTCCGCACGTGCTCGGCCGCGCCGCCACAGCCGTGTCTCCACTCCCACAGCGATCACCAGGAGGAGGCCGAACGCGGCGTTGCCGGCGAAGTGCACCACCGGGATCTCCCGGTCCCAGAGGCCGATCAGCTCGCACCCGGCAACGAGCAGCAGGAACAGCTGCCAGAAGAACACCGAGTCTCGCTGCCACCAGCGGGTCGAGGCGTAGGCCGCGGCGAAGCCCGCGACGAGATACATCGAGGTCACGTCCAGCAGACCGCCCAGCGACGACTGGGTCGCGTGCATGGCCGCGCTCGCCGGTCCGAGGAGAACCACGATGCATGCGAGTCCTGTCACGAGCCCGGGGAACCGCGGCAGCGTGTCGCCCAGCAGCTCCGGACGACGAGCCCGCCATGCGATGGCCAGCCCGGCGACGACGAACCCCACGTTGGACAGTGCGTTCGCCGGCTGCTTGACCCACCCGATGCGGGCGGCCTCGCAGAAGTTGGCACCACGGCCCGTGTCCGCGCCCAGCCATCCGAAGCGAACACCCAGGACGAGCAGCCCGATCGACGCGGCCGACGTCGCGAGCGCCGCCACCAGGGGGCGGGGATCACGGTCGGCGGACACCTGGTGAATCTAGCGGCACGCGGAGTCGAGCGCGCGAGACTTCGGCGACCGGATCGACGTGCGCGGCAGCATGCTCGGTCCTGCTGTGACGCGCGCCACTAGGCTGCGCGGATGAGCAATGTCGATCGTGAACGCCGGGCCGTCGAGCTGGTGATGGGCACGACCCACTACTCCGAGACGCTCGACGCTCTCGTGGAGCGGACCGGTCGCACCGAGGCCGACCTGAGGGACGACTCGCAGACCGCGCTGGTCGAGATGTCGGCGTACGTCGACGAGTCGGCCTCGCGGGTGTGGGACCGGATGGGTCGGTGGTTGACGCGCTCCTACGAGGTCGACGTCGACACCAGCAGGCTGAAGGAGCTGGCCGAGCTGGGACGTCAGCACTCGTTGGTGTTCCTTCCCAACCACCGCTCCTACCTCGACCCGCTGGTCCTGCGGGCGGCCACGACCGGGCACGGCTTCCCCAGCAACTACACCCTCGGCGGCATCAACCTCGCGATGTGGCCGTTCTCGGAGCTCGGAAAGCGAAGCGGGTTGATCTTCATCCGCCGCTCGAGCCGCGACGACCCGGTCTACCCGGCCATGCTCCGTCTCTACCTGGGGTTCCTGCTGCGTCAGCGTGCCAACCTCGAGTGGTACTTCGAAGGGGGGCGCACCCGCACCGGCAAGCTCCGCCCGCCGCGGATGGGGGTGCTGCGCTACCTGGTCGACGCCTTCCGCGCCAACGGCGACGACGCCGACGACGCCTATCTCGTGCCGGTCTCCATCGTCTACGACCAGCAGCACGAGGTCTCGGCCCTCTCGCGCGAGGAGAGCGGCGGGACCAAGGCGCCCGAGAGCCTGACCTGGCTCTACCGGTTCGCTCGAGCCCAGGGGCGGCGTCGCGGGCGCGTCCACGTGCGGTTCGGTCCTCCGCTGTCACTGCGCGAGGCCCTGGCCGATGCCGGCTCGCGCGCCGAGTCCGACGATCTCACCGCGGTGGTGCCCCGTGTCGCGTTCGAGGTGGCCCACCGCATCAACGCCGCGACCCCGATCACACCGTCGGCCCTGGTCACCTTCGGGTTGCTCGACAACGACGGTCGGGCGATGACCCTGGCCGAGACGCTCGGCGTCCTGGAACCGCTGGTCGCCTACGTACGTCGCCGCCAGCTGCCGCTCACCGCCGATGTCGATCTCGGGCGCCCCGAGGGCCTTCGCAGGGCGCTGGCAACCCTGGTGCGCGAGGGCGTGGTGGTCGAGTACGCCGGCGGGCTGGAGCCCGTCTACGCGATCGCGCCCGATCGACAGCACGAGGCGGCGTTCTATCGCAACACCGTCACCCACTACTTCATCGACCGCGCCATCCTCGAGGTGGCACTCGTCCAGGCCGCCGCCGAGGATGCGGCCGCCGACGTCGACGTCGTCGCGGCCACCTGGACGCGCGCCCTGGCGCTGCGCGACCTGCTCAAGTATGAGTTCTTCTTCGCCACCAAGCGGGAGTTCGACACCCAGATGCGCTACGAGACCGACCTGGTGCGTCCCGGTTGGGCCGAGGAGAGGGCCACCACGAGCGAGATCACCCAGCTGCTCTCGGGCACCCAGCTGCTCCTCGCCCACCGGGTGATCGGTCCGTTCCTGGAGGCCTACTCCGTGGTGGCCGAACGCTTGGTCACCCGGGAGCCTGCTGCCCCGCTGGACAGCGACGGACTGATCGCCGAGAGCCTCGGGGTCGCGCACCAGCGGTGGCTGCAGCAGGACCTCCACTCGCCGGAGTCGATCTCCAAGGACCTCATGGGTGGCGCGCTCAAGCTCGCCGGCAACCGCGACCTCCTCGGGCCCGGGGGCGACGAGCTGCGCCAGGCGCGCCAGCGCTTCGCCGATGAGCTGGTCGCGGCGGTCGACGCGATCGCCGTCGTCCGCTCCCTCGCGCTGGAGGAGTGATCCGTGGCCGACATCGACGACCTCCTGGCCGCCGTCGCAGCGGGCCCGCAGGGCCCCGACGTCGGTGCCTTCTTCGACTTCGACGGCACCCTGATCCACGGCTACTCGGCGGCCCTCTACTTCCGACAGCGGTTGGCGAGCAGGGCGGTGAGCCCGCAGGAGCTCATCGGGACCATCGTCGAGGTCTTCAACATGCAGCAGCGCGGACACGATGTGACGCGCCTGGTGGGCGTCGGCCTCGGCGCCTTGACCGGCAGCGCCCTGACCGACCTGGAGGAGATGGGGCAGCAGCTCTTCCGGTCCCGGATCTCGGGCCGGCTCTACCCCGACGCCCGCCGTCTGGTCCGGGCCCACCTGCGCGCCGGCCACACGGTTGCCCTGGCCTCCTCGGCCACGAGGTTCCAGGCCCAGGCTGCCGCGCAGGATCTCGGGATCGAGCACCTGCTCGTCACCGAGGTCGAGGCTCTCGACGGCATCGTCACCGGACGCGTCGACGGGCCGATCCTCTGGGGACCCGGCAAGGCAGCGGCCGTGGAGGCCTTCGCCGAGACCCAAGGCCTGGACCTCGGGGAGTCCTACGCCTACGGCAACGGGGGAGAGGATGTCTTCTACCTCGAGACCGTGGGGCGACCCCGACCCCTCAACGCCGACAGCACCCTGACCCAGGCGGCGGCGGAGCGCGGCTGGCCGGTGCATCGGCTGCATCGCCAACGGCGTCTCACTGCTGCCAACGTGGTCCGCTCGGCTGCGTCCTTCGCGGGTCTGGCCACGGGGGTCGCCGCAGGGTTGGGGATGGGACTGCTCAACCGGGACCGACGTACGGCGCTCACGGTTGCCGCTGCGATCAGCTCCGAGCTCGCCCTGGCCGCAGCCGGTGTCTCACTGGAGGTCGAGGGTCAGGAGAACCTCTGGCTCTCGCGCCCCGCGGTCTTCGTCTTCAACCACCAGAGCCAGCTCGACGTCGTGGTCCTCGCCGCGCTCCTGCGTCGCGACTTCACCGGTGTGGCCAAGAAGGAGCTTGCCAAGGACCCCACCTTCGCCGCGATGGGCTGGCTCGCCGATGTCGCCTACGTCGACCGCACCGACCGGATCGCCGCCCGCGAAGCCCTCGCGCCGGCCCTCGAGAGCCTGAGGTCGGGCACGTCCCTGGTGATCGCCCCGGAGGGAACCCGCTCGCCCACGGCACGGCTGCTCCCCTTCAAGAAAGGGGCCTTCCACCTGGCCATGCAGGCGCAGGTGCCGATGGTGCCTGTGGTCCTGCGCAACGCCGGTGAGATCATGCCGGCCCACTCGATGATCCTCACGCCGGGAACCGTCCAGGTGCGGGTGCTCGCCCCTGTGCCGACCGCCGGCTGGACCGCTGACAACCTCGACGAGCAGGTCGCCCTGGTCGAGCAGCTGTTCGCCGACACCCTGGACGACTGGGACCGACCACCAGCGTGACCCCGCCGTCGGAGGCTCCCTGAGACCCCAGCCCGGTCCGCTCAGCCGAGCTCGTCGCGGGTCGCGGACGGCGCCTGCACCAGCTGGTCAACGTTCTCGTCGTCGCGGTTCGTGCTGCCGCTCGTCGGAATCCTGCTCGTCCGGTGCACCGCGTTCGTCGCCATCGGCGCCGCCCACGAGGACGACGGCCGGTCGGCCGGCCCTCGAGGTCGCCGGTGGTCACCGGTCTCGCCCGACCACGGCCGCGCCAGATCTCCACCGTGAGGTGTCAGGGTGTCCTCGTGAACCGCGTCTCGCTGTCGCGCCTGCCGGGCGAGCGCGTGCTGGTGGTCGAGGGCGACGAGCACGTGCTGGCAGCAGCCGACCTCCCGTCGTACGTCGGGGCGCGCGAGGCCGAGGACACGCCCGGGCTGCGGTGGGTCTGGGACGACACGGCCCGGTGGGCGCCGGCCCTGTTGGCGGCCGGAGTGCGCGTGCAGCGGTGCCACGACCTGCGGCTGGGGCACCACCTGCTGCGGCGCGCACCGGCGGCCGACGCGCGACTGCTGGAGGGGGTGCAAAGCGTTCACTGGGACCGGCTCGGGCCGAGCGCGCCGTCGGACCCGGCGCTCTTCTCGGTCGACGACACCGCCGAGCACCTGCGCGCCGACCTCGAGGACGCTCGTCAGCTGGCAGTCGTGGCCACGTCTGCCGAGTCGGCGGCGCTGGGGCTGCTGCTCGCGGCGGAGTCGGCGGGTGCCCTGGTGGCGGTGGAGATGACCTTCGCCGGTGTGCCGTGGCGGACGGACGTCCACGAGCGGCTGCTCGTCGACCTGCTGGGTCCGCGCCCGCCTCGTGGCGCACGACCGCAGGTGCTGGAGGCGCTGGTGGCCGAGGTCCGGGAGGCCTTCGCCGCCCCGGCCCTCAACCCTGACTCGCGTCCGGAGCTGCTCTCGGCGCTGCAGCGAGCCGGGCTCGAGGTGGCCGACACCCGGGCGTCGTCGTTGCGGGCGCTCGAGCACCCAGGCATCCCGGTGCTTTTGCGCTACAAGCAGCTCTCCCACCTCTTCCAGACCAACGGGTGGGCCTGGAGCGACCGCTGGGTGCGCGACGGCCGGTTCCGTCCGTCGTACCAACCAGCGGGCTCGAGCACGGGCCGCTGGTCGAGCAACGGCGGGGGAGCGCTGTCGTTCCCGGTGCAGGTGCGTCCCGCGGCGGTGGCCGACGACGGCTGGACCTTCGTCGTCGCCGACGTCGCGCAGCTCGAGCCGCGCGTGCTGGCCGGGATGAGCGGTGACCGCGCGTTGGCCCGGTCGGCCCGGGGCGCCGACCTCTACCAGGGCATGGTCGAGGACGGTGCGGTCGCGAGCCGCACCCACGCCAAGCTCGGCCTGCTCGGCGCGATGTACGGCGCCACGAGCGGTGAGAGCGGCCGCCTGGTCGCGGGACTGACCCGGCGCTACCCCGACGCCTTCGGGCTCGTCGAGGAGGTGGCCCGCGCCGGGGAGCGCGGGCAGGTCGTGCGCACCCTGCTCGGCCGTGGCTCGCCCGGCCCGGGGGAGGTGTGGGACCGCGATCCCGACGACCCACCGGCCGACCCGGACAGCCAGACCCGCCACCGGCGGGCCTACGGCCGTTTCACCCGCAACTTCGTCGTGCAGGGCACCGGCGCCGAGTGGGCGCTGTGCTGGATCGCGGACCTCCGCAACCGGCTGTGGGGGCTGGGTGGGGACGGCCCACTCACCGAGCGGCCGCACCTGGTCTTCTTCCTCCACGACGAGGTCGTCGTGCACACCTCGGTGGCGCTGGCCGAGGCCGTGGTCGAGCAGACCCGGCAGGCCGCCGAGACGGCCGGACGCCTGCTCTTCCGCGACCTGAGCATCGACTTCCCACTCACCGTCTCGGTCGTGCCGTCCTACGCCGACGCCGGCAAGGCCGGCGCGGCGGTCAGCCCCGGTTGAGCGCGACGGCCGCGCGGGCGCAACCCGGCAGCCGCCGTCACCCTCTGGACCGGTCAGACCAGCGTGCTCCAGTAGTCCCAGAAGCGGACCAGCGCGAGCACGACCACGAGCAGGTACCAGCCGAGCACCAGCAGGTAGCGGACCGACCAGAGCGCGTCGACGACACGGCTCTCGGTGGTGGTCCGCAGCGCGACCAGCACCGACCAGACAGCGATGGGGATCGTCACCGACCAGACCACCAGGCACCAGGGGCACAGGGCGCCGATGCGGTAGAGGCTCTGGAAGGCGAGCCAGTGCACCATCGCGAGCCCGAGGCCCGCACCGCCCGCGAGGCCGACGAGGACCCACGAGGGGAGCCGGGCGCCCATGGCCAGCAGCACGCCGACGGTGACGACGACGCTGAAGCCCACGAGTCCCAGCAGCGAGTTGGGGAAGCCGAACGCCGACGCCTGGTCGGTGACCATGACCGAGCCGCAGGACAGGACCGGGTTGAGGTCACAGGACGGCGTGAACGTCGGGTCCTCCAGGAGGCGGATCTTGTCGACGGTGAGCGCGAACGCCGCTGCCAGGCCGATCGCGCCGAGCACGGCCAGCCCGAGGCCGAAGCCGCGCGTCGGCACAACGTGCGCGCGCGCCTTCTCGGGGACCTTCGTCTCGAGGTCGGTCACGACAGGGCCGCGTCGACGGCCGCCTCGAGCTGCGCGGCCTCGACCGGCTCGCCGTTGACGAAGAGGGACGGGGTGCCGGTGACGCCCTCGTCGAACACGGCCTGCGTGGTGTCCGCGGCCCAGTCGTCGTAGGGGCGGTCCGCGATGCAGGTCGACACGTCGCCTGCCCCGGCGTCCGTGGCGATCCGGGTGAGCTCGTCGTCGCTCAGCCCGGCGCCACCCTCCGGCGGCTGCTGGTCGAAGAGCGCCTCGTGCATGGTGATCCACGCGTCGGCGCCGGCGTCCTCGAGCACGCACATCGAGGCGTTGAGCGCCCGGCTGGAGTAGTCGGTGGTGGAGGCGCGGTCGAGGAACGCGATCGGGCGGTAGTCCACGGCGACGTCCTCGCTGTCGCGGTACTGCGCGAGCAGGTCGCCGAAGGCCGACTCGAACTCGCGGCACGCCGGGCACTGGAAGTCCTCGACGGCTTGGATGGTCACGGTGGCGTCGTCGGCGCCGAAGCGGACCGCGCCGTCGCCGGTGAGGCCCGGGGGAGTCGCCGCAGGCTCGTCGGAGCCACGGGTGGCGAGGATCCCGACGGTGGTCGCGACGACCACGATGACGGCCATCGCGCCGATCCCTGACTGGATGAGCAGGGTGCGGCGCTTGGCGCGCTTCGCCTGGTCGCGCACCAGGCGAGCGGCTGCGGCGCGCTGCTCGCTGCGGTCGTGCCGGCCGGCGCCGGGGACGGGCGGGAGGTGGGGCTGCTTCTTCTTGTTCTGGGACATGCGGATTCCTTCGCGGATGACGGGGTGCCGCGCGAGCGTCGGGAGGGACGGTGGCGCGGGCAGGAGTGGGTGATGAGGTCAGGCGGCGAGGAGCGGTGGCCCGCGTCGGGAGCGCGGTGCCGTGAGGTGGTCGGTCGTGCGGACCGGGAGCCGGTGCGCCGGGAGCGGGACGACGCGGGCGGGGAGACCGACCGGGGGGTGGACGACCACAGCCGGCACGACCTGCCGCCCGGCCAGCGCGACCAGGGTCCACAGGGCGCGCTCCCCGCAGGCGAGCCAGAGCCCGACGAGCACGGCGACGGCGAGGTGCGCGGCCATCATCGGCGCGTCGGCCTGGACGTCGTCGAGGAGCTGCCCGACGGGCAGGGCCGGTGTCGGAGCCTCCACCCCGACGGCCGGCGCGTAGGCGTCCTGGAGCGAGCCCAGGCGACGACCATCGACCAGCGGGAGGGAACCCGTCGCGCCCGGGGCCGTCGTGCCGAGGTTGGTCGTGGCTGCGCGGGCGGCGTCACCGACGTGCCCGGCGGTGGCCCCGAGCAGGACGTGGAGCATTGTCTGGCCGACGGTCACGATGACCACGACGCGGGCGGTCGAGGCCGGGCGGGTCAGCATCGGCACGCTCAGCAGCACCGAGACGGCGAAGAAGGCGGTCAGCACCGGCACACCCGGGAGCCGACCGTCCGCTGTCACGTGGCCCGCGACGCCGAGGAAGAAGAAGGCCGAGGCGACCGCGAGCGCGCGCAGCCACAGCACGGCTGCATCGACCCGGGTCACCACGGCATCAAGTTCCCACAGCTTCCTGAAGGCGCTCTCAGGCGTGGGTGGGGGCCCGGTCCTGGTGGGGGGAAGCAGCCGACGCAGGCAGACGACGGAGCCGAGGCTGACCAGCAGGAACAGGGCGCTCGTGCCGGTGGTGCCGAGCCCGAGATCCCGACCGCACATGCATCAGTTCACCTCTTGACAGTCCGAGGTTCCCAAGGGCCGTGAGACCTGTCACTGTGGGGTGTCACGTCGTGGGGGTGACCGTCCTCGAGGACGGATCACCACCGCCTCGTGCGCGTGGGTCATCGTTCCCGTCGACCGAGACGGGAACGGTGGTGCCGCGAGGTCACCACACCGGTAAGGTGCCACTCTCATGTCGAGCCGCCCGGTGCGTACCGTGATCGTCTCCGATCGGGACCTGATCTTCCATGGCCTCGTGGGGCTCCTGGCCGCCCACGGTGATCGGGTCGAGGTCCTGGACCGACACCACGGCCTGTCCGACGCCGACGTGCACGTGGTCGTGCTCGATGCCGTCGCCTACGACGGACCGCAGCTCGTGCTGCCGACGTCGCCGGAGGGGGTACGTCCCGCCGTGGTGGTGCTGGCCTCGCACGTGCAGCGCGCTCCCGGCGATCGGCCCACGCCTGCCGGCAGCGAGGGCATCGTGTTCCTCTCGGTGACCAGCGACGAGCTGGTGCGCAAGATCTGTGCCGCCGCGCTCACGCCGGAGGGTGACCGGGTCGACGGCGCGCTGGACGGGCGGCTCCAGCTGCTGGACCGCAGTGGCGGCCTGAGCGCACGCGAGGTCGACGTCATCGGCCTGATCGCCCTCGGCCTGAGCAACCACGAGATCGCCGCGCGGCTCTACCTCAGCATCAACTCGGTCAAGACCTACGTGCGCACCGCCTACCGCAAGATGGGGGTCGCCACCCGGAGCCAGGCGGTGGGGTGGGCGCTCCAACGCGGCTTCTCGACCCGGTCGGTCGAGACCGATCGGCACCGGATGAATGCTTAACTTTGCGATAGTTCAGGTATAACCTGAACTCGTGCCCGTCCTTCACCCCCTCATCGGCGACGTCGTCGGATCCCGTGCGATCGCCGACCGGGCAGGTTTCCAGGTCCGCCTCGCCGAGGTGCTCGACGACGTCTCCGCGCTGGTCTCCCCGGCCCAGGCGCTCGAGACGACCGTCGGTGACGAGTTCCAGGGTGCCTTCACCACCGTCGCGGACGCGGCGCTGGCCGCGCTGCTGGTGCGCCTGGCGTTGCTGCCCGACGCCGACGTGCGCTGCGGCCTCGGTCACGGCGAGGTGACGGTGCACGGCCGGCAACGACGGCCCCTGCTCCAGGACGGTCCGGGCTGGTGGGCGGCGCGCGACGCCCTCGACGTGCTGGGCCGGCCGCGCCGCGCCGCGCAGCGGACCTGGTACGTCGGTCCCGACGCCGGCCGTGTCAACGCCTTCCTGCTGACGCGCGACGCCCTGGTCGACCGGCTCGGCGATCGGGGCTGGCGGTTGCTCGCGTCGGCCCTGTCGGGCGCCAGCCAGACCGAGATCGCGGCGGCCGAGGGGATCAGCAAGTCGGCGGTGAGCCAGCAGTTCGCGCGCGGTGTCGGTGCCGTGCGCGATGCTCATCGCAGCTTCGCCGCCGATCTCGAGGAGGACTGACGTGAGCCTGGTGCTGGTGGGCCTGTGGCTGGCCTCGATCGGGGTCGGTGACCTCCTGCGCGCCTCCCACGACGTGGTCACGCTGCGCCGGCTCGCTGGCTGCCTCGGTGCGGCCGTCGCCGTGCTCCTGCTGGGCCTGGTGCTGCTCGAGCCCGGTTTCGCCCGGGGGCTGCTGCTCCTCGTCCTGCTCGGCGCCCTCCTGGCCGCCTGGCTGGCTGCCTCCACCGCGGCTCTCGACCCGCGGCGCAGCGCTCGCGAGCGTGACCTCGCCCGGGCGGCGGCCTTCGCCGCGCTCGGCACCGGCGCGGTGACGGCCCTGCTCGGGGTCCAGCTGGTCGACGACCCGCTGACCTGGCCCGGCTTCGTCGACCGCACGATCGCGTCGAGGTGGCCCGCCTCCGACCTCGTGGTCGCGCTCGGTGTCGTGGCTGCCCAGCTGGTGACGGCCAACATCGTGGTGCGGCTCCTGCTCGACGCTGTCGGGGTGCCGGCCACGACCAACGAGAAGCAGCTCAAGGGTGGTCGGGTGCTCGGCCCGATGGAGCGCATCTTCATCGTCGGTCTCGGTGCCCTGGGCGAGCTCACCGCAGCCGCGATCGTGGTCGCCGCCAAGGGGCTGCTCCGCTTCCCCGAGCTGCAGCGCGCCCAGCAGCAGCAGACGCTGCCGACGGACGGGCCCAGTGACGTCACCGAGTACTTCCTCATCGGCAGCTTCGCCAGCTGGCTGCTCGCGCTCGGCGGAGCCGCGCTGATCTACCTCGCCTGATCCCAGCACCGGCCCGGGAGGAGGACCGCCCTACACTCGCCGACCATGACCTGGAAGCGGCCGGTGCCCCTCGTCGGCGACCGTACGACGGCAGCCGAGCGGGCTGCCGACGTCGCTGCCTGGGCGTTCCCCGAGGAGGCGCGCGGGTCGTTCTACGAGGTGCTCGCCGCGCGCCGCGACATCCGCCGGTTCCGACCCGACGGGGTCGACCCCGAGGTACTGGAGCGGGTGCTGTCGGCGGCGCACGCCGCGCCGTCGGTGGGCCACAGCCAGCCGTGGCGCTTCATCGTCGTCTCCCGCCCCGAGACCCGCGACCGGGCCGCGCGGATGGCCGACGAGCACCGCCTGCGCCAGGCAAGGGGGCTGGCCCCCGACGCCGCGCGGCGGCTCCTCGACCTCCAGCTCGAGGGCATCCGCGAGGCACCCCTGGGGATCGTGGTGGCCTGCGACCGGCGTACGCCCGCGGCCGGGGTGCTGGGCCGCGCCACCTTCCCCGACTCCGACCTCTGGTCCTGCGCCGCGGCGATCCAGAACCTCTGGCTGGCGGCCCGCGCCGAGGGTCTCGGGGTCGGCTGGGTGACGCTCTTCGACCCCGTGGAGCTCGAGGGACTGCTCGGGCTGCCGGATGGCGTCGTGACCCTGGGGTGGCTGTGCCTCGGCTGGCCCGACGAGCGCCCGCCCGCCCCCGGCCTCCAGCGCGCCGGGTGGTCGCACAAGCGGCCGCTGAGCGAGGTCGTGCTGGCCGAGCGCTGGAGCGAGGACGCCTCCGCGCCGCCGATCTCCCACCTGCGCGCGCCCGACCGCGGCGAGGTCGTGGCGGTGCGAGACGAGGCCGACGCGCTCCTCACGCCCCCGGGTTCGCTCGGGGTGCTGGACCGCTACGTCGACCGGGTCGAGGCCGTGCTGCGGCACCGCGCTGACGGTGACCGGGACCGACCCGGGGCACCGAGCGGTGAGCTGCTCCTGGCGGTCGGCCGCCACCCGGTCACCACCCTCGGCGTCTCGGCGTTCGCCGACGACGTCACCGACGAGGTGCTGGCCGCCAGCCTGGCCGGGGAGTCGATCGGGGCCGCCACCGCGCGCTCGACCGGACTGGCGTTCCGGGTCGTCGACGCCGGCACCTCCACGGGCGACCTGGTGCACACCGACGCCCTCGGCCCGGCCCGGGTCGAGGAGCTCCTGGAGCACGGGCGCCGCGTCGGTGCCGAGATCGCCCGGGACCACGCGGTGCTCGCGCTGGGTGAGGCCGGCATCGGCAACACCACGGTCGCGGCCGCCCTGGCCGCCGCCCTGCTGGACCTGCCCGCGACCGAGGTCGTCGGGCTGGGCGCCGGCTCCGACTCCGCGATCCTCGACCGCAAGACCTGGGTCGTCGACCAGGCCCTCGCCCGGGCACGGCACCAACACGCCGGCGCCCGCCGCCTCGACGCCACCGAGGCGCTGGCCGCGCTCGGCGGCCCTGAGACCTGCCTGCTCGCCGGTGCGGTGCTCGGCGCCGCAGCCCACGGCACCGTCACCGTGCTCGACGGACTCGCCACGAGCGTCGCCGGCCTCGTCGCCGTCGAGCTCGAGCCCGGCGCTGCGGCCTACCTCGTGGCCGGCCAGCGCAGCCGGGAGCGCGCGCATGCTCATGTGCTGGAGCACCTGGGGCTCGAGCCCCTGCTCGACCTCCGGCTGCGCGCGGGCGAGGGAGTGGGTGCCACCCTGGCGACGGGCATGCTGCTCACCGCGATCGACGTACGACGTCGCACGGGTCGCACGAGCGCCACCACCCACCGCTGAGGCCGACAGGCGCAACGTCATGCGGATCGTGGAGTCGCTTCCACCCACCGGATGACGTCCGCGCCGGGAGCGCCGCGCCGGGGCTCAGGCCCGCCCCACCCACCGGACCAGGTCGAGCGCGAAGTCGACGTACTGGCGCGCGACGTGCTCGGCGGGCTCCGGTCCGTCGGCCCGGAACCACTGCGCGAGCGCGGTGCACATGGTCACGACCGCGCGGGCCGCCTCGTGCGGTTGCGTGGTGAGGAACTGCCCGGCCGCGACGGCGGCCTCGACGTCGGCGTCGACGAGGTGCTGCACGTCGCGCCGCAGTCCGGTCAGCCGCTCCCGCGCCTCGGGCTCCAGGCTGCGCATCTCCGAGGCACCGACGAGGCCCAGCTCGCGGCGGTGCGTGTGGTAGAGCGCGAGGCACTCCACGACGAGGGCGAAGCGCTGCACGGGGTCGGTGCCCTCGCTCCGCGCTGCCTCGCACCGGGCCCCCAGGTCGGACATCGTCAGGTCGAGGAGGGCGACGAGCATCTCCTGCTTGCTGGCGTAGTAGTGGTAGAGCCCGGGCACGGACAGGGTGGCCCGCTCGGCGATCGTGCGCATCGGGGCGCCGTGGTAGCCGAGGTCGACGAACGACAGCAGCGCGCCCTCCAGCGCAGGGTCGAGGAGCAGCGGTGCGAAGGTCCGCCAGTGACTCTGCTCGCTGTGCGTGATCGGCAGCGTCGGTGCCACGCCGGCGACGTCGTTCGTCTGGCCGAAGAGCCGGTCGACGGTCACATCCAGGACCGCGGCGAGGCGCTCCACGCGGTCGGTGGTGACCCCGGTGCGGCCGTTCTCGATGGCACTCAGCGTGGCCGGGCTGACCTGGAGCAGGTCTGCGAGGTCGCGCAGGGTGAGCCCCCGCTCGGCGCGCACGTCCCTCAGGCCGCGCCCCAGGGCTGCCCGGTGGGCGGCGGTGGGGGTCGAGGTCATGACGCCATCATCGCGCGTCACGCCGTGATGGGGTCACTCTCGCCGTCGGTCGTCGTGGCGCCCAGGAGCCGGTCGCGCCGCGCGACCAGCGCGGAGACGGTGTCGAGGAACCGCACGGTGCTGTCGCCGACCTGGAGGTCGTCGAAGTAGTGGTGCCGCATGGCCACCCGGGCGAGGTGGTGCTCGTCGTGGTCGAGCCGGGCCGCGACGAGCTCCGTGAGCGAGGAGGGGTCCTGCTTGTCGACGACGTCGGCGCAGCGGCTGACGGGCACGTCACGGCGCAGCCGCTCGGCGTCGTGGTGCCGGTCGGTGATGAAGATCGGTTTGTCGGTGCGCAGGTAGAGCCAGTCGAGCCCCACGGACGACACATCGGTGACCATGGCGTCGCAGTCGGGGATGATCGCCAGGATGTCGCCGACGGTGACCGCCACGTGCCCGGCGTCGGGATCACGGTGCGCGGCGTCACCCACCAGCGCGAGGATGTCGAGGTGCGCAGCGGCGACCGCGGGCGTGGTGCTGGTGACGACCTTGGGGTGGGGCTTGTAGACCAGCCGGACGTCGGGGACGGCGAGGATCGCGCGCACGAGGTCGACGCCGCGGGTGTCCAGGGAGGTGTAGTCGTTGTAGTCGGCGTCGCCCTCCCAGGTGGGGGCGTAGAGGACCGTGCGACGGGTGCTGGGCGCGAGCAGGGGAGCGGGGCGCAGGTCGAGCTGGGGGCGCCCGATGCGGACCAGGCAGTTGGTGTCGAACTCCATCAGCCCGGCGACGTGACGCTCCACGGCGGCCTTGCCGGCGACGAAGACGCGGTCGTAGGCCTTGGCGTTGTTGCTCGCCATGGACTGCTTGTCGCTCTCACCGTGATTGATGTGCACGTGCAGGAGGCGGGCGTCGATCAGCGACTGGAAGTTGAGGATCGAGTTGTTGCAGTAGAGGACGACCTTGGCGTCGAGGCGCGCGTAGAGGTCGGTCAGCTCGGGGAACGTCGGGGCCTCGAAGACGGGCAGGGTCGTGCGGGCCCGGAGGACGACCGCGGACTCGGGGTCGCGGACGACGATGCCGACCGGGTGGGCAGGGTGGAGCACCTCGAGGACGGGGAGCCACTGGACCAGCTGGTAGGTCCGGGTGGGGTCGTCGGCGAAGTAGGCGATGACCGAGACTTCGTGCACTTGAGAATTCTACGCCGGGACACCGCCGCGCGTCCTCGCCCGGGTGGGTGGGATCTGACGGCCGGGATCCTTCGGCCCCCTAGCCTGACGTCGTGCCCCCGCGCTCCCCGCTCCCGCCGCGCCACGGGCTGAGCGCTGCCTGGGTGCGTACGCCGGACCGGGTGCGGCCCGGCGGGCCGCCGGCGACCTGGCTGACGATGGGGGACTGGCTGCGCGACAAGCTGGGTGGGCACACCGACGTCGACGAGATGCTCGGCGCCGGGCGCTTCGTCCACGACGACCTGCGGCCGGTGGCGGACGACGATCCCTACCGGCCCCACACCTTCGTCTGGTTCCACCGGGACCTGCGTGAGGAGGTGGTGGTGCCGGGGGAGATCCGGGTGGTGCACCGCGACGACCGGATCCTGGTGGTCGACAAGCCCGCCTTCCTCTCCACCATCCCGCGCGGCCAGCACGTGCGTCAGAGCGTCGTGGTGCGGCTGCGCGACGAGCTCGGGCTGCCGGAGCTCTCACCCCTGCACCGGCTCGACCGGATCACCTCGGGACTGCTGCTCCTGGCGACCGAGAAGCGCTGGCGCGGGCCCTACCAGGTGATGTTCGAGCACGGGACGGTCCGCAAGACCTATCGCGCCCTCGCCCCGTGGCGGATCGACCTGGACCTGCCGCGCACCGTCCACGACCACCTCCGCAAGGTCCGCGGAGCGTGGCAGGCCGAGGTCGTGCCCGGTGCTCCCGCCAACGCCGAGACCCTGGTCGAGCTCGAGTCGCGGCTGCCGGGTGGCGGGCTCGGCGAGGAGGACCTGGCGCTCTACCGGCTCACTCCGCGCACCGGGCGCACCCACCAGCTGCGGCTGCACCTGCACGGTCTCGGGATCCCGATCGTGGGCGACCCCCTCTACCCCGTCGTGCGCGAGACCTCGGTGGACGACTTCAGCCGGCCGTTGCAGCTGCTGGCGGCCGAGCTGTCCTTCACCGACCCCGTCGACGGGACCACGAGGGAGTTCGTCAGTGACCGACGGCTGCCGCTGGTGGCGCAGGGCGGCGGTGCTCAGCCGAGCAGTGCGGCGACCTCGGGGGAGTCGTAGAACGGCGCCACCTGCTCGCGCAGCAGCCGCTCGAGGTCGCCGGACTCCTGGAGGGCGCCGACCACCCCGGGCGCGATCCGGACCAGGTCGGCGACCAGGTCGGCGCGCTCGAGGTCCAGCTCGGCGAGCAGCTCGGTGGGGGTGTAGCCGCCGAAGCGCTCGAAGAACGCCTCGACCACCGCGTCGGAGAGCCGGGCGACCCGCTCGTGCGCCAGGGTGCTGATCGCCAGGTCGTGGGCGGCGTCGACCACGCCAGACACCTCGTCGGCGCTCACGTGCTCGCCGAGGCCCGCGACCGGCTCCTGGGCGACCAGGTCCCAGACCTGCAGCAAGGCCTCGCGGGTCGTCGGGTCCTGGAGGGTCTCGATGATGATCCGGTTGAGGCGTCGTACGGCGAAGGTGCCGCCCTTGCCGACCGTGTCGCCGATGAGCCCCTCGAGCTGCTTGTCGGCGGCACCGACCATCCTGCTGGCGGCGCTGGTGCCAAAGGACATCAGGGAGCCGAGGCCGGGCACCTTGTCGGCCACGGCCTTGTTGGCCTGCAGCACCTCGGCGACGACGCGTCCCATGAAGCGCGAGGCCATCGTGCCGACCAGGGGGCTCGCAGTCAGCCGCTCGAGGCCGCGCTCCAGCACCGGGCTCAGCGCGAGCAGCTCGTCGAGGAGGACCTCGACCTGGTCGCGGTCGACGACGTCGCCGAGCGGGTAGGCCTCGTCGGGGCCGTCGTGGACCACCTGGACGGCGAGCTCGACGATGGCGCTGACGGCGGCGCTGCTCGGGACGCTCGCGAGCGAGCGCGTCACGATGTCCTTGACCGCCCCGCGGTCCACCAGGTCGGCGACCTGGTGGGTGCCGGCGGCGTCGAGCAGGCTGTCGGCGATGGCCGCGACCGTCGGACCGAGGTCCTCGCCGGTGAGCCGGTCGAGGTGGAAGCGCACCTGGGCGTCGAGGAGCTGCTGGGCGAGGGTCGATGTCGGCACGAGGGAGAACCTAGTGCCACACTGCAGAACTAGATCGTGTTCTAGTTTATGGAGGTTGGTCATGGGTGGACGGTTCGACGGGAAGCGGGTCCTCGTGACCGGGGCGTCGGGCGGTGTCGGCCGCGCGACGGTCGAGCTGCTGGAGGCGGAGGGGGCCGCGGTGGTCGGGCTCGACCTGGCGCCCGGCGATGAGTCGGGCTCGACGGTGCTGGCCTGCGACGTCAGCGACGAGACGTCCGTGCGTGCTGCCGTCGCCGCGACGGTCGAGCGGCTGGGCGGGCTCGACGTGGTGGTCAACGTCGCCGGCATCGACCAGTTCCGCAGGTTCGAGGACCTCGACGTCGCCACCTGGCAGCGTCACCTCGGCGTCAACCTGACCGGGCCCATGCTGGTCAGCCACGCGGCGCTCCCGCACCTGCGGGAGTCGCGCGGCAACATCGTCACCATCGCCTCGATCGCGGGGCTGCGGGCGCAGCCCTACCAGGCGGCCTACTGCGCGTCCAAGGGCGGCGTGGTCCTGCTGATGAAGTCGCTGGCGCTGGAGCTCGCCGCCGACGGCATCCGGGTCAACACGATCTGTCCCGGAGGGGTCCAGACCGACCTGCCGACCAACGCCGCGGCCGAGCATCCCGACAGCGACCTCGACTGGGGGCTGTTGATGGAGACCGCCGGGGCGCGCTACGGCTTCATGCCGGCCAGCGACATCGCCGACGCGGTGGCCTACCTCGCCTCCGACGCCGCGGCCTCCGTCACCGGCGCCGTGCTGTCCGTGGACCGCGGCACCGCCTGCTGAGGCAGTGCCGGCGTGGCCAGCCCGGTGCGGCAGGCTGGTCCCATGACCGCCGACGACGCACCGCTCGGGGAGCGACTCGCCTCCTGGCTGGAGGACCTCGACCTCACCGGTCAGCTCGCCGCGGCCGGGCTGCCGACCTTCGTGCGTGACGAGGCCGACGGACGCGCGGTGTGGACCGACCCGCTGACCGGGTCACCCCTGGCGGCCGACCAGCTCGAGGAGCTCGACCGCCTGCTGCACGAGCAGGGCGCCGAGCCCGAGCACGCCGTCCCGGTCGCCCTGGTGCTCATGGCGCGACAGGCGAGGCTGCGCGAGGAGCTGTTGAGCAGTGCGTGGTTCGGCTACGAGGATCTCGCGCAGGTGCGCGGTGCGTCGGTCAACGCGACCCGATTCGCCGTGCACAGGGCCGGCGCGGACCACCGGCTGCTGGTGCTGGCCACCGACCTCCGCACGGTCGTCCCGGCCTTCCAGCTCGACGCCACCGGTGAGCCGCGACCCGAGCTCGCACCCGTGCTCGCGCCACTGCTCGCCGCCGGCATGGACCCCTGGCGCGCCTGGGCCTGGCTGACCCGGCCCGCCGCGCTGCTCGGCGGCCTGGTGCCGGAGCGGGCCGTGCTCGACGCCGAGCACGCCGCGCTGGTCCAGCACGCCGCGGTGCGGCTGGCCGAGCGGGTGACCGCCCGGCCCTGAGAGCCGGCTGCCGGGTCCGGGACGTCATACGGAGGGTGGAGTCGCCTCCACGCTGCGCATGACGTCCCGCGCTGGCCACCCGGCGCTGGTGAAGCGCCGACCCGTCAGACGACGACGGCGCCGGGCGGCAGCACCGGCGTACGACCGAGCTCGGAGCGCGCGATGGAGCGCAGGTGCACCTCGTCGGGGCCGTCGAAGAGCCGCATGGCGCGGTGCCAGCCGTACATCGCGGCCAGCGGAGTGACGTCGGTGATGCCGGCGCCGCCGTGGACCTGGATCGCACGGTCGATGACGTTGGTGGCAGCACGCGGGACGGCGACCTTGGCCATGGCGACGAGGTCCTTGGCGGCTTTGTTGCCCTCGGTGTCGATGACCTGGCAGGCGCGGTAGCAGAGCAGGCGGGCCTGCTCGATCTCCAGGCGCGACTCCGCGATCTGCTGACGTACGACGCCCTGGTCGGCGAGCGGGGCCCCGAAGGCGACACGTGACTCGGCGCGCTCGACCAGCAGGGCCAGCGCGCGCTCGGCGGCACCGAGGGCCCGCATGCAGTGGTGGATGCGACCCGGGCCGAGACGGGCCTGGGCGGCCGCGAAGCCACCGCCCTCCTCGCCGATGACGTTCGTGACGGGGACGCGCACGTCCTCGAAGGTCACCAGCGCGTGGCCGTGCTGGTCGTGGTGGCCGAAGACCGGCAGGTCGCGCACGACCGTCACGCCGGGGGTGTCGCGAGGCACGATCACCATCGACTGCTGGCGGTGAGTGGCGGCCTCCGGGTCGGTCTTGCCCATGACGATCAGGACCGAGCAGCGCGGGTCCATGGCCCCGCTGGTCCACCACTTGCGGCCGTTGATCACGTAGTCGTCACCGTCGCGCACGATGCGCGTCGCGATGTTGGTCGCGTCGCTGCTGGCGACGTCGGGCTCGGTCATGGCGAAGGCGGAGCGGATCTCCCCGGCGAGCAGCGGCTCGAGCCACGTCGCCTTCTGCTCCTCGGTGCCGAGCAGGTGCAGCAGCTCCATGTTGCCGGTGTCGGGTGCCTGGCAGTTGATCGCCTCGGGACCGAGGTCGTTGCTCCACCCGGAGAGCTCGGCGATCGGGGCGTACTCGAGCTGGGTGAGCCCGGACTCGGAGGGCAGGAAGAGGTTCCACAGGCCGAGCTCGCGCGCCTCCGCCTTGAGCCGCTCGATGACCGGAGGGACCGCGTGGTCGTGGGGACCGCCGGCAGCGCGGTGCGCGGCGTACTCCGCCTCGCCGGGCAGCACCCGGTCGCGCATGAAGCCCTCCATGCCCGCGCGCAGCTCCTGCGCACGGGCGGACGGGGCGGGGATGGTGTGGTCGCGCAGGTCGGTCACGGGTCTCCTGAACTAGGGCCGAGCGATCGCTCGGGCATCCCTGCACTATCCCTGCTGGCCCAGGTGGCCCGCAAGAAGGGCGGGCCGCCCGCCACCGGTCAGTCGAGCGCGGCGGTCAGCTCGAGGTTGATGTCGTCGGGGTCCTGGAAGGAGAGGATCGCCAGGCCCGCGTCCTCCAGGACGTTGATCTCGCCGTGCGCGATGCCGGCCCCGTCGAGGTTGGTCTGCGCATGCTTCAGCGCCTCGAGGCCGTCGACCTGGAAGCTGACGTGGTCGAGACCGGTGCTGCTCGAGTCGAAGGTCTGCGAGCCGACGGGGCGCAGGCCGAACAGGGTGCCCTGCGGGGTCTGGTAGACGACGCCGCCGTAGAACTGCTCGGGAGACTCGGTCACCCCGGGCTCCTCGACGTGCTCGGAGGCGTCGATCGCGGCGGGCCAGCCGAAGACGGTGTCGTAGAACGCCTTGGAGCGCGCGATGTCGGTGACGGTGAGGCGGACGTGGGCGAAGCCGGTGCTGTCGATGAGTGCCATGCCAGACCGGTACCCGCGCCGTGACGCATCACTCAGGCGGTGAGACGTACGTCGTGCAGCAGCCACCGACGCACGGCCTCGGCGAGCGACCGCTCGGTGAGCTCGTCGAGCGGGACCACCAGGCGCGGGGGAGCGGCCCGGCCGGGCGTGACGAGCAGCCTGCCCTCGAGCCAGGCGCGGTGGGCGATGATGCGCTCGCCGGGTCCGACGGTGTGGTCGTTGTGCGTGACCACCTGGACCTCGCGACCGTCGCTGAGCACCCCGGTGAGGGTGGTGTCGGTGGGCGTCCACGTGTCGTGGGTGCGGAAGGAGACCGTCGTGGTGACGGTCAGGGGGTGGGGGTCCATGGTCCGCTCCTCGGCTCGACGTCGTCGTCATCGTGGCTGACGCGGATGTCGTGACCTCCTCGTCACGATGAACATCGGCGCACCGGGCCGGGAACTGAGGGAAGTCGGTCCGCCCGGGCCGAGAACCTCAGATCGCGACGACGGCGTCGTGGCAGTCGCAGAAGGACGGGACGACCTCGTCGGGGGTCAGCTCGTAGGCGCAGAGCAGGGGGAACGAGATGTCGCGGCGCAGCTCGTTCCAGCACGCCTCGAGCTCCAGGGCGAGCTGGTCGTCGCCGCGGCGCGAGTAGAGGTCGACGATCTCGCCGTAGACCCGCACGGTGCGCCACCGCCGGGCGACCGCGGTGACGGGCGCCGCGACGAGGCTCGCGAAGCGCTCCGGGTCGATGTGGTCGTGGGGGGCGAGGTCGAGGTGCAGCTCGTCGGCGTCGAGCGCGACGTACTGTCCGGAGGCGATCGCCCCGTGCGGGTCGATGCCGAGGGCCGTGAGGCCCTCGTGGAGCAGGTCGTGGTGGGCGGCGGTCGCCGCCACGACGACCGCCTCGCCGGCGAGCAGGCCGTGGGCGACGTAGTCCGTGAGGTCGCGCGCCATCCGGTCGGTCGCCGTCCAGAAGGCGACCGAGTGGCCCGCGTGGGCCACGTCCCGACCAGTCACGGGCACGTCGGAGGTGGGCAGCGCCGCGAAGGTGGCGGTGAACCGGGCGCCGCCGTGATGGGCGTAGGAAAGGCTGCCACCCATGGCCTCGCAGAGCTGGCGGGCGATCAGCAGCCCCAGCCCGCTGCCGCCCAGCCCGGGGGATGAGGCACCGCGGACGTAGGCGTCGAAGAGGGTGTCGACGAGGTCGTCGGGCACCCCCGGACCGTCGTCGCTGACGGCCAGGTGGACCACGCTGCCGGCGCGGGTGGCGCTGACGCGCACCTGGGCGCCGCCGTAGCGCAGGGCATTGGTGACCAGGTTGTCGAGGACCTGGGTCACGCGCAGCGGGTCGGCGAGCACGACGGCGTCGTCGTGGAGGTCCAGGACCACCTGGGTGGCGACCGGGAGCTCGCCCTCCTCGAGGACCTCACGGCAGAGGGTCGCCAGGGACACCGGTTGCATCGCCAGCGCGAGGTCGTCGCGCTCCACCTGGTGGCTGGTGGTCAGGTCCGTCAGCAGGCGGGCCAACATGTCGCTGCGCCGCACCAGCATGGCCGTCAGGTTGGCACGCATGGCAGGCGTCATCGCGTCATGGTGCTCGTGCAGCTGCTGCGCGGCACCCTTCAGGACCAGGGTGGTGTTGCGCATGTCGTGGATCAGCTGTGCTTCGTCGTCCTCCATGGCCGCGGCTCCTCACCTGACGACCATCATCCTCCCGGCGGGGAGCCAGCAGCATCACCCGATGGAGGGGACCTCCCTGGCCCGTTGTGACTACCGGGTTTGGGACCATGGTCCCCATGAGGTTCACCGAGCACGAGATGACGGTGGCCGTCGACGCGGTGGCCCGACGGCTGCACGCCGCCACCCGCCCGCCGTGGCGCCGCGGTGACGCCGGCACGGCGTACGACGCGCTGGAGCGGATGACGAAGTGGCGGCTCAAGGTGAGGGCCGGCGAGGTCGTGCTGCCGGTCCTGACCGCGCTGCCCGAGCGCCCCACGGTGGGGGCGCGACCGGAGTTCACCGACACCGAGCTGACCGAGGCGGCGCGGTCAGCCAGCCGTGACGTCATGGAGCACCGCAAGCCCGGTGCGTGGGACGCGTTGCCGGCCAGGCGCCGCGGTCGCGTCCTCGCCACCGCCGTCGAGCTCACCCGGGTGGCGGTGGCCGGGATGCCGGTGCGTCAGGACCCCGACGCACTGGTCGTGCCCGACCACCTGTGACGGGCCGGTCGTGAGTGGCCGGCGTGACCTGAGCGGGGGCGGGGTCGTTGTGGACCCGTGATCGCGCCCCCGCTCCGACGGCTCCTCGCCGTCACCCTCGCCCTGGTCCTGTCCGGCTCCCTGACCGCCTCCCTCACAGCCTGGGCCGCGACCCCGGCCGTGCCCATCCCCTCGGACCCGCGCGACGCGCTGGTGGTGCCGTTCACCGGCGAGGTGGCGACCGCTCGTCCCTTCGCGCCGCAACGGCTGCCGCAGAACCCGTTCATGGCCGCCAACGGGGGCAGCAACATCCACAACGACGGCTACCAGTCCGACTCCTACGACGTGGCCGGACCGCTCGGTCGTGACCTGCAGGTCTCGACCACGATGGTGGGGGCCGAGTGCGCGTCGGTGACCTTCGACCGGCAGGGGCGCATCGTCACCGTGTGCGTCTCACCGACGGGTGCGACGCTGCGGATGATCGACCCCGACGACCTGTCGACGCTGGCGTCCTACGAGCTGCCGCCGCGCGAGGTCGGCAGCTTCTCGTTCAGCAGCTTCTCCGGTGGGGGCTACTTCTACCTCGACCATCGCGACCGTGCGGTGGTGTCGACCTTCACCGGCCACGTCCTGACGCTGGCCCGTGCCGGCGACACCTTCCGCGTGGTGCGCGACGTCGACCTGAGCCGGGTCGTGGACGGCTCGGGCATCCAGAGCGCGCTGCCGGACTGGTCGGGCCGGCTGTGGTTCGTCACCGTCTCCGGGGTCGTCGGCTTCGTGACGCGCGGCGGCGAGGTGCGCCACCTGAGGCTGCCGCGCCCCGAGACGATCGCCAACAGCTTCGCGATGGACGAGTCCGGGGGCGTGTTCGTCGTGTCGACGCACGCGCTCTACCGCTTCGACGTACGACGCGGGGCGCCGCAGGTGAGCTGGCGACAGGTCTACGACCGGGGCAGCCGCCTCAAGCCCGGCCAGGTGAGCCGCGGCAGCGGCACGACCCCCACCCTCATCGGTCGCGCCGACTCGCCGGGTGGTGGCTCGATCGCGATCACCGACAACGCCGACCCCCGGATGCACGTCCTGGTCTTCCGGCGGGGAGAGGCCGGACCGGGGCGGCGCCCCGTGTGCCGGCAGCCGGTCTTCCCCGCCGACCGTGGCAACACCGAGAACAGCCTCATCTCCGTGCCGGGCGGTCTGGTCGTGGAGAACAACTACGGCTACACCGGGCCGTTGCCCGAGGTGACCTCGGGTCGCTCCGCCGACACGGTGCCGGGGATGGTCAAGGTCGCGGTCGACTTCCGCGACGGCGGCTGCCGGGTCGCGTGGAGCAACTCGGGTGTGCGGGTGCCGAGCCTGGTCAGCAAGCTCAGCCGCGGCTCCGGGTTGATCTACACCTACACGCATCCGGCGGCCCACGAGGTCCCGATGACGGCGCCCACCCCGGGCGAGATCGCGCCCGACGCCTTCTTCTTCACCGCGATCGACGCCCGGACCGGGCGCGAGGTCTGGTCGCGCTACGCCGGCAGCAACCTGGGCCACAACAACAACTACGCGCCGGTCAGCCTTGGCCCGGACGGCACGGCGTACGTCGGCGTCGTGGGTGGTCTGCTGCGCGTCGTCGACGGCGGCTGACAGGTCCGCCCTCGGGCCCACGAGCGAGCGGGCGGTGGGCGGTCCGGCCCGTATGAGAACTCCCACACCTCACCGCTCCCCGGCGCGGACCGGCGCTCCCCGGCGCGGACCGGTGCAACGCCGCGCTCAGAGCGCGTCGAGGTGCTCCTTCATGCTCTTCGCGACCTTGTCGGCGAGGATCTTGAGCCCCAGCGGCATGAGCGGCTCGGCGAGCTTGGCGGCGCCGTGCGGCTCGAACTCCGCGTGGTAGGTCACCGCCGTGCCGGAGCCCTCGCGGGCGAAGGTGATCGTGTCGAGCAGGCTGAGGGAGTCCCCGGCGTCACCCTTGAGCTGGAGCCGCTCGAGCGGCACGTGCTCGGTGACGACGTAGTGGACCTCGCTCTCGTTGCCGAGGAACTTCGAGACGTTCGTGTACGTCGTGCCCACGGCGCCGTCGCCGGCGGTGCGGGTGGTCGTGACGGTGGGCGGGTCCCACTGCTCGGTGGTGGTGAAGTCGGACAGGTAGGCCCAGACCTTCTCGATCGGCTGGTCGGTCGTGACGGTGCGCTCGACGCTCGGCATGCGGTGTCTCCTCTGGTTGGTCGAACAGGTGGTCAGGTCGGGAACTGGTCGGCGGTGGGGGCAGGTCCGGTCCGGTGACCCGTCACCGACATCCGCAAACCCGCGCGCTCGGACGACCTCGCCGGGCAGGCTCGTCATCGGCGTGCGAGATTGGCGTGCATGTGGGAGATCGCGGCGACCGAGCGTCCCCGTGCCTTCGTGCTCAGCCACGACGGGCGCGACCAGTCGCACGTCGACCTGGACGACCCGACCTACCTCGCGTTCGACTACGTGCGCCGCATGGGCGACGTGGTCGACGCCGCCGCCCCGGTCGGCGTCCCGATGCGCGTGGTGCACGTCGGCGGGGCCGCGATGACCCTGGCGCGCTACGTCGCGGCGACGCGTCCGACGTCGGCGCAGGTCGTGCTCGAGCCCGACACCGAGGTCACCGAGCTGGTGCGTGCCGAGCTGCCGCTGCCGCGCCGCAGCGGGATCAAGGTGCGCCCGGTCGACGGGGCCAGCGGCGTGGCGGGGCTGCGCGACGCGCAGGTCGACCTCCTCGTCCTCGACGCCTACGACGACGGGCGGGTGCCGGCGTCCCTGGTCACCGTCGCGCACTTCGAGGAGGTCGCGCGCGCGCTGACGCCCGAGGGTCTCTACCTGCTCAACCTCTCCGACCGTGCGCCCTTCGCGCACACCCGCCGCGTGCTGGCCGGACTGCGCGCGGTCTTCGCCGACGTCGCGCTGGGAGCTGAGCCCGCGACCCTGCGGGGTCGCCGCGACGGCAACCTGCTCGTGCTCGCGTCCCGCGCGCCGGTGCCCGTGGCGGCGCTGCGGACGCGGGCGGCGCGCTCGCCGGCGCCGTACAAGGTGCTGGACGCTGCGCAGGTGAGCGACTCGTTCGGGGGCGGGGCGGTCCTGACGGAATGAGCGACGCCCGGCGACCGCGACAGGTCGGCCGCGTCGCTCACGCACCCGTCAGGGGAGTGAGACCGGTCACGTCCCCCGCGGCGAGCGGAGCCTGACCGGTCGAGACCGCTTCGGCTCCCGGTGCCTCACCTAGTACGGTAAGCCTGTCCTAACGAACTCTGTCCCGGATAGGAACCATCTGTGAAGCGCTCCGCTGCCGTCGTGTCCCTCCTGCTGCTGACCTCGGTCGCCGCCGCCGGGTGCTCCGGTGACGACGGTCCCTCGATCGTGGTCTACAACGCACAGCACGAGCAGCTGCTCGAGGAGATCGCGCCGCTCTTCGAGGAGGAGACCGGCATCGAGGTCGAGCTGCGCAACGGCAAGGACTCCGAGCTCGCGGCCCAGCTGGTCCAGGAGGGCGACGCCTCACCCGCCGACGTCTTCCTCACCGAGAACTCCCCGGCCATGTCCGCGGTCGAGCGCGCCGGACTCTTCGCCGAGCTGGGCGACGAGGCGACGGCCCCGATCCCGGAGCAGTACCGTCCCACCAGTGGCCTGTGGACCGGCTTCGTCGCCCGCTCGACGGTGCTCTTCTACAACCCCGACCTTGTCGACGAGGCGGACCTGCCGGAGTCGATCCTGGACCTCGCGGACCCGGCCTACGACGGGCTCATCTCCTTCTCCCCGACGGGCGCCGACTTCCAGGCGATCGTCGCCGCCGTCCTCGAGCTCGAGGGTGAGGACGCCACCCGCGAGTGGCTGGCCGGCCTCCAGGCCAACGGCACGGTCTACGACGGCAACAACGTGGTGCTCGAGTCGGTCAACGCCGGTGAGTCCGCGATGGGCATCGCCTATCACTACTACTGGGACCGCGACCAGGCCGAGAGCGGCGAGGTCAGCGACAACACCGAGCTCCACTTCTTCGGCAACCAGGACCCCGGCGCCTTCCTCAGCGTCTCCGGCGCCGGCGTCCTCGCCTCGAGCGACAACCCGACCGAGGCCGAGCAGTTCGTCGAGTTCCTCACCAGCGAGGAGGGCCAGCAGGCCCTGGCCGACAGCTATGCGCTGGAGTACCCCCTCAACCCCGCGGTCCAGCTCGACCCGCCGGTCAAGCCGCTCAGCGAGCTCCAGCCGCCGGTCGTCAACGTGTCCGACCTCGACGGCGACACCGTGGTCGACCTGATGACCGAAGCCGGGTTCCTCTGAGCCTGGTCGAGCCCCCGGTCCGCGACACCCGCCCCACGTCCCGCCCGGTCCGGCTCCGTCCCGCCGACCAGGCCACCACCCGCGCCCCGGTCTCCCTGGTCCTGACCTGCCTGGTCGTGGCCGGGCTCAGCCTGATGCCGCTGGGCTTCGTGATCTTCTCCTCAGCGCAGGTGCCGCCCGGCGAGGCGATCGACTTCCTGGTGCGTCCGCGCATCGGCGAGCTGCTGTGGAACACCACGAGGCTCCTGGTCGGCGGGGTGCTGCTGAGCGCCGCGATCGGGGTCGGGTCGGCGTGGCTGGTCGTCCGCACGGACCTGCCGAAGCCCGGGCTGTGGCACGGTCTGCTGTGCGCCCCGCTCGCGGTGCCGGCGTTCGTCAACGGCTTCGGCTGGGTCTCCATGACCCACGCGGTGCAGAGCTTCCCGGGCGCCGTCCTCGTCGTGAGCCTGTCCTACTACCCGCTGGTCTACCTGCCGGCCGTGGCCGCGCTGCGGCGGCTCGACTCGAGCGTCGAGGACGTTGCAGCCGGGCTCGGTCACCGGCCGGTCTCGGCGTTCTTCCGCGTGGTGCTGCCGGCGATCAGCCCGGCCGTCCTGGGCGGCTCGCTGCTGGTGGGCCTGCACCTGCTGGGGGAGTACGGCGCACTCCAGCTGCTCAACTACCCCACCCTGACGACCGCGATCCTGGCGCAGTACGCCTCCACCTTCAACGGCCCGGCCGCCACGTTGCTGGCCCTCGTGCTCGTCGCGTTCTGCCTGGTCCTGCTGGGCCTCGAGCTCCTCGTGCGCGGGCGTCGTCGCCACGCCCGGGTCGGCGCCGGCGTCACCCGCAGCCCCATGCGGCACCGACTGGGCCGGCTGCGGCTCCCGTCGGTCGGCGCCCTCATGCTGGTGCTGGTGCTGGCACTCGGCATCCCCGTGCTGAGCCTGACCCGCTGGATGGTGCGCGGCAGCTCCACGCGCTTCCCGGCCGGCGACCTGTGGGCGTCGGCGACCTCGACGCTCGGCCTGGCGGTCCTCGGTGGAGCCCTCGCAACCGCCGCCGCCGTGCCCGTCGCGTGGCTGGCGGTGCGTCACCGGCGCCCGCTCGGCACGCTGGTCGAGCGCTCGATCTACCCCGCCAACGCACTGCCGGGCATCGTCGTGGCCCTCGCCCTGGTGACGATCTCGATCCGGGTCGTCCCGGCGCTCTACCAGACGCTCCCGGTGCTGCTGCTGGGCTACGCGATCCTCTTCCTGCCGCGCGCGGTCGTCAGCGTGCGCTCGACCTTCGAGCTGGCCCCGCCGGTGCTCGAGGACGTCGCGCGGTCGCTCGGCTGCTCCGGGCGCCAGGTCGCCCGCCGCGTCACGCTGCCGCTCCTGCTCCCCGGACTGACCTCCGGCATGGCCCTGGTCTCGCTCGCGATCAGCACCGAGCTCACCGCCACGCTGCTGCTCGCGCCGACCGGCGTCTCGACGCTCGCCACCGACTTCTGGCAGCGCGCCGCGTCGGTCGCCTACGGTGCCGCGGCGCCGTACGCCGTCCTGATGATCCTGCTGTCCGTCCCGGCGACGGTGCTGCTCGCCCGCGCCGCCACCCGGGAGGCCCGATGAGCGAGCTGAGGATCACCGGGCTGACCAAGTCCTACGGCGCGACCCGCGTGCTCAACGGCGTCGACCTCACGGTGCCGGTCGGCATCACGTCGGTCCTCGGCTCGTCTGGCTGCGGCAAGACGACGCTGCTGCGCATCATCGCGGGCTTCCTCGACCCCGACGCCGGTTCGGTCCGGCTCGGCACCCGGGCCCTGGTCGGCGACGGTCGCACCGTCCCGGCGCACGAGCGCCACATCGGCTACGTGCCGCAGGAGGGTGCGCTCTTCCCGCACCTCGACGTGCGGGCCAACATCGCCTTCGGCCTTCCCCGGCGCGAGCGCAGGAGCGGCAAGGCCAAGGTGGAGGAGATGCTCGAGCTCGTCGAGCTGCCGGCGGCCGCCGCCTCGCGATTCCCGCACGAGCTGTCCGGCGGCCAGCAGCAGCGCGTCGCCCTCGCCCGGGCGCTCGCGTCCGACCCCGCGGTGGTGCTGCTCGACGAGCCGTTCTCCTCGCTCGACGCCTCGCTGCGTGAGGACACCGGTCGTGCCGTCGCGCGGGCCCTGCGCGCCCGCAACGCCACCCCCCGGCTGGTCACCCACGACCAGGGCGAGGCGCTCTCGCTCGCCGACCAGGTCGCGGTGATGGCCGCCGGTCGGTTCCTCCAGGTGGCCACG
Organism: Nocardioides sp.; assembly: GCF_031397825.1. Taxonomy (GTDB): domain Bacteria; phylum Actinomycetota; class Actinomycetes; order Propionibacteriales; family Nocardioidaceae; genus Nocardioides. The sequence goes on from NZ_JANNML010000091.1 coordinate 33,274, forward strand.
CCCGACGAGCTCTACCTCTCGCCGGCCACCCCGGGCGTCGCCGCCTTCGTCGGCAACGCCGCCCTGGTCCAGGCCGACGCCACCGGTGACACCGCGACCTCCACCCTGGGGGTGGTGCGGCTGCGCACGCCCATGACCGGTCCGGTGCTGCTGGCCATCAGGCCGGAGCAGGTCCAGGTGCGCCCCGCCGGCGACCAGAGCGGACCCGAGGTCGGGGAGGTGCTCGAGGTCAGCTACTTCGGTCACGACGCCACCGTGCGCACCTCGGTCGGCGACCGCGGCGCCGTCGTCACGGCGCGCGTCCCCGCCGACGTCGTGCCGGCGGTCGGCAGCCGGGTCTCGCTCACCGTCTCGGGATCGGTGATCGCCTTCCCCGCGGGGCTGACGTGACGGCCGACCTGACGGGCCACCGGTCGCCCACCACCTCGGACGACCTCGACACGCTGCCCTTCCTGTCCGGCCCCGACCACGCGACGGCGCTCGTGGCTCCGGACGGCGACGTCACCTATGCCGACCTCCGTCGCCTCGTCGAGGCGCGCGGCCACCAGCTGGGCGGCGTACGACGACTCGTCCTGCTCGAGGCCGCCCACGACGTCGACAGCGTCGTGACCTACCTCGCGGCGCTGGCCGGTCGGCACCCGGTGCTGCTCCTGGGCCCCGGGGAGCTCCGGCGCTCGGCCCACCTCGTCGACGCCTACCGCCCCGACGTCGTCCAGGACGGCGCCGGCCTGAGGGAGCTCCGCGAGGGCACGGCCCACGACCTGCACCCCGACCTCGCCCTCCTGCTCAGCACCTCGGGATCGACCGGCTCGCCCAAGCTCGTCCGGCTCTCGTTGGCCAACCTCGTGGCCAACGCCCGGAGCATCGCCGACTACCTCTCGGTCCGTGCCAGCGACCGCGCGGTCACCTCGCTGCCGCTGCACTACTGCTACGGCCTGTCGGTCCTCAACAGCCACCTGCTGGTCGGAGCGGGCGTCGTCCTCTCCGACCTGTCGGTCGCCGACGAGTGCTTCTGGGACCTGGTGCGGACGCACGCGATCACCAGCCTGAGCGGGGTCCCCCACACCTTCGAGCTGCTGGAGGCCAGCGGCTTCGAGCGCCGCGAGGCTCCCTCCCTGCGCTACCTCACCCAGGCCGGTGGCCGGATGGACCCTGATCGGGTCCGCGCGTTCGCCGAGCTGGGCCGCCGTCGCGGCTTCGACCTGTTCGTGATGTACGGCCAGACCGAGGCGACCGCCCGGATGGCCTACGTGCCCCCCGACCTGGTCGCCGAGCGACCCGACGCGATCGGGGTGGCGGTCCCGGGTGGCCGGCTGCGCGTGGAGCCGCTCGAGGGCCTCGAGGAGGGCGTGGGCGAGCTCGTCTACGACGGCCCCAACGTCATGCTCGGCTACGCCCAGGACCCGGGCGACCTGGCGTTGGGCGCCACCGTCTCCGAGCTGCGCACCGGCGACCTCGGTCGGCGCGCCGCCGACGGCCTCCTCGAGGTGGTGGGTCGACGCAACCGCGTCGCCAAGGTCCTCGGCCTGCGGATCGACCTCGACCGGGTCGAGCGGCTGCTCGAGGAGCGTGGCCTGCCTGCCCGCGTGATCGCCGACGACGGGGTCGTCTGCGCGTTCGTCGACCGGCCCCGGGTGCAGGCCCGCGTGCGCGAGGCGCTGGCCGAGGTCACCACGCTCCCGCCGGGGGCGCTGCGGGTCGAGCGGCTGGCGTCGCTGCCCCTCACGCCGACCGGCAAGCCCGACCTCGTCGCCCTGGCCGGGCACCTCAGGCGGCTGCGGTCGTCGGAGCCGGACCCGACCTCGCAGGGGGTACCGACCACCGCCTCGCCGGGCGCGGTGCGCGACCTCTACGCCGTGCTGCTCGGGCGGCCGCAGGCCTCGACCGACGACAGCTTCGCCGCGCTGGGCGGTGACTCGTTGTCCTACGTCGAGGTGTCGATGCGGCTGAGTGCGCTGCTGGGCGAGCTGCCGGCGGGATGGGCGCACCTGACCCCGACGCAGCTGGCGGCCTCGGCCCGCAGGCCACGACGCTTCCTGGTGCGCGTCGACGCCTCCGCCGTGCTCCGGGCCGTCGCGATCCTGCTGGTGCTGCTCACCCACGCCGACATCGTGCTGGTGGCCGGGGGAGCCCACGTGCTGCTCGCCGTCGCGGGCTACAACCTGGCGCGCTTCCAGCTCGGGCTCACCGATCGGGGTGACCGGATCCGGGGGGTGCTGCGCGGGGCGTGGCACGTCGCGCTGCCGGCCTTCTGCTGGATCGGAGCCGTCGCGGCGGCGACCAGCGCCTACGACACCTCCACCGTCTTCCTGCTCAACGGCTTCCTGGGGCGCGACTCCTGGGACGACAACTGGCAGTTCTGGTTCATCGAGGCCGTGGTGCTCGGCTACCTCGCGCTCGCCGCGCTGCTCGCGGTGCCGGCGCTCGACCGGTGGCAGCGACGTGCACCGTTCGGCGCCGTGCTGGTGGTGCTCGCCGTGACGCTGGCCGTGCGCTACGCGACCATCGGGGTGGAGGCCGGGCCGTCCGAGCGCTACTCGGCGGCGGTGGTGCTGTGGTGCGTGGCGCTCGGCTGGGCGGCCGCAGCGGCTCGTGGCCGGCTCCAGCACGCCGTGGTCGCCGTCCTGGCGGTCGTCGCGACGGCGGGCTTCTTTGCCGACAGCCAGCGCGAGGCGGTCGTGGTCGCGGGCGTGCTGGTCCTGCTGCTGGACCGACCCGTCCTGCTGCCGCGTGCCGTCGCGCTGATGGTCGGCGTGGTCTCGGCCGCCAGCCTCTGGATCTACCTCACCCACTGGCAGGTCTACCCGCCGCTGGAGGATGCCGGGCACCCCTACCTCGCGGTGCTGGCCTCGCTCGTCGTCGGCATCGCGGCCCACGCTGTCGACACCCGCATCCGCACGCCCGGGACCGGACTGGTCCGAGCGTGGCTCAGGAGGCGGCGGGCACCGGCGTCAGGGGCTTGACGTCGCGCGCGACGTCCAGGATCCAGGTCACGGGATCGTGGCCGGCCTCGAAGCCGGGGGCGCGCCGCCAGACCTCGTGGAAGACCTCGACGACCTGGTCGGCGTCCGCGTCGCTGTGGCCCTGGGGTGCCACCGCGGCGAGGACCGGCGCGTAGAACAGGTCGACGAGCGTGCCGAGGGCGTCACGCTCGCCACCGGCACAACGCAGCACGAGCGCGGAGATCAGGCCGGCACACGGGTCGAGCGGCGGTACGACGCGCAGTCGGTGCTCAGACATCGGTCTCCTTGGTGCTCTCGGGCTGCAGGTTCAGCCTGGGGGTGGGAGATCGGCAGCGACAGGTCCAAACTTATGCAAAACTCTGAGAAGGTTGCACAAGTTGTCGGCGAGGTGAGGAAATGGCGCCCGGGACTTGCTGGCCCGGTCCATGGGGGACGAGGAGCAGCGTGGGCACGCACGACGGCGACCCGGTGCCGGGAGGCCTGGCGATCCAGCAGGTCAGTGACCTGCTGGGGGTGCCGGCTCCCACCTTGCGCTCCTGGGAGCGCCGCTACGGCATCCCCGCGACGCCACGCAGCGACGGTGGCCACCGTCGCTACTCCGCCGCGGCACTGCACGAGCTGCGGTTGATGCGCGACGAGGTGGCGCGCGGCCGCAAGGCGTCGGACGCTGCCCGCTCCGTGCGGGCGCTGCTCGACACCGACCAACCGGCCCAGGCGCGGATCCAGCGACTGCTCGCTGCCTCGCACGAGCTCGAGCCCCAGGCCGTGCGCGAGGTCCTCGAGGAGGCCCGCGCCGCGCTCGGCCTGGGCGCCACGATCGACGACGTCCTGATGCCGAGCATGCGCCAGATCGGCAGCTGGTGGGAGAGCGGCCACTGCGACATCGCCCAGGAGCACCTCACGACCGAGGCGGCCCGGGCCTGGCTCTCCTGGTTGATCTCCCACGCCCCTCCACCGGCGCAGGCCGCCCCGGTGCTGCTTGCGTGCGGACCACGCGACCTGCACACCCTCGGCCTCGAGGCGCTCGCCGCGCTGCGCGCGCAGGAGGGCCTGGCCACCCGGCTGCTCGGTGCCCGGACGTCGCAGCAGACGCTGGTCGCCGCCGTCGCCGCGACGCAGGCGCCTGCGGTCGTGGTGGTGTCCCACCTCTCGACCCAACGCCGTCCTGCCGTGGAGGCGCTGACCGCGGTCGTGGGGACCGGGCCGCTGGTGTTCTACGCCGGCAACGCGTTCCTCTTCCCCGACTCGCGTGACGGGGTCCCGGGGACCTACCTGGGCGCCACGCTCACCGGAGCAGCCGCGACCCTCTGCCAACGGCTGCTGCCGGCCTGAGCAGGACCAACGGCCCTACCGGACGAGCCGGCCCCGGGCGAGGCTGGAGGCAGTCCACCCGGAGGAGGCTGTCGTGCTGGAGTCCATCGAGATGTCGCGACCCGAGGCTGAGGCCCTGCTGCGCATCGGGGTCGTCGGCCGGGTTGCCGTCTGCACCGAGGACGGACCGCACCTCGTGCCGGTCAACTACTCGGTCGTGGACGACCAGGTCCTGCTCCGGACGACGTCCTACAGCGTGCTGGGCCGGCTCGCGCGGGACAAGGTCGTCGCCTTCGAGGTCGACCACCTCGACCTCGAGCAGCAGCACGGCTGGAGCGTGGTGGTCCGGGGCCGCGCCGAGGTCGTGACCGAGCCCGCAGAGCTCGAGCACATCGAGGCCGTGTGGCCACCCCGGCCCTGGGCCGGTGGCAACCGGCCGCTCGTGATCCGGATCCCGTGGAGCGAGGTGACCGGTCGCACCCTCGGTCGAGGCTGGGACCCGAAGGCGCAGGCGGTCTACCGGCGTACCCTCGCGACGTGATCGCCCACCTCCTGATGCCGGGGACCTGAGGGTGCGCCTGGTCGTCGCCCTCGGGGGCAACGCGCTGCTCCGCCGGGGGGAGAAGCCGGACGCAGCGATCCAGCAGGAGCACGTCGCCGAGGCGTCGCCCGCCCTCGCGCGGATCGCTCGTGACCACCAGCTCGTGCTGGTGCACGGCAACGGCCCGCAGGTCGGGATGCTCGCCCTCGAGAGCGCGGCGGACACCACCCTGACCAGGCCCTACCCGTTCAGCGACCTGGTCGCCGAGACCCAGGGCGTCATCGGCTACTGGCTGCAGCAGGGCCTCGCCAACGCCGGCCTGGCGACCCCGGTGGTGACCCTCGTGACCCAGACCCTCGTCGAGGCCGACGACCCGGCTTTCGACGACCCGACCAAGTTCGTCGGAAGCGTCTACGACGAGTCGCGCGCCCGCGAGCTCGCCGTGGCGGGTGGCTGGACGGTGAAGCAGGACGGCGCCGGGTGGCGTCGGGTCGTGGCGTCGCCACGCCCCAGCGGGATCGTGGAGATCGAGATCGCGCGCTCGTTGCTCGAGCACGGCACCACCGTCGTGCTCGGCGGGGGCGGCGGCGTGCCCGTCGTGCGCACACCGCGGGGGCTGGTGGGCGTGGAGGCGGTCGTCGACAAGGACTACGTCGCAGCACTGGTCGCGGAGACGCTCGGCGCCGACCTGCTCGTGATGCTGACCGATGTGAGCGCGGTGCAGACGGGCTACGGCACGCCGCAGGCGCGGGAGCTGCACCGGGTGAGCGTCGCCGATCTCGACGCTCTCGACCTGCCTGCCGGCTCCATGGGGCCCAAGGTCGAGGCGGCCTGCGCGTTCGCCACCCGCACCGGCGGGCGGGCTGCCATCGGCTCGCTGCCGGAGGCGGCCGCGGTCGTGGCCGGCACCGCCGGCACCCAGGTCCGCGCCGACTGAGTCGCCCACCGCAGCGGACACCCAGGCCGTGGTCCTTGGTTGCGGGCCGAGGTCACTGGTGCCCTGGGACCTTCGGCACTAGGGCCCGGGTGCGACGGGGGCCAGAGTCGAGCCATGGTCGACACCACCGAGTCCCGCCCCGTCCTCGTCGCCGTCGCCGGCGACGGCTCCGAGTCCGCCGTCCGCTACGGCGTCGCCGAAGCCGCCCGTCGCCGTACGACGGTGCACCTGGTGCACGTCATCGACCTGGTGCCGTGGCGCGAGCCAGCGGTGCTGGGGGTGGCGGAGCGGCGCGCCCGGATGGGCGAGGAGACGCTGTGGGACGCCGTCACCTACGCGCGCTCCCTCGCCGGCGAGGGCGTGCTGGTGACCAGCGAGCTCTTCCACGGCGAGGTCATCCCCGGCCTGCTCGAGGCGGGCCAGGAGGCGGCGTTGCTGGTGCTGCGTAGCCGGCCACCGCTCACGTCCGGAGGACAGCCCCCGGCCGTCTGCCTGAAGGTGGCCGCGCGCTCCCGCGTCCCGGTCGTCTGCGTCCCGCACGACTGGCACGGTGTCGAGGGCGCCACGACGGTCACCGTCGGCGTCGACCACGCCGAGACCAGCGAGCCTGCCCTCCGAGAGGCCCTGGCCGCAGCCAGCCGCCGCGGCGCGGGGCTGCGCATCGTCTGCGGTTGGTGGATGGCGCGCGACAACGACCACACCGGAGCCACCACCAACGGCATCGACCCGCGCTCGGTGCGTGGCGACCTCGAGCGGGTCGTGGCGACGATCGTGGCCGGCGATGAACGTCTGGCGGCAGTGCCGGTCACCGTCGACGTCCAGCACGCGCGTCCTGCCGACCTCCTCGTCGACGCCTCGCACGGCACCGACCTGCTCGTGGTCGGGCGTCACGACCCGCTCGTCCCTCGCGGCTCGCGCATCGGGCCGGTGGCCCGGTCCGTCGTCGCGCGGGCCTCCTGCCCCGTGCTGCTCCCGGTGCCCGGTGGGACCTCCCACCTGTGGCACGGCGCCGCACAGCGGGAGGTCCAGCAGCAGCGGACCGGCGCCCATGCTTGAGGTGCGGCGCGACCTCAGCGCCATGACTGGCGTGGAGGTCGAGGCACTGGACGCCTGGTGGCGGGCCAGCCTCTACCTCACGGTCGGCCAGATCTACCTGCGTGACAACGTGCTCCTGCGTGAGCCGCTGCGCCCGGAGCACGTCAAGCCGCGGCTGCTCGGGCACTGGGGGACCAGCCCCGGCCTCGCCTTCGTCTACGCCCACGCCTCACGGCTCGTCCATGAGACGGGTGACCGCGCCATCTACCTCGCCGGCCCCGGTCACGGCGGGCCCGCCCTGGTCGCGGCGTCCTGGCTCGAGGGGTCCTACACCGAGACCTATCCAGGGGTGACCCAGGACGCGGACGGGCTGAGGCGCCTGTGCCGGCAGTTCTCCAGCCCGGGTGGCATCCCGAGTCACGTGTCGGTCACGACGCCCGGCTCGATCCACGAGGGAGGCGAGCTCGGCTACGTGCTGGTGCACGCCTTCGGTGCGGTCATGGACAACCCCGACCTGCTGGCCATCGCGGTCGTGGGTGACGGCGAGGCCGAGACCGGCCCGTTGGAGGGGTCCTGGAAGGGCATCTCCTTCCTCAACCCCTCGCGCGACGGTGCCGTCCTGCCGGTCCTGCACCTCAACGACGCCAAGATCAGCGGCCCGACCGTCCTGGGCCGCAAGGACCGGGCCGAGGTGCGCTCGCTCTTCGAGGGCCACGGCTACGAGGTGATCGAGGTCGAGGGCTCCGACCTGCCGGGCATGCACCACCGCTTCGCCGCCGCCATCGGTGGGGCGTGGCGCCGCATCCGGGAGATCCAGGACGCTGCTCGCAGCGGGGGGTGGTCCGGCGAGCGTCCGCGCTGGCCGATGATCGTGCTGCGCACCCCCAAGGGGTGGACCGGGCCGGACGTCGTCGACGGCGTGCAGGTCGGTGGCACGTTCCGTTCGCACCAGGTCCCGCTGTCCGGCGTACGCGAGAACCCCGAGCACCTGGCCCGGCTGGAGTCCTGGCTGCGGTCCTACCGACCTGACGAGCTGTTCGACGAGCGCGGCCGCCCGACGACGACCGGCTTCGGTCCGGGAGGTGGTCTGCGCATGAGCGCGTCGCCGCATGCCAACGGCGGGGTGCTCACCCAGGACCTGGTGCTGCGCGACTTCCGTGACTACGCCGTGGAGGTCCCGAGCCCCGGGGGCGAGCGGGTGGAGTCGACGCGACGCCTGGGTCACCTGCTGCGCGACGTCTACAGCGACAACCCGGAGACCTTCCGGCTCTTCTGCCCCGACGAGACCAACAGCAACCGGCTCGGCGACGTTCTCAGCGTCTCCGACCGGGCGTTCATGGAGCGGGTCGAGCCCGGCGACGACCACCTCTCGCCGGACGGCCGGGTGATGGAGGTGCTCTCGGAGCACAACTGCCACGGCTGGCTCGAGGGCTACACCCTCACGGGACGGCACGGCCTCTTCGCCACCTACGAGGCGTTCGCGATGGTGAGCGCCTCGCAGACGGTGCAGCACAGCAAGTGGCTCGAGGAGGCGAGGTCCCTGCCCTGGCGGGCCCCCGTCCCGAGCCTCAACATCCTGCTGACGTCGACGGCGTGGCGCAACGACCACAACGGCTTCTCGCACCAGGGCCCGGGCCTGATCCAGGTCATGCTCACCCACCGCGGCGACGTCACGCGCGCCTACTTCCCGCCCGACGCCAACTGCCTGCTGTCGGTGGCCGACCACTGCCTGCGCTCGCGCTCCTACGTCAACCTGATCGTGATCGACAAGCAGCCGCAGCTGCAGTACCTCTCCATCGAGGAGGCCGCCGCGCACTGCGCAGCCGGTGCCGGGGTCTGGGACTGGGCAGGGCACGACGACGGCACGGCGCAGCCCGACATCGTCCTCGCCTGCGCGGGGGACACCCCCACGCTGGAGACCGTGGCCGCCGCGCAGATCCTGCGCGAGCGGGTGCCCCAGCTGCGGACCCGGGTGGTCAACGTCGTCGACCTGATGGCGCTGGTGCGCCCGCGCAGCCACCCGCACGGGATGAGCGACCTGCGCTTCTCCGAGCTCTTCACCGACACCGCGGACGTCGTCTTCGCCTTCCACGGATTCCCCGGTGCCATCCACCAGCTCGTGCACGGACGCCCCGACGCGGACCGGTTCCACGTGCGCGGCTTCATCGAGGAGGGCACCACGACGACGCCCTTCGACATGACGGTGCTCAACAAGATCTCGCGCTACCACCTCGTCATGGACGCCCTCAACAACGCCCGCACGACCCCGCGGGGTGCCCAGGAGCTCTACGCCTGGTGCGAGGACCAGCTCGACCGGCACCGGGCCTACGTTCGTGAGCACCTCGAGGACCTCCCGGAGATCAGCGACTGGCGCGTCGGCTCACGCTGAGCGGGGCGAAGGCCCGGCCAGGTCGGGCCCTTGGACCCTGCTCCGGGGTCCGCCCCGGGAGCACGATCGGAGCATGACCATTCACGTGAAGAACAGCATCGTCGTCGGCGTCGACGGCTCGCCCTCCTCCGACGCAGCCCTGGACTGGGCTGCCGCTGAGGCGGTCCGCCGTCGGCGTCGTCTCCACCTGTGTGCTGTGGGGCAGCGGGAGCTGCCGGGTGGCGACGCGGCCCTCTACGTCGGCGAGATCCTCCAGCTCGCCGAGGCCGACGCGATCGCCCGCGCGGAGAGGGCGCTCGACGCCGCGACCGGCCGTGTCGAGGACGGCTGGCCGGAGCTCGAGGTCACCCGCGAGAGCGTCCTCGGCTCACCCGCCGGCGTGCTCGTCGAGCACTCCGCCCACGCCGACACGATCATCGTCGGCCACCGCGGGCACGGGGTCCTCGTCGGAGCCCTGCTCGGCTCGGTGGCCCACCAGGTCGCGGCGCACGCGTCGTGCCCGGTGGTCGTGGTCCGGACTCCTGGCCCGGCTGGCTCCCCGGTCGCGGTGACCGGAGGCGTGGTCGTGGGCGTCGACGGCTCCGAGGGCGCGGAGGCAGCTGTCGGCTTCGCCTTCGAGGAGGCGGCCGCCCGCGGCTGCGACCTCCATGTCCTCAAGGCGTGGTGGACCTCCAGCGCCGGACTCTTCCACGACCTCAAGGTCGACTTCCAGAACACCGAGCGCCTGGCCGTCTCGGAGACGCTCGTGGGCTGGGCCGACAAGTACCCCGACGTCACCGTCCGGGTCACCGTCCCCATGGCGCCGACCGTCGGCGCGCTCGTGGCGGCAGGCACCGGGGCCCAGCTCCTGGTGGTCGGGCACCGCGGCCTGGGAGGCTTCCAGCGTCTGCTGCTGGGCTCCGTCAGCCACGGGGTCCTCCAGCACGCGGTGTGTCCCGTCGCCGTCGTCCGCGACGCCGAGTCCGGCTGATCCGGCCCGCCGGGGGAGATGTACAAGAGGCCTTGCCGGCTCCTGTGGTCCTCCTTACCGTCGCTGCATGAGCGACGACACCGCAGGCAACAGCACGGGCGACACCATCGGCGACACCACGGGCGACACCACTGACCTGAGCGACCTCGTCGCCTTCCACGACCCGGTCCGGCGCCGCCTCGTCGACGTCCTCACCGGCCACGGCCCGAGCACGGTGACGAGCCTCGCCCGGGCGCTGGACCTCCGGGTCGGCAGCGTGAGCCACCACCTGCGCACCCTGGAGCGAGCCGGCTTCGTCGAGCCCGCTCCCGAGCTGGCGACCGACGGCCGCACGTCCTGGTGGCGTCTGGTGGACCGCACCTGGCACTGGTCCCCGGAGGACTTCGACCAGCCCGCCGACCGGCACCGGGCCCGGGCTGCCCAGCGCCTGGCGGCTCGCCACCAGGGGCAGGTGCTGAACGCCTGGGCCGCCCGGCAGGGCGAGCACGAGGCCGAGTGGCGCCGTGCAGCCTTCTCCACCGAGGTGACGACGCGCGCCACCGCCCCGGAGCTCGCCGCCCTGCTCGAGCGCCTGGACGCGACCGTCCAGGAGTGGCTGGGCGGCATCACTCGCGACGACGGGCAGCAACGGGAGCCGGTCACCTTCTTCGGCTACGGGCTGCCGGTGTGCGTCGACGGGCCCGGTGTCTCGCTCTCCGGCTAAGCGCGACCTCCTCACTCCCGCCTGGTGAAGGAGACCTTCCGGCCCGGGTGGTGCGTCATCTCGTAGGCCGGATGGTGGGCGAGGTGGTGATGTCGCGAGCACAGCAGGCGGCCGTCGTCGACCGACGTGCCGCCGCCACGACTCCATGGCACCTCGTGGTGCGCCTCGCACCAGGACGCCGCCCTGTCACAGCCCACCGTCGTGCAGCCCCCGTCACGCACCCCGAGAGCGATCCGCTGGGTCTCGGAGTGGAAGCGGCGCCTCCTCCCGACGTCGAGGACCTGCGAGTCCCCGCCCAGCACCACGGGGATCACCCCCGCCTGACAGGCCAGCCGCCGCGCCAGGCCGGGGCTGATCATCGTGCCCGTGTCGAGCTGGGCAGCCTCCAGACCGCCCATCAACGCCTCGTGGTCCATCGTCACGACCACGGTCGCGGACACCCCACCGGCGTTCGGGAGCTTGTCGACCGGGTAGCGCGTCACGTAGTCACCGAACGCTCTCCCCATCCCCTCCGGAGTCGCACCGCCCCCGCCACCGCGGCAGCCACGCTTGGGCGAGGCGTGCGCCTGCAGTGCCTTGCGCAGGACGTCGGCCTTCCACGTCGGCAGGGTGAACCGGCCATAGGTCCTGCCGTGACCGTCGTCGTGCATCGTGAACCGCTGCGCCGCCTCCGCAGCCTTCTCCTCCGCATCCAGCTGCTGCGCGAGCCGCGCCTCACCGACCTCGGGGGCAACCACGTCCAGGACCCGCTTGCCCAGGACCCGCAACGCCCTCGCGTCATGGTGCGCCGCCTCCGCGAGCAGGTGCGCCCGCGCCTGCTCCACCACCCGCGGGTCGACGACATCGGGCAGTGCGTCGACCGCGTCCACGACCACCCGCGCCTGCTCGGGACGCAGACCACCCGCGGCCAACGCCACGCCGACCTCGGTGTGGCGGTCCTCGACCGCCACCGCGTGCTTGACCCGCCGGTGCGCCTCCACCACCGTCAACCGGGACTCGTGCGCCCACCACGCCGCCACCGACGTCGCCCCGACCTCCTCCACCGCACCCGTGCGGCGCGCGTGGGCCAACAGCGTGACCTCGAGGGCCGCGACCTGGGAGGCGAGCTGGGAGGCGAGCTGGGTCAGGTCCAGGACCGCCTGGCGGACCTCCGCGTCGCGCATCGACCACACCGGCCCCTGCCCCAGCAACGCGACCCGGTCCTTGAGGTGCCCCAAGCCCACGACGACCGGGCGTCCCCGGTCCACGAGCTGACTGGTGCTGGTCATGGGACCTATCGAAACAGGGACCACCGACAGTCCGACCCACTGAAGACGCGCGGGTTGCCCCATCTGACTGGGTGAGTCCCGATTGGCGACGCCAGGTACCGGATCTAGCCGATGTGCGGGCGTCCGATCATGCCGACGGGCTTGCTACCACAGGCGAGTCGGCCGAGCTCAATCGAGCTGGCTGTGCACCTCACGCGGTAGGCGAAGGCAGGGGTCTCCCTCCGAGCCCCGGTCAACTTGCACAGCTGGTCCAGTCGGCGCCAATCCATGTCGACCGTCATCATCGCGGACCATCTCTTTTGAAGTCGTTGCATCCGCAGTGCAACCGATCCAGGAAGGATCTCGTTGAAAGGGGTCATGAGCAGGGACGATGAGCAGGCGTTCGCAGAGTTCGTGACGAGTTCCAGCCCGCGCCTGCTCGCCTTCGCGCAACTGCTGATCGGCGATCGCGGAGAGGCCGAGGACGCACTCCAGGTTGCGCTGATGCGGCTGACCCGGCACTGGCATCGCGAGATCGACGCCCCCACGGCTTACGTCCGCAGGACGCTCGTCAACATCGCCCGCGACCGTGCGCGACGCCGGCATCTGGTCCCGATGCTCACCACGTCCGGACGTACCGTGGAGCACCCGGCTGAAGACCAACTGTCCATGTTGATTGTGCGTGAGTCGATCGAGGAACTCCTCGCCGGTCTGCCGCCGCGCCAGCGGGTAGCGGTTGTCCTCCGGGTGGTCGAGGGCTGTTCGGAGGCGGAGACCGCGGTACTGATGCGGTGCGCACCCGGAACGGTCAAGAGCAACCTCGCGCGCGGACTTGAACGCCTCCGCGCCAACCACGAGCGGCATCGAGCTGATCAAGAGGGCCCCGACCCGGACGACCACCGACCCACCGACCACCAACCCGTCGACTGTCGCGACCCGTACGAAGGAGCCTCAGCATGAGCGCCGACACGAGCATCGAGAAGCCCGGCAGCGACGCCGAGCAGGCTCTTCGAGACTTGGCTGGAACGGCCTATTCGCAGAGCGCGACCTCGCCGAGGCTAGCCGCCACGGTGCTGCAACGCGCGGCGAAGCGCCTGCGGAGCCGCCGCCTGGTTGGTGCAGCCGCCATTGGCACAGTCCTCGCCGGATCCGTTGCCGCGGCGACCGTCGGCGGAGGGCCCTACTACGAGTACCGGCAGCCGAGCGCGATTATGGAATCCGCAGTGCCAACGGGGTCGTCGGTCGTGGTCAACCGCGATCTCGCGCCCGTAGCTCTCGACGTCGTTCAGGTCACCCTCGACATCGACGGCCGGGACGTGCAATCGGTGCTTCGAGTTGTCGCCAGCGCGGGTGACACTGTCGCTTGCCCCGCATCGGACTCACCGTCATCATGCACGGTCACCGTCAACGGTCGACCGATCGCCGACCCCTACGTGGCCGGGCTGCGTACCCGGCCCTTCAACACGGTGACAGTCCCCAACGATGCCCTCTTCCTGCTCGGCGATGCGCGCAACATCGCCGTCGACTCACGAACACTCGGGCCAGTGCCTGCCTCGGATGTGAACGGCGTCGTGGTCGCCGTCGTCAACCAGGGAGGCAAGGCGTGGCCGGTCGAGGGCGCCCCTGGTCACCAGATCCCGGACGACTACGAGGTCGATCTCGAGGCCCCGGTCCCGCCGGCCTCGACTCAGGGCTGATCAGATCGACCGGATCTAGCCGCGATCAGGTCGACTGGGATCCGCCGAGAGCCGGATGTCCGTGCGCCTCAGCGAATACGACCGAGGTAGTTGAGTGCGAGCATCAGCGCGGCGACCGATTCGCCGTCGTTGATCTCTCCCCGAGCGATTCGCGAGAGCACTTCAGAGACCTGCAGCCGGTGCACGGCGGTGATGCCCTCCGCGGTTTGCGCGGATCGGTCTCGACTCACGACCGCCACATCTCGGGCGAGGAAGTAGTGCTCGGGCGCCTCGCAGATCCCGTTGAGGGCTTGGAGTCGGCCAATTTGTGCCCATCGCCCTGCCCGGTGGCCGGTCTCCTCCAGCAGCTCACGCTGGGCGGCAGCAAGTGGATCCTCGCCGTCTGACCCACCGGAAGGGACTTCGAGGGAAGGCCCCACGGTGTGCCGATCGACTTCTACGAGCAGCACCTCGTCGTCCTCAGTGAGGGCGACGACGAACACGGCCGGGTGCCGAACGGTGATAACGCCGTAGATGCCCTCACCGCCATCCGGCGTAATGACCACGTCCTCGCGCACTGTGATCCAAGGATTCTCGTACGTGTTCTTGGTCGACACGACTGGCCAAGGCATGTCGCCACCGTAGTTGCATCGCATGTGCTGGGCAGCATCGAACGCACTCATCTAGCTGCGATGAGCGCGGTTCGCACGAGCGCATCAGACCGCCAGGGCAGATGGACGCCGCGCATGCTTGCTCCCGGGACAGGTGGCGCTCGTCGCGAGAAAGGCGACCTGGGGCCGGCCTGTCGCCGAGGTGGGCGTGTTTCGAATGACTTCGCCAACCGGCGGAAGCCCCCAGGCGGCCGACGCTGCCGCGGCCGGCATCCCGTGAGCGCGATATCCGGCGTCTTGAGTGAGGGACCGCTCCCGCCTCGGAGGACCCGCATGAGACGCACCCTGACGTCTGTCCTGCTCACGCTGGGCGCGGTGCACGCGACCGGTCCCGTCGCCGCGAGTGTCGGGCTCGCCGCGGGACCTGGGGCGGCTGTCGCTGCCACCTGCCAGGGCGAGACACCGACCATCACCGGCTCGGGCGGCGTCGACGGCACCGAGGGGGACGACGTGATCCTGGCGCTCCGCGGTGGGCCGGTGCGTGCGCTGGGCGGCGACGACCTGATCTGCCTCGACGACAGCGTGCGAGGCTTCTCCGTCGAAGCCGGACCAGGTGACGACCGGGTCCAGGACCGTGCGGGTGGCTACAACATCATCCGGCTCGGGGAGGGCGACGACACCTACGAGGCCGCGGCGGGGGACCACCACGACTCCGTCGAAGCCGGACCCGGCGTGGACACGGTGGCGACGGGCGGTGGTGACGACGTCGTCACCACCGGGATCGAGGGTGAGCCGAACGTCGACGTCGTCGATCCCGGCGACGGCGATGACCGGTTGTTCCTGACAGGTGAGGACCAAGCAGGTGCGAGCCTCGACGGTGGGGCGGGCGAGGACTCGCTCGACGCTCGGCGTACGTCGTCGGGTGAGGCCTATCTGACCCCCGGCGACTGGCTGATCGACAACGTCGCCGGTCGCGCCACGCTGGACGGACAGGCCAGGCTCACCTGGTCCGGGTGAGAGGTGTTCTTCCTGAGCGGCTTCGGCGGGACCCGGCAGACCTTCCTCGGTGGCCCCGCTGCGGAGCGGGTGGTCATGGAGGAGCGCCGGGACCCGAGCCCCGACCTCGGCGCTGGCGACGACGAGCTCCTCCTCTCGGCCACCACGACCGGGGTGAGCAGGCGCATCTCCGGCGGTGCCGGGACCGACCTGCTCGAGATCGAGAATCCCCACCACCTCGCGCGTCTCGTCGCGTCCCTGTCGGCCGGCACGGTCAGGACGACTTTCCCCGCGCGGGAAGCACCCCTGCCGTCGCCATCGGCGACGTCCTGGACGTGCACGACCTTCGAGGGTCTGGACGTCCTCGCGCCGGTGGTGCGGGTGATGGGTGACGCAGGCCCCAACCGGCTCACCGGCGACGGCTGCGACGTGCTCGTCACGGGCGGTTCCGGTCCCGACGTCATCGACGTGAGCCCGCTGGCGTTCGACGAGTTCTCCCGCCCGCCACCCGAGGACCGCAGTGCCGTCGCGATCGGGCAGCGCGGCAACGACCGGCTGACCGGCGCCAATCCCTACCGCGAGACGCTCGTCGGGGGACCCGGCTTCGACCGCGCCTTCGGACTGGCGGGCCAGGACGTCTGCGCCGCCGAGCGCGAGGCCCGCTGCGAGCTGGACCCGGGGTAGGTCACACAGGCTTCCACCCGTAGGGGCGAGCCGGAGGAGGCCCCGGGGCTCCCATACTCGACGGCATGGGTGAGCACACGCCGATCGATGCTGGATGACCGATCGCCAGGACGTCCGGCTCACCTCGCACCTCGGCACCGTCTCGTTGCTCGACCGCGTGAGCACCGTCCTCCACACCACCCCGGCCGCCACCGGGCCCCTCCAGCCCCTCGTCCACGGCCTGACCGACGGCGTGCCGCAACCGGGGGCGGGGGAGACCCTGCTCCGGTGGGAGGTCCTCGCCACCCTCGGTGCCCACGACCTCCAGGTGGCCCGCGCCGCCGAGCCGCACCTCGACGCGCTGGCAATCCTCGACGAGGCCGGCCGCGGTGACCTGGCCGGCCCGGGACTGCGGTGGGGCGTCTTCGCGGCCGAGGGGCCCGGCGTACGCCTCGAGGCGCGTCAGCACGACGACGGCACCTGGACCCTGGCGGGCACCAAGCCCTGGTGCTCGCTCGGCTCGCAGCTCGAGCGTGCCCTCGTCACGGCCTGGGTCGACGGTGAGCGGCGCGCGATGTTCGCCGTCGACCTCACCGACGCGCGCGTGGGTCCCGCCGAGACGGCACACGCGTGGGCACCGACCGGCCTCCCCGACATCCACAGCGGCCCCCTCGCCTTCGCCGACGTCACCGTCCAGCCGGTCGGAGCACCGGGCTGGTACCTGCGACGCGACGGCTTCAGCTGGGGCGGCATCGGCGTGGCCGCCGTCTGGTACGGCGGCGCGGTGGCCCTCCACCGACGGATGCTCCGCGCGGCCGGTGACCGGGCGCCCGACCAGGTCGGGCTGGCGCACCTCGGGGCGACCGACGCGTGCCTGCACGGCGCGCGGGGGGTGCTCGCCGAGTCGGCCGCTGCCATCGACGCCGGTCTCGTCACGGGGCCGGCCGGGCAGGTCGCCGCGCTGCGGGTCCGCCAGGTCGTCGCGGACGCCGTCGAGACGGTCCTGCTCCACGCCGCGCACGCGCTGGGCCCGGCGCCCCTCGTGGAGGCCGAGCACGCGCGTCGGGTGGCCGACCTCCAGCTCTACGTCCGACAGCACCACGCCGAGCGTGACGCCGCCGTCCTCGGCCGCGCCCTCACGCAGCCCCCGGAGGCGACCCGATGACCGACTTCACCCACGACACCCCGGGCACCTCCGCCAAGGAGTGGCACACGCACCCGCGCTGGACGTCGATCCCGCGGCTCGACCTCTGGCAGACCCAGCCGGACCGCGTCGTGGTCCTCGCCGCCCACCCCGACGACGAGTCGCTCGGAGCCGGCGGGCTCATCGCCGAGGCAGCCCGACGCGGCCTCCAGGTCGACCTGCTGCTGCTCACCGACGGCGAGGGCAGCCACCCCGGCTCGCCGACCCACACCCCCGAGCTCCTCGCCCGACGCCGCCGCACCGAGGGCGAGGCCGCGGCCCGGGCCCTCGGCGTCACCGGCGACGTCGTGCGCCTGGGGCTGTCCGACGGCGACGTCGCCGCCCACCACACCTGCGTCGTACGACGAGTGGTCGACGTCCTCGGGGACGCACGGCGCACGCTGCTGGTCGCGCCCTGGCGCGGGGACGGCCACCCCGACCACGAGGCCGCCGGGCACGTGGCGGCCGCGGTGGCGGTGCGCACGGGTGCACGCCTGCTGGAGTACCCCGTCTGGTTCTGGCACTGGTCCTCGCCCGACTCCGCCCCGTGGGACCTCCTCGGCGCGGTAGGGCTGGACGAGGGCGCCAGGAGCCGCAAGGAGCAGGCGATCGCCGCGCACGTCACCCAGGTGCAGCGGCTCTCCGAGCTGCCCGGCGACGAGGTGCTGCTCTCCGACGACCTGCTCGAGCACTTCGGGGGCGACGTCGAGGTCTTCGTGACCCAGCCCCCGACCGACCCGGCCCTCGACGACCTGCACGGGCGCGACGAGGACCCGTGGGGCACGCAGGTGCGGTGGTTCGAGCAGCGCAAGCGTGACCTGACCCTGGCCGCGCTGCCCCGACCGGCCTACGGCCGCACGCTCGAGGTCGGCTGCTCACGCGGGACCCTGACCCGGGCGCTCGCCGCGCGCTCCCAGCAGGTGCTCGCCCTCGACGCCTCGCCGCGCGCCGTCGAGCTGGCCCGCCAGGCGCTCAGCGACCTTGCCACCGTCGAGGTGCGTGAGGCGCAGGTGCCCCGTGAGTGGCCGGCGGGGGAGTTCGACCTGGTGGTCGTCTCCGAGGTGGCCTACTTCCTCAGCCCCGTCGCCCTGGAGGAGCTCGTGGAGCGGATCCGTGGCTGCCTGACCCCGGACGGTACCGTCGTCCTCGCGCACTGGCGCCACCACGTCGAGGGCTGGCCGATGGACGGGCCGCACGCCCACGACGTCGTACGCGCTGCGGGCCTGCGACCCGAGCTCGGGCGCTGGACCGACCGGGACGTCGAGATCGTGGTCCTCGGCGCGGAGACGACGCGGCCGGACCCGACCGGATGACCGGCCACCACCCCACGGGCATCTCCCGGGTGCAGGTCGTCATCCCGGCCCGCGACGAGGAGGCGCGCCTCGGCGCCTGCCTGCGCTCCGTGGAGCGGGCCGTGCGCCACCTCCGCGACGCACGGCCCGAGATCCGCGTCGGGGTCACCGTGGTCCTCGACCGGTGCACCGACGCCTCCGCAGCCGTCGCGAGCCGCTTCGCCGTCGACGTCGTCTCCTCCCACTGGGGCAACGTCGGCGCGGCGCGCCGCGCCGGGATCGAGCACGCCGTCCTGAGCTCACCGGACCGGCCGGGGTCCACCTGGGTCGCCTGCACCGATGCCGACACCGTCGTCCCGGCCACGTGGTTGCTCGACCAGGTCCTCCAGGCCGGCGCCGGCGTCCAGCTGGTCGTCGGGCCCGTCGTGCCCGACCCGGTCGACGGCGACGAGGCGGTCGCTCGACTGTGGCGCGAGCGGCACCGCGGCGCCCTGGCCGGCGACCACGTCCACGGGGCCAACCTCGGCTTCCGTCTCGACGCCTACCGCGCGGTCGGCGGCTTCCCGGCGCTCGCCGAGCACGAGGACGTCGCCCTGGTCCGCGCGCTCCGGGCGCACGGCGTACGACAGGGGGTCGCGCCGACCGTCGTCACCTCGGCGCGCCTGGTCGGGCGCACCCCCGGCGGATTCGCCGGCTACCTGCGCGACCTCGACGAGGGACGGCGGGTCGAGGCCTGAGCCTCCCCGATCTGGGGGAGAGCGGGTGGACGCGAGCCGCCCGCCGGCCGTAGAACCGGAGGATCGGTCCGGGGGCCGGTCCGGCGGCGACGAGGGAGGGACCAGTGCTCACGAGCGGGTCCCGAGCGTCGTCGCCGGACACAGCATCTGCGACATCATCGGCCCGACCACCCACAGCGCTGAGCATCGGTGCGCGGATCTTCGTCAGCCGTCTGGCGGCGGGTCCCGAGCAGCTCGACGAGCAGCGCCTCCGCGCACTGGTCGAGCGCGCGCTCCCCTGGATCGAGGCCGAGGACGTCCCCCTCGAGGTCGGCCTCCTGCTGCTGGAGAAGGTCGTGCTCGCGCTCCTGGCCGACGAGCCGGTCGCGCCGCGCCGCCACCTGAGCCTGGTCCCGCGCGGCTGACGCACTCCGTGCCCCGGAGGCATGTGCCGGAGCCCACGTCGGGGTCGATGGTGGATGATGCGTGCAGAGCCGCGACCGGGGTACTGGGCCGCGGACGAGTCGTCGACGAGGACGAGTCACCCCTTCCAGCTGACTGATCATCGGAGGCACCGTGCACGACTCCTGGCCTGGCCACGCCTACCCCCTCGGAGCGACGTACGACGGCTCCGGCACCAACTTCGCGCTCTTCAGCGAGGTGGCCGACCGTGTCGAGCTCTGCCTCTTCGAGGCCGACGGCACCGAGACCCGCGTCGAGGTCAGCGAGGTCGACGCCTACGTCTGGCACTGCTACCTCCCGCACGTGCAGCCCGGCCAGCGCTACGGCTACCGCGTGCACGGTCCGTGGGAGCCGGAGAGGGGACTGCGCTGCAACCCCGCCAAGCTGCTCCTCGACCCCTACGCCAAGGCGACAACGCGCGAGATCGACTGGGACAACAGCCTCTTCGGCTACGACTTCGGCGATCCCGACTCGCGCAACGACGAGGACTCCGCGCCGCACATGACCTTCGGCGTCGTCATCAACCCCTTCTTCGACTGGGAGGGTGACCGCCGGCTCAACTACCCCCTCAACGAGACCGTGGTCTACGAGGCTCATGTCAAGGGCATGACCCAGCTGCACCCCGACCTGCCCGAGGACATCCGCGGCACCTACGCCGGTCTGGCCCACCCGGCCATCACCGACCACCTCAAGCGCCTCGGGGTGACGGCGATCGAGCTGATGCCGGTCCACCAGTTCATCCAGGACAGCACGCTGCTCGAGAAGGGCCTGCGCAACTACTGGGGCTACAACACCCTCGGCTTCTTCGCCCCGCACGCGGAGTACGCCGGGACCGACCAGGTCGGCCAGCAGGTCCAGGAGTTCAAGTCCATGGTCAAGGCCATGCACGCCGCCGGCATCGAGGTCATCCTCGACGTGGTCTACAACCACACCGCTGAGGGCAACCACATGGGCCCGACGCTGAGCTTCAAGGGCATCGACAACCCGGCCTACTACCGGCTGATGGAGGACGAGCCGCAGTACTACATGGACTACACCGGCACCGGCAACAGCCTCAACGTCCGGCACCCTCACTCGCTGCAGCTGATCATGGACTCGCTGCGCTACTGGGTCACCGAGATGCACGTCGACGGCTTCCGCTTCGACCTCGCCTCCGCGCTCGCGCGCGAGTTCTACGACGTCGACCGGCTCGCGACCTTCTTCGAGCTCGTGCAGCAGGACCCGGTGGTGAGCCAGGTCAAGCTGATCGCCGAGCCGTGGGACGTCGGCCCCGGCGGCTACCAGGTCGGCGGCTTCCCGCCGCAGTGGACCGAGTGGAACGGCGCCTACCGCGACGTCGTGCGCGACTTCTGGCGCGGCGAGCCGTCGCTCGGTGAGTTCGCCTCGCGTCTCGCGGGCTCCGCGGACCTCTACGAGCACTCCGGTCGTCGCCCGGTCGCGAGCATCAACTTCGTCACCGCCCACGACGGCTTCACGCTGGCCGACCTCGTCTCCTACGACGAGAAGCACAACGAGGCCAACGGCGAGGACTCCAACGACGGCGAGAGCCACAACCGCTCGTGGAACCACGGTGTCGAGGGGCCGACCGACGACCCCGAGATCCGCAGCTTCCGCGCCCGCGAGCAGCGCAACATCCTCGCGACGCTGCTGCTGAGCCAGGGCGTGCCGATGCTGCTGCACGGTGACGAGATGGGTCGCACCCAGCACGGCAACAACAACACCTACGCCCAGGACTCCGAGATCGCCTGGATGCACTGGGACGACGCGGACAAGCCACTCGTCGAGTTCACCGCGGCGCTGATCAAGCTGCGCATGGACCACCCGACCTTCCGCCGCAAGCGCTTCTTCACCGGCGGCAGCGTGAGAACCGAGATCCCCGGCGGTGACGGCGACCGGCTCAACGACATCGTGTGGCTGCACCTCGACGGCCGCCCGATGGAGGACAGCGACTGGGACGGCGGCAACCAGGCCATCGGGATGTACCTCAACGGCCACGGCATCGCCGGCAAGGACGCCCGCGGCGGCGAGATCATCGACGACCACTTCCTGCTCTACTTCAACGCCGACGGGCGCACCGAGCTCACCCTGCCCCCGGAGGAGTACTCCGCAGCCTGGGAGGTCGTGGTCGACACGGCCGGGGGAGTCGACACCAAGACGCCCTACGCCGCGGGCTCGACGCTGCCCCTGGAGCACCGCAGTCTCGTGGTCCTGCGCGAGTACGCCGAGCCCGAGGCGGAGCCGGACCACTCGGTCGCTGCGTCCCTGGCCGCCCAGGCCGACCGGGGCTGACGCGCGATGGCTGCTCGGGCTCCCCGCAACACCTACCGCTTCCAGGTCACGGCCGACTTCGACCTGCTCGAGGCCGCGCGCCGGCTGCCCTACCTGCACGACCTCGGCGTCGACTGGGTCTACCTGTCGCCGCTGCTGTCGGCGGAGCCCGGCAGCGACCACGGCTACGACGTCGTCTCGCACGAGGGCATCGACCCGACGCGCGGCGGTGCCGAGGGCCTCGCGGTGCTCTCGGCCGAAGCGCGTCGCCTCGGCATGGGCGTGCTGGTCGACATCGTGCCCAACCACGTCGGCGTCGCGACCCCGGTCCAGAACGCCTGGTGGTGGGACCTGCTCACCCACGGTCGTGAGTCACGCTACGCCGACGCGTTCGACGTCGACTGGGACTTCGGTGACGGCCGGGTCCGGATCCCCGTCGTGGGCGACGACGACGAGGGCTCCATCCGTGTCGTCGACGGCGAGGTGCGCTACCACGACCACCGCTTCCCGCTGGCTCCCGGCACGACGAGCGTCGACGAGCAGCACTACGAGCTGGTCTCGTGGCGCAGCGCCGACGACCAGCTCAACTACCGCCGCTTCTTCGCCGTCAACACCCTCGCCGCGATCCGCGTCGAGGACCGGGCCGTCTTCGACGAGAGCCACGCGGAGATCCGTCGCTGGTTCGACGAGGGCCTGGTCGACGGCCTGCGCGTCGACCACCCCGACGGCCTGCGCGACCCCCGGGGCTACCTCGACGACCTCGCGACGCTGACCGGTGGGGCCTACGTCCTGGTCGAGAAGATCCTCGAGGAGGGCGAGGACCTGCCCCGCACCTGGGCGACGGCCGGCACCACGGGCTACGACGCGCTCGGGCTGGTGGAGCGGGTCCTGGTGGACCCCGCCGGACAGACCTCCCTCGACGACCTCGAGACCCGCCTGCGAGGCCACGAGGTCGACTGGACCGAGCTGATCCACGACACCAAGCGCGCGATCGCCGACGGCATCCTCCGCTCCGAGGTACGCCGGATCGTGCGCGAGCTGCCCGCCGAGACGCTGGCGGCGGCCGAGGTCGGTGAGCTCGAGGACGGTGTGGCCGAGCTGCTGGCGTGCTTCCCGGTCTACCGCTCCTACCTCCCCGACGAGCAGCACCACCTCGACCGGGCCTTCACCATCGCCCGCACGCACCGGCCCGACCTCGCCGCCGTGCTCGGCGTACTGGCCCCGGTCCTGAAGGACGCCGACGGCGATGCCGCCCTGCGCTTCCAGCAGACCAGCGGCATGGTGATGGCCAAGGGCGTGGAGGACACCGCGTTCTACCGCTACGCACGGCTCACCTCGCTCAACGAGGTCGGCGGCGACCCGAGTGTCTTCTCCGTGACCACCGAGCAGTGGCACGAGCACATGGTGCAGCGGCAGACCGTGTGGCCCGAGGCGATGACGACGCTGTCGACCCACGACACCAAGCGCGGCGAGGACGTCCGGGCCCGCATCACGGCCCTGGCGGAGATGCCCACGATCTGGGGTGACGCGCTGGACCGGCTGCTCGAGCTGGCTCCCGCTCCGGACCAGGGGTTCGCCTCGCTGCTGTGGCAGGCCGTGCTCGGAGCCTGGCCGGCCTCCCGCGAGCGGCTGCACGCCTACGCCGAGAAGGCGATGCGCGAGGCGGGCGACCGCACGACGTGGACCGGACCCGACGAGGACTACGAGGCCACCGTGCACCGGCTGGTCGACGCGGCGTTCGACTCCGAGGAGGTCGCCGAGGTCCTCGAGGAGCTGCTCGGTCACGTCGTCGCGCCCGGCTGGGTCAACGCGCTGTCAGCCAAGCTGCTCGCGATCACGATGCCCGGCGTGCCCGACGTCTACCAGGGCAGCGAGCTGTGGGAGCAGAGCCTGGTCGACCCCGACAACCGGCGTCCGGTCGACTACGACCTGCGGCGCGAGCTGCTCAGCGGCGTCAACACCTCGTCGCTGCCGCCGGCCCTCTCGACCTCGCTCGAGTCCGTGGGGCTCGACAAGCTGCTCGTCACCTCGCGCGCGCTGGGTCTGCGTCGCGACCGCCCCGAGCTCTTCGGGTCCTACGCGCCCCTGGGAGCGAGCGGGGTGCTGGCCGACCACGTGCTGGCCTTCGACCGTGGGGGAGCGGTCACGGTCGTGACCCGCCTTCCCTTCGGCCTCGAGTCCCAGGGCGGCTGGGGCGACACGACGCTGGCGCTGCCCGAGGGGCAGTGGCGCGACGTGCTGACCCTGCGCCGCATCACCTCCGGCAGCCTGGCGAGCATGCTCTCGCCGCTGCCGGTCGCGCTGCTGATCCGGGAGGACGCATGACCACCCGCTTCGACGTCTGGGCGCCACGACCCTCGCGGGTCCGTCTCGCCGTGGCCGACGAGGTCGTCGAGATGACCCGTCTCGACGGCGGTTGGTGGACCCCGGGCGAGCCCGTGCCCGACGGGGAGGTGGACTACGGCTACCTCCTCGACGACGACGAGACCCCGCGTCCCGACCCGCGCTCCCTGCGCCAGCCCGCCGGGGTGCACGAGCGGTCACGGACCTACGACCCGTCCGCCTTCGCCTGGACCGACGACGCGTGGACCGGGCGCCAGCTCGCCGGGTCGGTGATCTACGAGCTGCACATCGGCACGTTCACCCCCGAGGGGACCTTCGACGCCGCACTCGGCAAGCTCGACCACCTGCGCTCGATCGGGGTCGACCTGGTCGAGGTCATGCCCGTCAACGCCGTCAACGGCACCCACAACTGGGGCTACGACGGCGTCCTGTGGTCGGCCGTGACCGAGTCCTACGGCGGCCCCGAGGGCTACCAGCGCTTCGTCGACGGCTGCCACGCCGCCGGCCTGGGCGTCATCCAGGACGTCGTCTACAACCACCTCGGCCCCTCGGGCAACTACCTCCCGCTCTACGGGCCCTACCTCAAGACCGGCGCCAACACCTGGGGCGACCTGGTCAACCTCGACGAGGAAGGCTCGGCGGAGGTGCGGCGGCTGATCCTCGACAACGTGCGGCTGTGGCTGCACGACTACCACGTCGACGGCCTGCGACTCGATGCCGTGCACGCCCTCGCCGACTCCTCACCGACGCACCTGCTCGAGGAGATGGCGATCGAGGTGGCCTCCCTGTCGGCCCACCAGCGCCGCCCGCTGACCCTGATCGCGGAGTCCGACCTCAACGATCCCGTGATGGTGACCCCGCGCGAGGCCGGCGGCTACGGCCTGGACGCGCAGTGGAGCGACGACTTCCACCACGCGGTCCACGTGGCGCTGACCGGCGAGACCGAGGGCTACTACGCCGACTTCGAGCCGCTGGGCGCGCTGGCCAAGGTCTTCGAGCGCGGCTTCTTCCACGACGGCACCTACTCCTCCTTCCGCGAGCGCGACCACGGCGTGCCGATCGACACCGCCGCCATGGGCACCTGGCGCCTGGTCGTCTGCAGCCAGAACCACGACCAGATCGGCAACCGTGCCGTCGGCGACCGGATCACCGAGGTGCTCGACGACGACCAGCTGGCCTGCGCCGCCCTGCTCACGCTGGCCGGGCCGTTCACCCCGATGCTCTTCCAGGGCGAGGAGTGGGCCGCCGCCGAGCCCTTCCAGTTCTTCACCTCCCACCCGGAGCCCGAGCTCGCGAAGGCGACGGCCGAGGGGCGCATCAAGGAGTTCGAGAAGATGGGCTGGGACGCCGCGGTCGTCCCCGACCCCCAGGACCCCGCCACCTTCGAGCGGTCCAAGCTCGACTGGTCGCAGCTGGAGACCGGACGGCACGCGCGCATCCTCGCCGTCTACCGCCGCCTGGCCGAGCTGCGTCGCACGCTCCCGGAGCTGACCGACCCGTCCTTCTCGCTGACCTCCACGCGGGTCGACGAGGGGGCGCGCACGTTCGTCCTCGAGCGCGGCGCCGTCACCGTCGCGGTGAACCTGGGCGGTGCTCCGGTCTCGCTCGAGGTGCGGCCCGGCGAGCTGCTCTTCGAGACCGGGTCGGGGGCCTCGCTCAGCGGCACCACCATCGAGCTGCCCGCGCACGCGGGCGCGCTGGTGCGCACCGCCTCGCCCTCCTAGTCTCTCGTCCGTGGACGCAGCCAGGGTCGCCGACGAGTTCGGCCTCGGGCGCGTCCGGTGCGCGTCGTCGGAGCCGGTCGGCCGCGGCAGGCAGGGCCTCGTGTGGCGCCTGGAGACCTCCGAGGGCCGGTGGGCGGTCAAGGTCGCCCACGGGGTCGTCGATGAGGAGCGGCTGGCCGCGGCTGCCGCCTTCGCCGACGCCGCTGTCGCCGCCGGCGTGCCGACCCCCGCCGTCCGTCGTACGGCGTCGGGGGCGGTGTGCTCCGCCTCGACCAGCGTCACGGCCTGGGTGGACCTGCTCCAGCCCGACACGCTGCTCGACCCGTCGCTCGTCGGCGCGGCCGTCGCAGGCCTGCACCGCGTCGCGCCGCCGGCAGTCGGCCCCGTCGAGGACTGGTACGCCGCCCCGGTCGGTGCCCCGGCGTGGGACGACCTGGTGGCCCGGCTGGCCTCCGCGGGCGCACCGTTCGCCGACGAGCTGGGCCGGCTCCGCGGCGAGCTGGTCGCGCTGGAGTCCTGGCTCGAGCCGCCGACCGACCTGGTCACCTGCCACCGCGACCTGTGGGCCGACAACCTGTTGCCCACGGTCGACGGCGGGGTCTGCGTCCTCGACTGGGACAACTGTGGGCCCGCCGCGCGCGACCAGGAGCTGGCCTGCGTGCTCTTCGAGTTCGCGCGCGGCGACGCCGGTCGGGCGAGCGCCCTGGTCGAGGCCTACGCGGCCGTCGGGGGACCGGCCCGTGTGACGCGGCGGGGAGACTTCTCGATGCTGGTCGCCCAGCTCGGCCACATCGTTGAGATCGGCTGCCGTGACTGGCTCGCCCCCACCGACCGCTCGCCCACCCGTGACGACGCCGAGGCGTGGGTCCGCCAGGGGCTCGACGACCCGCACACACGCGCCGTCCTCGACGCCCTGCTGGTCGCCGTCCGCCCCTGACCGGCAGCCGAGTCGGCGCGGTGTTGCAGGCGCCTCAGACCCGGCTGGCGGCGAACGTGTCGCACGCCTCGAGCGAGCCCTGCTCGAAGCCGGTCTCGAACCAGGTCTGCCGCTGCTCGGCGGAGCCGTGGGTCCACGACTCCTCGGTGACCTGGCCCTGGGTCTTCTGCTGGATCCGGTCGTCGCCGACGCTGGCCGCGGCCTCGAGCGCCAGGTCGATGTCCTGCTGGGTCAGCGAGGAGAAGAGCACCTCGCCGGACGCGTCCTCGGTCCGGCTGGCGGACCTGGTCCACATCCCGGCGTAGCAGTCGGCCTGGAGCTCGAGGCGCACGGCGTCGCTCTGCGGCCCCTGCTGGGTGCGGACCTGGCCCATGGCGCCCAGCAGGTTCTGGATGTGGTGGCCGTACTCGTGGGCGAGCACGTAGGCCTCCACGAAGCCGCCGTCCGGACCGCCGAGCTGGTCCTCCAGGACCTGGTCGAAGAAACCGGAGTCGAGGTAGATCGTGCGGTCCGGCGGGCAGTAGAACGGCCCCACATCGGAGCTGGCGGCGCCGCAGCCCGTGTCGACGGAGCCGGTGAAGGTCACCAGGCCCTCCTCGGGCTCGAAGCGGCCGCCCAGCTCGTCGGTCCAGTAGTCGAAGAGCGAGTTCTCCACGGCCACCCGGGCGCAGTCGGCGCTGGTGTTGGCGTCCTCGCCGGTCTTGCAGGAGCTGTAGCGGCCGGTGTCGGTGAAGCGGCTGCTGTCGAGGCCGCCGCCGCCGAGCCCGCCGCCGCTGCCGCCCCCGCCGAGGATGTCGATGCCGGCCGCTCGACCGATCACGAAGAGGATGACGAGCAGCACCACGCCACCGATGCTGCCGCCGCCGATCCCACCGGGGATGGGCAGCCGCGAGCCACCGGACCTGCCGCCGCTGCTGCGACCTGCGTCACGTGTGCGCGAGGTGTCCAGGCGTGCCTTGGGGTTGAAACGCATGGGGATGCCTCTCGTGGGGTGTGTGGGCGGGGACGGTGGCGAGGTACCCGGTTCAGCGCACCTACACTAGTGACCCTCATGATCACCGCCCACCAGCTCGAAGTCCGTGCCGGCGCGCGTCTGCTCATGGACGACGTCAGCTTCCGCGTCGCCGCAGGCGACAAGGTGGGGCTGGTGGGGCGCAACGGCGCCGGCAAGACCACCCTCACCAAGATCCTCTCCGGCGAGGCGCTGCCCGCCTCCGGCTCGGTCACCTCGACCGGCGACGTGGGCTACCTCCCGCAGGACCCGCGCATCGGTGACCCCGAGGTCCTCGCCCGTGACCGGATCCTCTCCGCGCGCGGTCTCGACGACGTCGTACGACGCCTGCGCGAGTCCGAGGAGCAGATGGGCAGCGACGATCCCGAGGTCGCCGACCGGGCCATGAAGCGCTGGACGCGGGCCGACTCCGAGCTGCACGCCGGTGGCGGCTACGCCGCCGAGTCCGAGGCCGCCACCATCGCGGCCAGCCTCGGCATCGAGGAGCGCATCCTCGGCCAGCAGCTCAAGACGCTCTCCGGCGGTCAGCGTCGTCGCGTCGAGCTCGCCCGCATCCTCTTCTCCGGCGCCGAGATCCTGATCCTCGACGAGCCGACCAACCACCTCGACGCCGACTCGATCGTGTGGCTGCGGGACTTCCTCAAGTCCCACAAGGGCGGGTTCATCGTGATCAGCCACGACAACGCGCTGCTCGAGGAGACCGTCAACAAGGTTCTCCACCTCGACGCCAACCGCACCACCATGGACGTCTACAACATGGGCTGGAAGAACTACCTCTCCCAGCGCGAGACCGACGAGAAGCGTCGCAAGCGCGAGCGCGCCAACGCCGAGACCAAGGCCAAGACGCTCACCGACCAGGCCAACAAGATGCGTGCCAAGGCCTCCAAGGCCCAGGCCGCCCAGTCGATGCTCAAGCGTGCCGAGAAGATGATGTCGGGCCTCGAGGGGGAGCGCGCCGCCGACAAGGTCGCTCGGATCAAGTTCCCCGCGCCCGCCCCCTGCGGCAAGACCCCGCTCACGGCCGAGGAGCTGTCGAAGTCCTACGGCTCGCTCGAGGTCTTCACCGACGTCACGTTGGCCATCGACAAGGGCTCACGCGTGGTCATCCTCGGTCTCAACGGTGCCGGCAAGACCACGATGCTGCGCATCCTCGCCGGCGTCGACCAGTCCGACACGGGCCGGGTCGTGCCGGGCCACGGCCTCAAGCTGGGCTACTACGCCCAGGAGCACGAGACCCTCGACACCGACCGCACCGTCCTGGAGAACATGCAGTCTGCCGCGCCGCAGCTCACCGACACCGAGGCTCGCTCGGTGCTCGGGTCGTTCCTCTTCTCCGGCGACGACGCCAACAAGCCCGCCGCGGTGCTCTCCGGCGGCGAGAAGACCCGCCTCGCCCTGGCCAGCCTGGTCGTCTCGAGCGCCAACGTGCTGCTGCTCGACGAGCCCACCAACAACCTGGATCCAGCGTCGCGCGAGGAGGTGCTGGCCGCGATCCGCACCTATGAGGGCGCGATCATCCTGGTCACGCACGACGAGGGCGCCGTCCGTGCGCTGGAGCCCGACCGGGTCCTGCTGCTGCCCGACGGCGACGAGGACCTCTGGAACGACGACTACGCCGACCTGGTCTCGCTGGCCTGAGTGCCGTCGTACGACGGGTGGCTCGCCGGGGGTGCGACCAGACCGGTGTCGGCGGGCCTTCCTAGACTCAGGCCATGACTCCTCACGACCTGGCCGCTGCCGGCCTGCGCCTCGACGTGGTCGGCGCGGTCGCCACCGTCACCCTCGATCGACCCGAGGTCCGCAACGCCCAGACCCCGGCCATGTGGCGCGCGCTCGGCGCCCTCGGGTCGACGCTGCCCGACGAGGTGCGGGTGGTGGTCGTGCGCGGCGAGGGTGCGACGTTCTCCGCCGGCCTCGACCGCACGCTGATGGACCCGGCGACCACGCCCGAGGGTGTCGAGTCGGTCGGTGACCTGTTCGCGATGACCGACGAGGACATGGCGGCCACGATCGACGTCTACCAGCAGGGCTTCACCTGGCTGCGCGACCCGCGCTTCGTCTCGATCGCCGTCGTGCGGGGCTACGCCGTGGGTGCCGGCTTCCAGCTCGCTCTCTCCTGCGACCTGCGGGTGCTCTCCGACGACGCCCAGCTCTGCATGAAGGAGTCGGCGCTCGGGCTGGTCCCCGACCTCACGGGAACAAAACCGCTCGTCGAGAGTGTTGGCTACGCACGGGCACTCGAGATCTGCGCGACCGCTCGGATGGTCGGAGCCGCCGAGGCCGTCCAGATCGGCCTCGCCCTGACCGCGGTCCCGGCCGAGGCGCTGGACGTCACGGTCGCCGATCTCGTCGCCGCCCTGACCGCCCCCATGCCGGGAGCGGTCACCGAGACCAAGTCACTGCTCCTCGGAGCAGCCGAGCGCAGCCTCGAGGAGCAGTGTCGCCTGGAGCGTCTCGCCCAGGTCCGCCGCTTCCGCGAAGTCGCCCAGTTCCTGGCCCGCTGATGACCTCACGGCCGGGGGAGTAGGAGCCATGGTGTCCGGGATGTCCCCCGCCAACGGCGCCGTGTGGCGCAACCTGCGCGCCGACCGGAGCGTCGTCAACAACCGCATCGAGGGCAAGACCGTCAAGCGGATCCTCACCTTCGCGCGCCCCCACCGGCGCCTGATCGCCGTCTTCCTCACCCTCACCGTCATCGACGCCGCGATGGTCGTGGTGATGCCGCTGCTGGTCCAGAAGATCGTCGACGACGGCATCCTTGCCGGCGACCGCGGCTTCGTCACCCTGATCGCGCTCGCGATGGCCGGGGTCGCGGTCCTGACGGCCGGCCTGGCCATCCTCGGCGGCTGGTTCTCCTCCCGCATCGGTGAGGGGCTCATCTACGACCTGCGCACCCAGGTCTTCGCCCACGTGCAGCGCCAGTCGCTCGCGTTCTTCACCCGCACCCAGACCGGTGCGCTGGTCAGCCGGCTCAACAACGACGTGATCGGTGCCCAGCGGGCCTTCACCTCGACGCTGTCGAGCACCGTGTCCAACTCGATCTCGGTCGTGGTCGTCGGGGTCGCGATGTTCTTCCTGAGCTGGCAGGTCACGCTGCTGTGCCTCGCGCTCTTCCCGATCCTGTTCTTCGTGTCCCGCTGGGTCGGCGGCCGGCTCGCCGGACTGACCCGCCGCCAGATGGACGGCAACGCCGACCTCGGCAACGTGATGACCGAGCGCTTCAACGTCGGCGGCGCGATGCTGCTCAAGCTCTTCGGTCGCCGGGGTGACGAGGACCTCCTCTTCGAGTCGAAGGCCGCCACCGTGCGCGACCTCGGCATCCAGATCTCGCTGATCACCCGGATCTTCGGCGCCGCGATGATGCTCGTCCCGGCGCTGGCCACCGCGCTGGTCTACGGCGTCGGCGGCAGCCTGGCGATCGACGACACCCTCACGGTCGGCACGCTGCTGGCGCTCGCCACCCTGCTCCTGCGACTGCTCGGGCCGCTGCAGGGGCTCTCCAACGTCCGCATCGACATCATGACCGCGCTGGTCAGCTTCGAGCGGGTCTTCGAGGTCCTCGACCTGCCCTCCCAGATCCAGCAGAAGCACGGTGCCGTGGTCCTGCCCCCGAGCGCGGGTCGCCTGGAGTTCGAGCACGTCTCGTTCACCTACCCGAAGGCCTCCGAGATCTCGCTCGGCTCCCTGGAGTCCGTGGCCCGCACCGAGTCGCGCGACAACGAGCAGGTCCTCACCGACGTCGGTTTCGTGGCCGAGACCGGGCAGATGATCGCGCTGGTCGGGCCCTCCGGTGCCGGCAAGACCACGATGACGCACCTCGTCGCCCGCCTCTACGACGTCGGCAGCGGCGCCGTGCGCGTCGGAGGGCACGACGTACGCGACGTGACGCTGGACTCCCTGGAGGACGTGGTCGGCTACGTCACCCAGGACGCCCACATGTTCCACGACACGATCCGCGCCAACCTCGTCTACGCCCGGCCCGACGCCACCGACGACCAGATCTGGTCGGCCCTCGAGGCGGCTCAGATCGCGGGGCTCGTGCGCAGCCTGCCCGACGGGCTCGACACGGTCGTCGGCGATCGTGGCTACCGCCTCTCCGGCGGAGAACGTCAGCGGCTGGCGATCGGTCGCCTGCTGCTCAAGGCGCCGTCGATCGTGGTCCTCGACGAGGCGACCGCCCACCTCGACAGCGAGTCGGAGGCCGCCGTCCAGCGTGCCCTCGACGCGGCGCTCGAGGGCCGCACGTCGCTGGTGATCGCCCACCGGCTCTCCACGGTCCGCAACGCCGACCAGATCCTGGTGCTCGACCAGGGCCAGATCGTCGAGTTCGGCACCCACACCCAGCTGCTGGCCCGGGGTGGGCTCTACACCGACCTCTACCGCACCCAGTTCGCCCACGACACGTCCGCGGACCAGCCCGCCTGACGCCGAGCCGGCGCAATGTGGCAGACGGGGTTGGTGACCGCGGACGCCATGCGGTCGGTGGCAGCGCATCCTCAGTGGCAGCGAACCCTCGCTTCGAGTGACGTTGCGCAGCCTCTCGGGTGGCGTCGTCCGCTCGGCCGGGGATCAACCAGGGGATCCTGATGAGGTCTCCGCGGCCTCGCGCTCGGCGGCGGCCGCCTCGGCGGCCTCCCGGGCCTCCTGCTCCTGTCGGGCCCGCACGTAGGGGTGGTTGCTCTGGCGGACCTTCTTGACCTTCGTCTTCCTCTCGGCCCGTGCCGGCGCCGCGCCACCGCGCCCGGCGGTGCGCCACTCGTCGTACATCAGGTAGAAGAAGCCGAAGATGGCCAGCACGCCGAAGAACCACCACTGGAGGCCGTAGAAGAAGTGCGGCCCGTTGTCGAGCTCGGGCAGCTCCACCGGCGCGAGCGAGGTCGCGGGTGCCGGGTCCTCGGACTCCAGGTCGACGAAGCCGCCGTAGACCTCGCGGTTCAGGGCCTCCCCGATGGCGGTGCTGTTGACGGCGCGGGTCGACTGGTCCGTGACCAGGGTGGAGTCGCCGGTGCCGTCCACGCGCAACCAGCCGTTGATGGTGACCTCACCCGACGGGGGAGCCGGCACGTCGTCAGGGGTGGCACCCTGGTTCTCCGTCTGGAGCCACCCGCGGTCGACCAGCACGGAGGTGCCCGACGACGTCACGAGGGGGACCACGACGTCGATGCCGGCGACACCGTCACGGGTGCGGTAGCGGACGATCACGGTGTCCTCGACGGCGTAGGTGCCCGTGGCCGTCACGCGGCTCCACTCGTCGTCCTCGGAGACGCCCTCACCGGTGCGCATCACGTCGCCGACCGGGGTCGGTGGACCGTCCTCGTTGGCCCGCACGATCGCGTTGCGGTCCTTGCGGTCCGCGAGGCGGTCGAACTGCCACCCACCCAGCCACCAGGTCGCGTAGGCGACCACCACGATGGCGGCGGCGAAGAGGGCCCAGCGTCGGCTCAGCAGGAATCGGAACGAACGCACGACACCGAGAATAGGTCCCACCCCTAGACTCGACGACATGCAGGTGCTGAAGCTCGGTGACAGGTACGGCCGTGTGGCCACGGACCTCCGCGTGTCCTTGACGGACCGCTGCAACCTCCGGTGCAGCTACTGCATGCCCGCGGAGGGTCTCGACTGGCTGCCGCAGGAGGAGACCCTGACCGACGACGAGCTGGTCCGGCTGATCCGGATCGGCGTCGAGCGCCTCGGCATCCAGGAGATCCGCTTCACCGGCGGTGAGCCGCTCGTTCGCCGCGGCCTCCCCGACCTCGTACGCCGCGTGCGCGAGATCGACGCGGGCATCGACATGTCGATGACGACCAATGCCCTCGGCCTCGCGCGCACCGCCCAGGCACTCGCCGACGCCGGGCTCAACCGCGTCAACGTCAGCCTCGACACCGTCCGTGCCGACACCTTCCACGCGATCACCCGCCGTGACCGGCTCGATGACGTCATCGCGGGTCTGGCCGCGGCCGAGGTCGCTGGGCTGGGGCCGGTCAAGGTCAACGCGGTGCTGATGCGCGGCCTCAACGACGACCAGGCGCCCGAGCTCCTGCGCTGGTGCCTCGACCGTGGCTACGAGCTGCGCTTCATCGAGCAGATGCCCCTCGACGCCCAGCACGGCTGGCAGCGCGACGGCATGGTCACCGCCGACGAGATCTTCGCCCACCTCGAGCGGGAGTTCACCCTCTCGCCGGCCTCCGAGCCCCGCGGGTCCGCCCCGGCCGAGCTGTTCCTGGTCGACGGCGGCCCGGCCACCGTCGGCGTCATCGCCTCGGTCACCCGCCCGTTCTGCGGCGACTGCGACCGGGTGCGTCTCACGGCCGACGGCCAGATCCGCAACTGCCTCTTCGCGCGCCACGAGTCCGACCTCCGCGCCGCCCTCCGTGACGGCACCTCCGACGCCGAGATCGCCGAGCGCTGGGTCACCGCGGTCGCCGGCAAGGCGGCCGGTCACGGCATCGACGACGAGGGCTTCCTGCAGCCCGACCGTCCGATGTCCGCCATCGGAGGCTGATCCCCAGGCTGGAAAGTGCGGGACGTTTTCGACCTCCTGACGCGCTCAGAGGTCGAGAACGTCCCGCACTATCCCGGCCTAGGCGTGCGGCACGACGTCCTTCAGGAATCGTCGCGCCGTGAGGAAGTCCGACAGCGAGGTCTTGTGCTCGTCGCACGCGAGCCAGGTCTTGCGGCGCTCGGGGGTGTGCAGCTTCGGGTTGTTCCAGAGCAGCTGCCACGTGGCAGGTGCCTGGCACCCCTTGGCGGAGCAGACGTCGGGATCCATGGCCCATGTCTAGCGCAGGTCGCCGAGCAACCCGGGCGGTGGGTCAGTCGCGCGGACCGGCCGGCAGCTCGGCGTAGCGCCCGGGGGCGCCGCGGAGCTCGAAGGAGTCGGTGCGCGTCGTGACCGCGTTGGCCAGCACGACCGCGATGTAGGGCAGGATGATCGCCCCCGCGATGAGGAATGGCCACAGCCAGTCGACCCCGCTGAGGGCCGCGATGACGGCCCCGACGAAGCACGCGGAGCGCAGGCTCATCGACCACAGGTAGCGCTTCTGCCGGGCCGCGATGTCCTTCTCCCGACTGGTCGAGGCGGTCGTGATGCGGATTGCCTCGATGTCGTCCCTGCCTCGCCGCGCCATGCCTCCATCGTACGTCGGTACCGGTAGCCTCCTTCAGTCCGAAGACCCCCGCTGAGAGGCACTCCCCCATGACCAACCGCACCTACCGCGTGACCGAGATCGTCGGCACTTCCCCCGACGGCATCGACGCGGCCATCCGCAACGGCGTCGAGCGTGCGGCCAAGACCCTGCGCCACCTCGACTGGTTCGAGGTCACCCAGGTGCGTGGGCAGGTCAAGGACGGCGCGGTGGAGCACTTCCAGGTCGGCATCAAGGTCGGCTTCCGCCTCGAGGACGACTGAGCAGGCTCGGGGGACTCGCCGCCGTGGCAGTCGTTTAGGGCTACCCCGGGGTAATCGCTAGCGTCGACTGACGTGAGCGAAACCACCCCCCACGTGCCCCGGTCGGTGCTGGTCACCGGCGGCAACCGCGGCATCGGCCGCGCCATCGCCGAGGCTTTCCTGGCCCAGGGCGACAAGGTCGCTGTGACGACCCGCAGCGGCGGGGCGCCCGAGGGTGCCCTCGACGTACGCTGCGACGTCACCGACGCCGCCGCCGTCGAGGCGGCCTTCGCCGAGGTCGAGGCCGCGCACGGCCCGGTCGAGGTCCTGGTCGCCAACGCCGGCATCACCGCCGACACGTTGGTGCTGCGGATGTCGGAGGAGCAGTGGTCCTCGGTCATCGACACCAACCTCACCGGCTCCTTCCGCCTCGCCAAGCGGGCAGCCAAGGGCATGCTGCGCCAGCGCAGGGGCCGCATCATCTTCATCTCCTCGGTCGTCGGGCTGCTCGGCTCGGCCGGCCAGGTCAACTACGCCGCGTCCAAGGCCGGCCTGGTCGGCATGGCCAGGTCGCTGGCCCGCGAGCTGGGATCCCGCTCGATCACGGCCAACGTGGTCTCGCCGGGCTTCGTGGAGACCGACATGACCGACGTGCTCACCGACGAGCAGCGTGCGGCGATCAAGACACAGGTGCCGTTGGGTCGCTACGCAGCGCCCGAGGAGGTCGCGGCGGCGGTGACGTGGCTCGCCGGTGACGGCGGCGCCTACGTGACCGGCGCGGTGATCCCCGTCGACGGCGGACTAGGAATGGGGCACTGACATGAGCGACGGCAACAGCACCATCAACCCGAACGGCATCCTCGCCGGCAAGCGGATCCTGGTCGCGGGCGTGACCATGGACTCCTCCATCGGCTTCGCGACCGCCAAGGTCGCCCAGGAGCAGGGCGCCGAGGTGCTCATCTCCAACTTCGGCCGTGCCCTGGGCATCTCCCGGCGCATCGCCAAGCGGCTGCCGGTGACCCCGCCGGTCCTCGAGCTCGACGTCACCGACGCCGACCACCTCGCGGCCCTGCCCGACGCCGTGCGCGAGCACGTCGACGGCCTCGACGGCGTCGTGCACTCCATCGCCTACGGCAACCCCGAGACCCTCCTCGGCGGCAAGTTCATGACCGGGCCCTGGGAGGACGTGGCCCAGGCCGTGCAGGTCTCGGCCTACTCGCTGATGTCGTTGGCGCAGGCCACCCGCCCCCTGATGGCCGACGGCGGCTCCATCGTCGGGTTGACCTTCGACGCGACCGTGGCGTGGCCGGCCTACGACTGGATGGGCGTGGCCAAGGCTGGGCTCGAGTCGTGCAGCCGCTACCTCGCGCGCGACCTCGGCCCCGAGGGCATCCGGGTCAACCTGGTCTCGGCCGGCCCGCTGCGCACGCTGGCCGCCAAGGCGATCCCGGGCTTCTCCGACCTGGAGGACATGTGGAGCACCCGGGCGCCGCTCGGCTGGGACAACGCCGACTACACCCCGACGGCCAAGGCCGTGTGTGCACTGCTGTCGGACCTCTTCCCGGCGACCAGCGGCGAGATCATCCACGTCGACGGCGGCTTCCACGCGATGGGCGCCTGACCTCACGGCCCGGCCCCGCTGCCGAGCGCCACGATGTGGCTCTCGGGGGCACCAGCGATAGCGTTCCCGGGTGACTTCACTCGTCGAGCTCCGGGTCCTCGAGGGGCCCAACCTCTACTTCCCGCGCGCCGCCATCAAGCTGACCCTGGACGTCAGCGGGCTGGCAGCGGCGTCGGACGCCACGGCACTGCGCTTCGCGACCAGGATCGGGCTCAAGAACGCCCGTCCGGGCTCGCCCGAGTCCGGCTTCCGGCAGCGCTTCGCGCTCCGCGCGGTCGGCCGCCTGGTGCGCGCCGTCGCGGGCGAGGGCGGGACCCCACGCCTCGCCGTACGCGTGCGGCCGACGAGCGACCAGCACCAGATCGTGGTGGCCTTCCCCTGGGCGCACCGCGAGCGGGCGCAGGAGATGGGGCGCGCGATCGGGGACGTGCTCGACTCCCTGCTGAGCACCGACATCGAGGCCGCCGTCGGACTGGCCGCCGAGCGGGTGGCCGCCGCCGAGCACGGCGACAAGCCTCACACGATCACCCCCAAGATCCCCGTGGTGGCGGTGACCGGCACCAACGGCAAGACCACGACCTCCCGGATGATCGCCCACATCGGGCGCGCCGACGGCCAGCTGGTCGGCTGGTCCAACACCGACGGCATCTACATCGACGGCGAGCTGGTCGAGGCGGGCGACTACTCCGGACCGAGCGGCGCCGGACGCGTGCTGGCCCACCCCCAGGTGCAGCTCGCGGTCACCGAGACCGCCCGCGGCGGCATCCTCCTCAAGGGCATCGGCCTGACCCGCAACGACGTCTCGGTCGTCACCAACGTCACCGCCGACCACCTCGGCCTCCAGGGCATCGACACCGTCGACCAGCTCGCGGAGGTCAAGGCCGTCGTGCCCCGCATCACCCGCAAGAGCGGCTGGGCCGTCCTCAACGGCGACGACCCTCGCGTCTACGACATGCGCAACGTCATCAAGGCCAAGCCGTGGGTCTTCAGCCGCGACGCGGACTCACCGGCGATCCGCGAGACGCTGACGGCCGGTGGCTGCGCGACGACCGTGATCGACGGCTGGGTGTCGGTGCTGACGCCCAAGTCGGACCCCGACCCGATGATCGAGCTCGTCGACGTGCCGATGACGCTGGCCGGGCTCTCCCGCTTCAACGTCGAGAACACGCTGGCCGCCGTGTCCGCATCCCTGGCGATCGGCATCTCGCGCGACGTCGTCATCGAGGGCCTGCGCACCTTCCTGCCCGACGCCGAGCACAACCCGGGTCGGATGAACTTCTTCTCGATCGGCGAGGTCTCGGTCGTCATGGACCTGGCCCACAACGAGGCCGGGCTCGAGGCCCTGATGGAGATCATGAACGGCGTACGACGCCCCGGGGCCCGCCTGCTGCTCGGCCTCGGTGTCGTGGGGGACCGCACGGACGACCTCATCGAGAAGCTCGGTGAGATCGCGGCCCGGGACAGCGACGTCGTGGCGATCGGCCACAAGGAGAAGTACCTGCGCGGACGCACCACCGAGGAGCTCGAGGAGCTCATGCGCGCCGGCGCCGAGCGGGTCGGGGTGACCGGCGTGCCGGCGTACCCGACCGAGGTCGCGGTGCTGGCCGCACTGGTCGGCCAGGCGCTGCCCGGTGACGTGGTCGGCCTGATGTGCCACGCGGAGCGGCAGGAGTGCTACGACTGGATCGCCGAGCACGGCGGCGTGCCGGACACGACCGCGACCCTCGCGACGAAGGTCAGAGCCGCGGCCCCGGAAGCCTGAGAGCCGAGTAGGCGCGATGGTGCAACAACCGTGCAACAGTGCGCCGACTCGGCCCGACGAGGCAGCGGGTCAGGTGTCGCCGCGGTCGACCAGGTGACCCGGCTCGCGCAGGTCCACGTCGCCCTCGACGACCAGCGCGTGCAGACCGTCGACCGTGCGGGTCTCGTGCGGCTCTCCGCGCTCCCAGACAGCCGCCTGGCCGGGGCCGATGGAGACCGGCTCCCCGTCGGCGCCGGACACCGTCGCGTCGCCGTCGAGGACCACCATCAGCTGGGTCGCCACCGCCGGGTGACGGCCGATCAGCCCGCCGGGCTTGAGGTCGACCATCACCAGGGCGGCGTCTGCGGTGATGCCGAGCGCGGACACCGAGAAGCGCTTGCTGCCGTGGTTGTCCACCGTCTGCCGCGGCAGCGCGCCCAGCCACATGATCCGCACCGGCTCAGGCGTCGCTGACGGGCGGGTCGTAGTCGGGGTCGGCAGCCGGGGCGTCGGGGTTGACGCCCGAGCCGGCCTGGGCCTGGTGGCCGAAGCTCTCCAGCTCGGCCATCACCTGCTGGTGCTTGTCGACGCAGACCACGAGCAGGTCGCCGCGGTTGGTGCGCGCCATCGCGTGGCGGACCGCCTCGATCTCGTCGAGGACCTCCTCGACCTGCTTGCACCGGCTGCCCTCGGCCATCGCCTGTCGCACGCCCTCGATCACGAATCCGGCCACCTCGCCGCGCTCGCGGCCCCGGAGGCTGACGTCCTCACGGACGATGAGCACGTCGAAGTGCTGCGCCGCGATCGACCCGAGCTCGCGCATGTCCTCGTCGCGCCGGTCACCGGCCGTGGCGATGATCCCGATGCGCGAGGGGCGGGCCAGGTCGTGCGAGCCGGCCAGGGAGTCGCCGACCCGGTCCACGAAGTCGCCGAGCATCTTCATGCCGGGCGCGTTGTGGCAGTAGTCGACGATGACGTTGACGCCGTTGACGTCGACCTCGTTGAGACGGCCGGGGGAGAGGTAGTAGTTGGTGGAGAACGTGCGCAGGCCCTGACGGATGTCATGGAGGGGTGCACCGGCGGCGAACGCGGCCGCGGCGGCCGCGAGCGTGTTCTGCACGTTCATCCGGGCCTTGCCGCCGAAGGTCGCGGGCAGCAGGTGGGTCCAGGCGAGCTGCATCTCGCGCGGGCCGTGCTTGACCACGATCATCTCGCCGCGCTCGGAGGGGTTGAGGACCAGCGCCTTGCCGCCGCGACGGCAGTGGGCGTCGATCATGTCGCGGGTCTCGGTGCCGGGCTCCTCCATGGAGAACCACACGACGGAGCCGGAGCAACGGCGGCGCATGTCGCGCACCAGCGGGTCGTCGGCGTTGAGCACGGCGTGCCCGTCGCGCGGGACGGCCTCGACGAGGACCGCCTTGACGTCGGCCAGCTGCTCGACGGTGTCGATGCCACGCAGGCCGAGGTGGTCGGGCTGCACGTTGAGGACCACGGCGACGTCGTTGCGCTCGTAGCCGAGGCCCTCGCGCAGGATGCCGCCACGGGCGACCTCGAAGACCGCGAAGTCCACGCGGGGGTTCTGCAGGACCATCCGGGCCGAGCGCGGGCCGGAGGCGTCGGAGCGGATCAGCAGGCGCTCGTCGATGACGACGCCGTCGGTCGAGGTCATGCCGACCTTGCGGCCCATCCCCTTGAAGATGTGGCTGATCATCCGCGAGGTGGTGGTCTTGCCGTTGGTGCCGGTCACGGCCACGATGGGGATGCGGCTGGTCGCGCCCGGCGGGAAGAGCATGTCGACGACCGGCTTGGCGATGAACTGCGGCTCACCGATGGTCGGGTGGGTGTGCATCCGGAAGCCGGGGGCGGCGTTGATCTCGCAGATCGCGCCACCGGTCTCGCGCACGGGCTCGGTGATGTCGGGGCAGATGAAGTCGATGCCGGCGATGTCGAGGCCGACCATGCGGGCGGCCTCCTCGGCGATCTCGACGTTCTCCGGGTGGGCCTCGAAGGTGCGGTCGATGGAGATGCCACCGGTCGACATGTTGCCGGTCAGCGCGAGCTTGACCATCTGACCGTCCGGCGGGACGTCGGTCATCGCGAAGCCCTGCTCGCGCACGAGCTCGATCGCGGCGTCGTCGACCTTGATCCGGGTGAGGACCTTCTCGTGGCCGACACCACGTCGCGGGTCGGCGTTGGCGGTGTCGACGAGCTGCTCGACGGTGCGGGTGCCGTCTCCGGTGACGGAGGCGGGCACCCGCTCGGCGATGGCGGCGACCTTGCCGTCGATGATCAGGCAGCGGTAGTCCTTGCCGATGATCAGCGACTCCACCACGATGACGCCGCGCCGCGACTGCTCCTTGGCGATCGGGAAGGCGTCGCGCACCTCCTGCTCGTTCTGGAGGTCGAGGCAGACACCGCGGCCGTGGTTGCCGTCGAGCGGCTTGATCACGACGGGGTAGCCGATGCGCTCGGCGGCCCGCACGGCCTGGTCCTCGGTGCGCACCGTGTCCTGCTTGGGGACCGGGAGGCCGGCAGCACCGAGCAGACGGGTGGTCAGGTCCTTGTCGGAGGCGATGTCGACGGCGATGGCCGAGGTGTTGGACGTCATCGTCGCGCGGATGCGCTTGGCGTGGACGCCCTGGCCGAGCTGGACCAGGGAGTGCTGGTTGAGCCGGATCCACGGGATGTCACGCGAGACGGCCTCGTCGAGGATCGCCTGGGTGGAGGGTCCGAACGCCGTGCGCTCGGCGCGCAGGATGAAGCGCTCGAGCTCGTCGTCCCAGTCGAACTCCGGGTCG
This sequence comes from Nocardioides sp., assembly GCF_031397825.1. Taxonomy (GTDB): domain Bacteria; phylum Actinomycetota; class Actinomycetes; order Propionibacteriales; family Nocardioidaceae; genus Nocardioides. The sequence goes on from NZ_JANNML010000091.1 coordinate 74,800, forward strand.
GCCTGCACGAGGTGGTTGACCAGGCGTACGGCGAGTCGCGCGGCCGCGAGCCCCACCTGCTCGTCGGCGTAGCCGAAGATGACGTTGTAGTGCCCCTTCTGGCCCCTCACCTGGCGGGTCTTGCCGCGCCGGATGTCGTGGCCGACGACCTGCTGGAGCGCCAAGGCGGCGTGCTCGGCCACGTGTCCGAGCCAGGTGCCCTCGTTGAGGCGCTCGACGAAGCCGCCGCGCTTGCCGCGCGAGCAGGAGTGCTCGCGCAGGCCGGGCAGCATCTGGAGGATGTTGTCGGTGAAGCCGGGGATCGTGTTGGTGGGGAAGTCCTCGAGCGAGCCGAGGTCGACCACCAGGTGGATCGCCTTGTCGTAGGACCAGATGTTGGCACCGCGGTAGACGCGGGTGTCGACGATCGCGAGGTCGGGCGTGGGGCGTTCGGTCATGAGGTGACTCCGTCCGGGGCTGCTGTCGGCGTGGTCTTCTTGCGGCTGCGGGCCAGCCGGCGCCGCAGGGCGGCCGGGGAGGCGTCGGCGGCGGCGATGTCGCGCGCCATCTGCCGCAGGTCGTGGCTGGCCTCGGCGAACGACGCCGCCTCCTCGAGGTCCACCCGACGGTCGGGCGGCACGAGGGTGCGGGTCGTCAGGTCGAAGACCGAGCCCTCGGGCAGCGTGTGGAGCACGATGCCGGAGGCGAGGATCGGGTTGGAGCGCTTGGCCTCGTAGGCGTTGGTCGTGATGCGGGCCGGGTCGAAGATCGTGACCGAGCCGCGGCCGACGACGCGCAGGAGGTCGTGAGGGGCGCCGTCGTAGTCCTCGGCCGCGTCGGGGTCGTCGGGCGCGTGCACGACGCGCTGCTCGACGATCGCGGCGGTGTCCTCGTCGACACCGATCCCCAGGAGCTGAGGTGACTGGGAGACGATCATGAGCAGTCGACCGTAGCGGTTGCGCTGGTCGAAGTGCTGGTCGATGACTGACGACTCGAGCAGCCCGAGCCCGGCGGCGACCTGGGTCATCCGCTGCTTGGGCGTCGATCCGGGCCCGCCGAAGGCGACCATGTGGCTCGACTGGATGCTGGCACCGGCCGATGTGCCGGCGACGACGATCCCGCGGTCGTGGGCGTCGAGGATCGCGTCGCCGAGCGGCGTGCCGCAGATGATCGCCGAGAGCTTGAGCTGGTTGCCGCCGGTCATGAAGATGCCGGTGGCCTCCCTCAGGGAGGCGACGAGGGCCTCGTCGTGGGCGTCGTCGCGGCTCTCGGGGCGGACCGCGATGACCTCTCCGGCGCCCTCGCGGCGGAAGAGGGCGTCGTAGACCTCGATGACCTCGATGCCGAGCGAGGAGGCGGTCGGGATCACCGCGATCCGAGCGTCCTCACCGCCGGCGGCGGCCACGAACTCCTTCAGGATCGTCCGCTTGCGGAGCTTGTCCTCGGCGCCGCCGATGATCATGAGGGGTCCCTTGGGCATAGCGATCACCCTAGGGTGTGGCCATGGTTGCAGAGATGCCCGCATCCCCCCGGACCCTCGTCGTGATGCGCCACGCCAAGGCCGAGCAGGCCGGACCGACGGACTTCGAGCGTGAGCTAGCCGAGCGCGGTCGCCAGGACGGAGCAGCGGCCGGCGGGTGGCTCGCGGCGCGCGGGATCGTCCCCGACGTGGCCCTCGTATCGGCCGCCACGCGCACCCAGCAGACCTTCACCGCCGTGGCCCAGGGCGCGCAGTGGACCCTCGAGCCGACGCTCGACCGCGGTCTCTACGCCGCCGACCCCGACACCGCCCTCGACCTGGTGCGCTCGCTCGACGACGACGTGTCCACGGTCGTCGTGATCGGTCACAACCCGACCATGGCCTACCTCGCCACCATGCTCGACGACGGCGAGGGCGACCCCGACGCCGCGATCGGCGTGACCGGCGGTTTCCCGACCAGCGCCCTCGCGGTCTTCGCGTACGACGGCACCTGGGGCGAGCTCGCCGCTGGCAGTGCCCGCGTCACGGCCTACCACGTCGGGCGCGCCTGACCTGCTCTCAGACCGGGGGAGCGGGCGTGATGATCCCGGCCTCGGCGTCGGCCATCTCGATCTCCTCGCGGGAGATGCCGAGCAGGTAGACGATCGCGTCGAGGTAGGGGACGTTGACCGAGGTGTCGGCCGCCTCCTGCACGATCGGTCGGGCGTTGTAGGCGATGCCCAGCCCGGCGGCGTTGAGCATGTCGAGGTCGTTGGCGCCGTCGCCGATCGCGATCACGGCGGCCTCGGGCACGCCCACCTTCGCCGCGAACTCGCGCAGCGCCTTGGCCTTGCCGGCCCGGTCGACCACGTCGCCCACGATCTCGCCGGTGACGGTGCCGTCGACGATCTCGAGCTCGTTGGCGCGGGCGTAGTGGATCCCGAGGTCCTCGGCGAGGCGGTCGGTGATCTGGCTGAAGCCGCCCGACACGATCGCGAAGCGGTAGCCCAGTCGCCGCAGCGTGCGCACCATCGTGCGTGCGCCCGGGGTGATGACGATCTCGTCGTAGACGGTGTCGAGGGCGGAGGCGTCGAGCCCGGCCAGCAGCCGCACCCGCTGGCGCAGTGATTCCTCGAAGTCGATCTCGCCGCGCATCGCGGACTCGGTGATCCGGGCGACCTCGGGCTCACAGCCGGCGTGGGCGGCGAGCATCTCGATCACCTCGCCCTGGATCAGGGTGGAATCGACGTCGAGCACGATCAGCCGCATCCCGCGGCGCAGCAGGTTGGCGGGCTGGACGGCGACGTCGACGGACTGGGTAGCCGCCTCGAGGGCGAGCAGGGCCCTGAGCTGCACGGGGTCCGCGCCGGAGACGTGCAGGTCGATGGCGGTGACGGGGTAACGCGCCATCCGCTCGATGCGGTCGATGTTGCCGCCGCAGTCGGCGATCCGACCGGCGATGGCTGCCATCGCGGATGCCTTGAGGGGGGTGCCGATGATCGTGACGTGCGACCGGCCCTCGCGCCGCGCCCGGTTGTCCCCGGAGCCGCGTTCGATCTCGACGGTCATGTCCAAGGTGGCGGCGGTCTCCTCGACGGCGGCCTTGAGCTTCTTCCAGTCGCGGGGGGCCGTGACGAGCACACCGAGGATCAGCCGGCGACGCAGGAGGATCTGCTCGATGTCGACGACCTCGACCCCGGCGAGGGCCAGGGTGGCGAAGATCGAGGAGGTCACCCCCGGCCGGTCCTTGCCGGTGAGGGTGATCAGCAGCGTCTCGGGCTTCGACTTCGGCACGCTCATGGTGCTGGTGAGGTTATCGCCCGTCGGTGGACTGTCGGTGGTCCCGTCCATGCTGGTGCCATGACGACCACAGGACCGAGCGCGGGAGCGACGCTCCGATGCTTCGCCGACGCCATCGACGCGCGTGACTGGGACCGGCTGCTGGCCCTGCTGGGGCCCGACTTCTCCGCCACGCTGGTGCACACGGGGGAGAGCTTCGACCGTGAGGGCTTCGTGGCGTTCAACGCCGACTATCCCGGGCAGTGGCACTTCCACGCCGACGAGGTCGTCGACGCCGGGGACCGTGCGGTGCTTCGTGCCCACACCACCGACGGTGCCGAGACGTTCCACGTCGCGTCCTTCGCATCGACGGCCGACGGGTTGATCACCGACCTGGTCGAGGTCTGGACCGAGGCCGTCGCCGCCCATCCGGCCCGGTCGCCGTTCACGTGACGTCCTGACCCGGCCTCAGCCCGGCGGCCAGCCCTCGGGCGAGAACGCCGCGACCAGCGCCCGACGTCCGGCGCGCTCCAGGGGCACCAGGGCAGCCCGGCGCCGCTCGATCTCGACGCTGCTCACCGCACCACCGTCGTCCTCGAGCGCGATCTCGACGATCTCCAACGCCTGCTGACCGCGAGCTGCGAGGTCGACGCACCGGCCCGGCACGCCCGGAGGAGCGACGTACGTCCTGCGGTGCCGCAGGTTGAGCAGTCGGTCGGCGACCTCGGGCCGCCACTTCGCGACCTCGAGAGCGGCGAGGTCCTCGGCGGCGTGCAGCAGGGCGGTACGCAGGGCTCGGTCCGCCTCGCCGACGTCGGGCACCTGGCGGGGAGCGGCGCGGTGCGCCACCCACTCGTACGTCGGCCCGACAGCGCGCGGCGTCAGGCCGATGCCCGCGCCGACCGCGACGACGCCCTCGCCGACCTCGAGCACGGCATGGTTGAACTCCGCCGGTCCGCCCAGTCCCACCAGGTCTCCCTCGGCGGGGAACGTCGCGCCGAACGCGTGGGCGCCCAGCGTCCTCAGCCGGGCAAGGGCGCCGAGGATCGAGTCGCCGTCGACGCCCCCGATGCCGGACACGACGTGGGCGACGCTGTCCTCCAGGACCGCGTCCAGGAGCTGGTCGGCGACCACGTGCCCGCGCAGCCACGCGGTGCCCCACCACGCCACGCGGGCCGACACGGCGAGAGGAGTGGTCACGACGGTCGAGGATAGCCGCGGAACGGGCGACGGCTCTGGATAGGGTGACGGACATGGGAGCAGTGCTGGAGTTCGCGGACGTCACGGTTCGTCGGGGCCAGGCCACCTTGCTGGACGAGGTCTCCTGGACCGTCGAGGAGGACGAGCGCTGGGTCGTGCTCGGTCCCAACGGGGCGGGCAAGACGACCCTGCTCCAGGTCGCGTCCGCCCAGGTCCACCCGACCTCCGGCGTGGCGGGGATCCTCGACGAGGTGCTCGGCACCGTCGACGTCTTCGAGCTGCGCCCGCGCATCGGTCTCACCAGTGCGGCGCTCGCCGAGCGGATCCCGCGCAGCGAGCGCGTGCACGACGTCGTCGTGTCGGCGTCCTACGGTGTCGTGGGTCGCTGGCGGGAGGACTACGACACGCTCGACCACGACCGCGCGAGCAGCCTGCTGACCGAGCTCGGTGTCAGCGGCCTCAGCGACCGCACCTTCGGCACCCTGAGCGAGGGCGAGCGCAAGCGCGTCCAGATCGCCCGGGCGCTCATGGCCGACCCCGAGCTGCTGCTGCTCGACGAACCGGCCGCAGGGCTCGACCTGGGTGGTCGCGAGGACCTCGTCTCGACGCTCTCGGTCCTCGCCATGGACGCCGACTCGCCGGCCACAGTCCTGGTCTCCCACCACGTCGAGGAGATCCCGCCCGGCTTCAGCCACGCGCTGCTGCTGCGCCAGGGCGCCGTCGTGGCCGCGGGGCTGCTCGACGACGTGCTGACCGAGGCCAACCTCGCGGCGACGTTCGGCATGCCGCTGACCATCCGCCAGGAGGACGGCCGCTGGTCGGCGCGTCGCCAGACGCGTCACCGCTAGGGTCGGAGCATGGACTGGATCTGGGACAACCTCTGGCAGGCCTGGCTGGGCCTGGCCATCGTCCTGGGTGTGGCCGAGATGTTCAGCCTCGACCTGGTGCTCATCATGGTCGCCGTCGGTGCCGTCGCCGGGATGACGACGGCGCTCCTCGGGGCGCCGTTCGCGATCCAGGCCCTCGTGGCCGCGGGTGCCTCCGTCGCGATGCTCGCCCTGGTGCGACCGCCCATCGCCAAACGCTTCCACGGCGGCCCCGAGCTCAGCCTGGGCCACGGCAAGCTCGTCGGCCAGCGGGCGGTCGTCACCGAGACCATCACCGGCCTCGAGGTCGGGCGCATCAAGATCGGTGGCGAGATCTGGACCGCGGCGCCCTACGACGAGCACCTCACCCTGGTGCCGGGGCAGAGCGTCGAGGTCCTCGCGATCAAGGGCGCCACCGCCTACGTCCACCCGGTCGGCGTCATCGACTCCTAGCACGTAGGCTCACCGGACCTCCCACCCCCAGAGGAGACAGTCGTGATCTACCTGATCCTGCTCGGTCTGCTGTTCCTGTTCGTCATCGTGCTGCTCGCCAAGACGGTGCGCATCGTGCCCCAGGCGCGGGCCGGCATCGTGGAGCGCTTCGGCAAGTACAAGGAGACCCTGTCCGCGGGCCTCAACGTCGTCGTGCCGTTCATCGACAAGGTGCGCTACCTCATCGACCTGCGCGAGCAGGTCGTGAGCTTCCCGCCGCAGCCGGTGATCACCCAGGACAACCTGGTGGTCTCCATCGACACCGTCATCTACTTCCAGGTGACCGACCCGATCGCGGCGACCTACGAGATCGCCAACTACATCCAGGCCGTCGAGCAGCTCACGATGACCACGCTGCGCAACATCGTCGGCGGCATGGACCTCGAGGGGACGCTGACCAGCCGCGACGAGATCAACACGCGACTGCGCGGCGTCCTGGACGAGGCGACCGGCAAGTGGGGCATCCGTGTCAACCGCGTCGAGCTCAAGGGCATCGACCCGCCGCCCTCCATCAAGGACTCGATGGAGAAGCAGATGCGCGCCGACCGTGACAAGCGGGCCCAGATCCTCACGGCCGAGGGTGGTCGCCAGGCGGCGATCCTCACGGCCGAGGGTGAGAAGCAGGCCTCCATCCTCTCTGCCGAGGGTGACCGCGAGTCGCTGATCCTGCGCGCCCAGGCCGACCGGGAGTCGTCCATCCTGCGCGCCCAGGGTGAGGGCCAGGCCATCCAGACCGTCTTCCAGGCGATCCACGACGGCAACCCCGACCAGTCGCTGCTGGCCTACCAGTACCTCACGATGATGCCCAAGCTCGCCGAGGGCAGCTCCAACAAGCTCTGGATCGTGCCCAGCGAGATCGGCAAGGCGCTCGAGGGTCTCGGGTCCACGATGTCGGAGATGGCTGGCATCCCGAAGGAGAACTCCGGGCCACGCAACCGCGTCGACATGGGCAGCATGGAGCCGGCCAAGCTGGCGGGCAGCGGTGCGCTCGCCGAGTCCGAGCGCGGCAAGACCAGCAAGGCTGTCGAGGACGCGATCGCCGAGGCCAAGGCGGCCGCCAACCCGGGCAAGCCCGTCGCCCCGGCCGCGCCCTCGGCTCCGCCTGCTGCCCCGCCTGCTGCCCCGTCCACCGACGTCGCGGACGAGCCGGGCACCCCGCCCGTTCAACCTTGACCTGACGGGTGTCGTTCTTCGAGGCGGCCGCGATCCTGCTCGCCGGGATCGCGGCCGGTGGCATCAACACGATCGTCGGGTCGGGGACCCTGATCACCTTCCCGACGCTGCTGGCCTTCGGCATCCCACCGGTGACGGCCAACGTGTCCAACAACATCGGGCTGGTCCCCGGTTCCATCACCGGCGCCATCGGCTACCGCCGCGAGCTCGCGGGCCAGCGCAGCCGCATCCTGCGCCTGGTCTCGGCCTCGCTGGTGGGTGGTCTCGCCGGGGCCCTGCTCCTGCTGGTGCTGCCCGACGGCGCGTTCGCTGCCGTCGTACCGGTCCTGATCCTGCTCGGCGTGACGCTGGTGATCTTCCAGCCGCGTCTCTCGCGGTGGGTGGCCCGGCGCGCGGTCGAGCGCGGCACGCACGAGCGTGACGCCGCCTGGTGGGTGTGGCCCGCCGTGCTGCTGACGGGGGTCTACGGCGGCTACTTCGGCGCCGCCCAGGGCGTGCTGCTCATGGCGGTGCTCGGCATCGGCATCGACGACTCGCTGCAGCGGCTCAACGGCGCCAAGAACGTCCTCGCCGCCGTCGTCAACGGCGTGGCCGGCCTGCTCTTCGTCTTCGTCGCCGACGTCGACTGGCGCATCGTCGGGCTGATCGGTGTGGGTGCCGTCATCGGCGGGTTGCTCGGCGCCCGGGTCGGTCGCCGGCTCCCGCAACCGGTGCTGCGCGTCTTCATCGTCGTGGTCGGCCTGGCCGCGCTCGCGGTGTTCCTGCTCGACTAGCCCCGAGCCGAGTCGGGGGGGGGGGGGGGGGGGGGCGGGGCCGCGGCACGCCGAGGCGGGG
>NZ_JANNML010000100.1:0-1892 GCF_031397825.1 Nocardioides sp.
GCGCTGACGACGAGCCTGCGCGGCCTGGTGCGGGCCACGGTCGAGGTGCGCACGCTGACCCACGGGGTCCACTCCGGCATGTGGGGCGGCCTCGTGCCCGACGCCCTCATGGCGATGAACCGGCTGCTGGCCTCGCTGCACACCGACGACGGCTCGGTGGCCGTCGAGGGTCTGGTCAGCGGGCCCGCCTCGGATCTGGACTACCCCGAGGAGCGGCTGCGCGCCGAGTCGGGTGCAACCGCGGGAGTGCACTGGATCGGGTCGGGGTCGGCCGTGTCGCGGTTGTGGACCCAGCCGTCGCTGACGGTCACCGGCCTCGACGCGCCGCGGGTGCAGGGCGCCTCCAACACGCTGGCCGCCACCTCTCGGGCGATGATCTCGATGCGGATCGCCCCGGGGGACAGCTCGTCCTCGGCCTACGCCGCCCTGGCACGTCACCTCGAGCAGCACGCCCCCTGGGGCGCCGAGGTCACGGTCACCTTCAACGACGGTGGCGAGGCCATCGCGCTCGACGCGAGCGGATCGGCGTACGACGTGGCCCGGAGGGCCTTCACCGAGGCGTGGGACGGTACCGAGCCGGTCGACATCGGGGTGGGCGGCTCCATCCCCTTCATCGCCGAGTTCCTCGAGGCCTTCCCCGGCGCGAGCGTGCTCGTCACCGGCGTCGAGGACCCCGACACCCGCGCCCACGGCGCCGACGAAGGCCTCCACCTCGCCGAGTTCGCGCGGGTGTGCCTCGCCGAGACGCTGCTCCTCCACCACCTCGCCCCCACCCCCTGACCCGCGAGACGTCGCGCAGGTACGAGCGAGACGTCACTCGGGTACGTGCGATACGTCGGCTGTACTTTCGTGACGTCTCGGGCGTACCGCAGCGCCGTCTCGCGGGGTCAGGGGCGGAGGACCGAGCGGAGCTCGGGGAGCGTGGCGAGCTGGGTGTCGAGGATGCCGCGAGCGACCGTGACCGACCCGACGAGCGGGTGCAGGGCCAGAGCCTTCGTCGCCGTCGCGTAGGAGCCCGAGAGCGCCGCCTCGATCGTCGTCCGCTCGACCGCCTTCATCGTCGACACCAGGCCGAAGGCGTGCGGGTCCAGCGGTGCCGCCGGGTGCGGGCGCCAGCCGCGGGCGTCCACGGCGCAGGGCACCTCGACGACGGCGTCGCCGTCGAGGCCGGGCAGGGTCGAGCCGTTGGGGACGTTCAGCACCAACGTGGTCGCCTCGTCACGCGCGATCGCGCGCATCAGCTGCAGGGCGACCCGGTCGTAGCCACCGCCGTCGAGGTCCTCCTGCTCGCGCTCGCCGGACCCGGAGGCCTCCCGGCTGTCGGCCATGTACGTCGCCTCGCGCTCCAGCCGCGCGCGCTCCCAGCTCGCGAACGCCTCGCCCGCGTCGCCAGGCCCCTCGGCCCAGAAGTCACGCTGCTGCTCGAGCAGGATCTCGCCCCGCGTGCGGCCGGCCCGCTCCTCCGCGGCCACGGCGTCGGTGCGGTAGTACCAGTACCAGAGGTACTCGTTGGGCACGGCGCCGATCGTGGCCAGCCACTCCGGCCCGAACAACCGCCCCTCCTCGGTCGTCAGCAGGGCGGCGGGATCCGCGACGAGCCCCGGCAGCAGGTCCCGGCCGTCCACCAGCACCCGCCGCAGCCAGCCCAGGTGGTTGAGCCCGGCGTAGTCGAAGACCGCCTCCTCGGGTCGTACGCCGAGCGCGCGCGCGACCCGCTTGAACATCCCCACGGGGGAGTCGCAGATCCCGACGACCCGGTCGCCGAGCACTCGCGACATCGCCTCGGTGACCATCCCGGCGGGGTTGGTGAAGTTGATGACGTAGGCCTCGGGCGCCACCCGGCGCACCGTCTCGGCGATGTGCATCGCCACCGGGACCGTCCGCAGCCCGTA
>NZ_JANNML010000118.1:0-14656 GCF_031397825.1 Nocardioides sp.
GACGACGAGGACGCCGCGTCCTTCGGGGAACACGGCATCCCGTTGGCCGGGGACGGTGCGCCGTGGGTGCTGGAGTTCGCGGTCATGGAGCTCTGCGCCGCCCTCGGGGTCTCGACCGACGCCGGCAAACGCCACGTCGGGTGCGTCCTGGAGGTCCGCTACCGCCTGGCCCGCGTGTGGGAGCGCGTCATCTCAGGTGACCTCCCGTTCTGGCGGGCCCGGATGGTCGCGGAGCACACGATGTGCCTACCCGCCGCGGGTGCCGCCCACGTCGACCGCCTCATCGCCCACGTCGCGCACAAGGTGTCCTACCTCCAGCTCAAGCGCCTGGTCGAGGAGGCCCAGACCCGGTTCGACCCCGCCGAGGCCGAGAAACGCGCCCGCGCCGCAGCCGACGGACGCCACGTCTCGATCCACACCCACCAGGTCGGGATCAACGGCACCGTCGACGTCACCGGCACCCTGGACCTGCGCGACGCGTTGGACCTCGACGACGCCCTCAACAAGGGTGCAGCGGCTCTCGGAGTCGCCGGGTGCGTCGAGTCCCACGACGTACGCCGCTCCATCGCCGCCGGCGACCTCGCCCGCGGCCAGGTGTCCCTGCCCTTCGACAACGCGGACGGGCAGGAGTCGGTGGTGCCACCGCGCAGCCAGGTCGTCCTCCACGTCCACCTCGCCGAGGCCGCCCTGACCGGGGACCTCGACGGTTGTGTCGCCCGCGTCGAGAACACCCGGTCCCCGATCTGGGCCGACCGGGTCCGGGACTGGTGCGCCGCACCGGGCGTCCAGGTGACCGTGAAGCCGGTCATCGACCTCGCCGAGCAGATCAGCGTCGTCGCCTACGAGATCCCCGACCGCCTCCGCGTGCAGCGCGAGCTGATCGACCACCACTGCGTCTTCCCCTGGTGCACCCGACCGGCAGCATCAGCCGACCTCGACCACATCACCCCGCACGACCAGGGCGGGACCACGTCCACCGACAACACCGCACCGCTCTGCCGAGGGCACCACCGCGCCAAGACGCATGCCAGGTGGGACTACGACCGACTCGACGACACCACCTACGTGTGGCGCTCCCCGAACGGGCTGTTCTTCCGCCGCGACCACCACGGCACCACACCCATCACGGGCCCGATCACGAAGCCCGTCACTCCACCCGGCGAGACCTGAGTCCACCGCCCCGCACCCCGCCGCCGGCGGGGTCACAGGCACGTGCCGATCCGGGCCAACCGCGGCCTGCACCGACGTGGTCTCGACGCCTCCTCGCTGGTGCTCGTCAGATCGACCACCGAAACGGCCGCCACCCGCGCTGCGCCGGCGCGAGACGAGTCGGGGCGGGTGAGAGACTCCGGCAGTGCGCTCGACCTTTCCACCCGTCGACTTCCCGCTCTACGGACTCCCGGCCGATCCGCAGCTGCCGGGGCGCCTGTGGAACGTCGAGGGTGAGCTCGGCGCACCCACGTGGGCACTGTGGTGGTGCTTCGGACGAGTGGCGGAGCCGACCCACGGCGAGGTCTGGGTGCAGGTGGGGTGCCTCCCGCGTGAGCGGCACGCCAGGGTGATGACCCCTCGAGGCGGCGACCCGGTCCGAGAGGTGGCGTTCGCTGCCACGTTCGCCCTCACCAACGCGACCCTGCCGAGTGAGATCGAGCGGCCGGACGGCTACCTGGACAGGGTCGTCGACTTCGCGGGCCGACGGGCAGATGGCTACGAGCGATGGACGGACGTCACCTGGCGAGTCGACGGGCGCGCGGTCCCTGCCCGTCTGGTCCGCTGGGCCGGAGCGTGGGCCGGCTTCACCACGGCTGCCGCCGACGTCGACCTGGTGGCGGTCGGTCACGGCCTCGATGGAGCGCACCTGTCGCTGGTCGAGCTGGCCGACACGTCGGCCCTCCTCGTCGACCACCGCCCCACCATCGTCGTCGATGACGACGTCGAGCGCGGCCTGGAGACCGACTCCCGGCAGGATGACGACGACACCCACGGTGGCTGGCCCCTCCACCCCGACCACGGGGACGTCGTCAGGGGCTCCTAGCCCGCCGACCCCGCAAGCAGCAGCTCCCCGCACCCACGGACGGGGTGCGGGGAGCTGTCGGCGCCCGAAGGGTGGAGCTCAGTGCGGTGGTGCGGTCAGCGCAGCGACTCGGTGAGGTCGGAGCCGTCCTCGGCGAAGGCGACGCAGGCCAGCTTGTCGCCGGCGTCGGGCTCGGCGGTCTGGGTCAGGCCGATGTAGTTGTAGCCCTCGGTGATGAAGGTGTTGAGCTCCTCGTCGGTGAAGGCGATCGCCTCGTCGCACAGCGTGTTGGAGGCGTCGTCGCCGAAGTCGGCCACGTCGTCGCCCGACAGGGTGACCGTCGCGAGCACCTCGCCGTCGTGCTTCTCGCCGCAACCGACCTTCTTGATCTGGGAGACGGCCTCGTCGGAAGCGTTGAGCCCCTTCGCGGTCACGCAGTCGCCCGTCTTGAGGTTGTCGACCGACTCGCCGCCGAGGATCACGCCGGCCGCCACGAGGGCGATCAGCAAGATGACGACGATGATGTCGATCACGATGGCCGCGATGGCCAGGCCCTTGCCGCCACCCTTCTTCGCGAGCACGACGATCGCGAGCACGAGCGAGACCAGGGTCGTGAGACCGCAGGGGATGAGGGCGAGGACGAGGGCCGCGATGGCCATGCCCTTGCCCTTGGGGGGCTCCATGCCGCCGGGACCCGCGGGGTAGGCGTTCCCGTAGGGCGGCTGCTGGCCGCCGCCGTAGGGCTGCTGCGGAGCGCCGTAGGGGGTGTTGCCGGGCTGTCCCTCCGGAGTGCCATAGGGCTGTCCGGGACCTTCAGGTGGTGTAGTCACGCGCACACCCTAGGGCGCGAGGGCCCCTGCCTGTGGGTACTTCTCCGAACCAGTCGGCGGGTGTCGTCGGGGCCTCGAGGGCTCACCCGGTCGCGTGGCTATGCTGCGCCGGTGACCACGCGCCCGCTCTACGTTCACGTCGGTGCGAGCAAGACCGGGACGTCCGCGCTCCAAGCGGGGCTGTGGGAGTCCAAGCGGTTCCTGCGCCGCTCGGGCATCGGACTGCCGTTCGTGGGCAGGCCGGCCCACGTCCGACGCCTGCTGCGACCGCTGGGCTGGACCATGGGCACCGGTTTCGACCGGCCGCCGAGGCCGAAGGTGCTGCGCGAGCTGGCCGCGCGCCTCCGCGACACCCCGGGTGACCGGCTGCTGGTGAGCAACGAGGACCTCTGCGAGCTCGACACCCCCCGCATCGACCTGGTGCGGGAGCTGGCGGCGGCCGCCGACCTCGACCTGCGTGTCGTCGTCTCCGCACGCGACTGGGCCAAGCAGCTGCCGTCGGAGTGGCAGCAGTTCCTCAAGCACCGGCTCACCACCGACTACGACTCCTTCCTCGACCAGGTACGACGGCGCGAGGGCGCCGCGGCCGAGCACTACTGGCAGCGTCAGGACGTGGCCGGCATCTGCGCGCGGTGGGCGACCGGTCTCGACCCGGCCGACGTCCACGTCATCGCGGTCCCTCCCATGTCCGCGGACGCCGACGGTGTCTTCCGGCTCTTCGGCGAGGCCGTCGGCTTCGACGCGACCCGGCTGACCCTGCCGACCCACCACGTCAACGCCTCGTTCGGCTACGTCGAGGCCGAGGTCCTGCGCCGGCTCAACGCCAGCCTGGGGGAGCGCTTGCCCGACTACGAGTCGGACTACGTGCCGGCGGTGCGCAACGTGCTGGTCCGCGGGGTCCTCGCCCGCGAGTCCAGTGCCAAGATCACCCTGCCTCCCGAGCACCTCGCCTGGGTGCGCGACCTCGGCCAGCAGCACCTCGAGGCGCTGCGCAGCGGGGGCTACACGCTGCACGGCGACCCGCGCTACCTCGTGGCCGGCGAGGACGCCGCCAAGGCGCTGCCCCCGCTCGACCCTCAGGAGGTGGCCGACGCCGCGGTCGAGACGCTCGCGTCTTTCGCGACGCGGGTCCACCAGCGTCGGGGTCGGCGCGGCGGCCGAGGTCCGGGCGGTCAGCAGCCAGCGGGGCGCGGCAGGGCGTAGTCGACCAGCACGGCCCGATGGTCCGCGATCCGCGAGGCCAGCACCTGCGCCTGCTCGGGCACCCAACCGCCCGCGCCGTAGAGCACGTAGTCGATGCGGCGCTTCGGCACGCGCGGTGGCACGGTCAGACCGTCACCGACGCCCACGAGCGGCCACGGGTCCGAGGTGAAGGTGTCGATGACCTGCATCGCGGGTGACCCGCTCTCGGCGTTGAGGTCACCTCCGAGCAGGAACGGCCGGTCGCTCTCGGCGACCAGCCTGCGCACGCCGCGGGCCTGCACGATCCGGATCACGCCGCGGGTGTGCTGGAAGTGGGTGTTGTAGACGTCGACGGCGCCGCCGGGCACGTCGATCGTCGCGCGCAGCAGGCCGCGCTGCTGGAGGCCGGGGAAGTTGGGCAGCAGCTGGTTGGACCAGCTGAGGATCGGCCGGGAGCTGAGGGTCGCCGTACCGGACTCGCGGCGCGGTGCGCCCTCCGACTCCGGCGGACGGGTGAAGTTGCGGCCGAAGACGACGTCCATGCCCAGCAGCCGTCCCAGCTCCGCGGGCTGGTCGTCGAGGCCGGACTTCGCACGGAAGCGGTGCACCTCCTGCAGGAGCACCACGTCGGCGTCCCAGGCGCGGATCTCGTCGGCCATGCCGGGGAGGTCGTAGCCGTCGCGCCCGACCGCGCCGTGGATGTTGATCGTGGCCACCCGGAGCCGCTGGGTGGGGGTCGGCACGCAGGTGGCGCCCGGATCCGTCGGCGGCAGGGTCGGCGGCACGTCGGTCGGTGGCGGCAGGCCGGAGGACGGGGCCGGGAGCGGCAGGCGGACCCCGGGTTCGTCGGGGCGGGGCCAGAAGACGACGAGGCACACGACGAGCACGAGCGCGAGGGCCGCGAAACCGGCGTGGATCCAGCGGTTCATCGGTGCCTCCGTCCGTGGGTGGGTGCTCCTCGGGCGTGGCCCAGGGTAGGGGGCGTCTTTCGGTGATCCACCCTCCAGGGCCCCTCCGGGTGTCCCCGGGATCGGGCACCATGAGGGGATGCGACTGATCAGCGACGCCGAGCGCCGGGCCCGCATCGGGCAGCGCCACGCGATCGCGCCGGGTCGCAGGGCGCCGGGGCCGGAGCAGGCGACCCGGGTGATGACGGTGCTGCACTCGACCGAGCCGGCGACGGTCTTCCTCTCGCTCTTCGCCCGGGTGGACGGACTCACGCGCGACGACGTCGACCGGGCGCTCTACGTCGACCGCACGCTGGTCAAGCAGCTCGCGATGCGGCGCACCCTCTTCGTCCTCCCGCGCGACCTGCTGCCCGCGGCCTGGGGGAGCGCGTCGGCGCGGGTCGCCGAGACGGAGGGCAAGCGGATCGTGCAGGACATCGTGAAGGCGGGGGTCGCGGACGACGGGGTCGCCTGGCTCGACGAGGCCCGCGAGGCGGTGCTCGACCTGCTCGCTGACACCCCGACCGGACGGACCGCCCTGGAGCTGCGGGAGGCGATCGCGCACATCGACGTCAAGATCGACGTCACGGCCGGCTCCACCTGGGGCGCCGGGCGGGTGCTGACGCACCTCGGTGCGACCGGTGACCTCGTGCGGGGCGCCAACACGCTCCACTGGCGGCTCTCGCGGCCGCGGTGGACCCGGATGGGGGACTGGCTCGACGTCGTACCCCCTCCGCTGGAGGCGCGCGAGGGCTATGCCGAGCTCGTCCGACGCTGGCTCGCCACCTTCGGGCCCGGCACGGTCGAGGACGTCCTGTGGTGGCTCGGCGGGACCAAGGGTGCGGTGCGCCAGGCCCTGCTCGACGTCGCCGCGGTCGAGGTCGCGCTCGAGCGCGACGGCGCCGGCTGGGTGCTGCCCGACGACGTCGACGAGGTCGGACCCACCGAGCCCTGGGCGGCGCTGCTGCCGGTGCTGGACCCGACCGTCATGGGGTGGAAGCAACGCGAGTTCTACCTAGGTGCGCACGGCCCGGCGCTCTTCGACCGCAACGGCAACGCCGGCACCACGGCCTGGTGGGACGGGCGCGTCGTGGGCTGCTGGGTCCAGGACTCCGACGGGGTCGTGGAGGTGCGGTTGCTGGAGGACACGCCGCGCACAGGCCAGGAGGCCCTGGCCGGCGAGGCTGCACGCCTCACCGAATGGCTCGAGGGGCAGCGGGTCAGTACGGTCTACCCTTCCCCGGCGATGAAGGAGCCACGTTGACGCAGCAGCCCCCGCCGGGCGCTCCCTACCCGTCTCCTCAGCCGCCGGCCAACGGCCACGCGGTCGCGGCGCTGGTGCTGGGCGTGGTCTCGCTGACCGGCTGCTCGTTCGTCACGGGGATTCCGGCGATGATCCTCGGCCGCATGGCCCAGCGCGAGATCGCCGAGTCCGGTGGCCGGTCCTCGGGCCACGACCTCGCCACGATTGGGTTCTGGCTGGGGCTGGTCGCCACGGTGATCGGCACCCTCGCCGTGCTCGGCGTCCTCGCGATCTTCTTCGGCTTCGTCCTCGTCGGCTAGCCAGACCCGGCTCCAGCACCGCCTGATCCATCCGAACCCTCGACCAGAGCAGGACCCGTCCCATGGCACGCAACCAGCCCGAGCAGCAGGCGCCGCCCGTCCAACGCCTCCGCATCCGCTACGCCAAGCGCGGCCGGCTGCGCTTCAGCAGCCACCGCGACTTCTCCCGGGCCTTCGAGCGGGCGATCTTCCGGGCTCGGGTCCCGATGGCCTACTCCTCGGGCTTCAACCCGCACCCCCGCATCTCCTATGCCGGCGCGGCCCCGACGGGGTCGGCCAGCGAGGCGGAGTTCCTCGAGATCGGCCTCGCCGAGGTCGTCGACCCCGCGGCGATCCATGCCGCGCTGCTCGAGGCCCTGCCCGACGGTCTCGACGTGGTCGAGGTCGTCGAGTCGCCCGGGGGAGCCCTGGCCGACCAGCTCGAGGCGAGCCGGTGGCAGATCGACATCGAGGCCTCGCTCGAGCAGGTCGAGGCGGCGGTGGCGACCTTCCTGGCCGCCGAGTCGGTGCTCGTGGAGCGCATGACGAAGAAGGGCCTGCGCGAGTTCGACTGCCGTGCCGCGGTGCTCTCGTTGGCGGCCGTCCCGGGGGACCGCGGCGCGCGTCTCGACCTCGTCCTGCGTCACGGGGTCCCGGCCGTCCGGCCCGACGACGTGCTCTCCGGGCTGGCCCGCACCTCCGACCTCGCCCCGGTCCAGACCCCGCTCCTGACGCGGCTCACCCAGGGCCCCCTCGACCCCGAGACCGGTGAGATCGGCGACCCGCTGCGGCCGAGGAGATAGTCCGTTTCCGATCGGTTGTGCGATAGTGGCTCTGGTTGATGACCCGTGGTCGACTCCTCACCAGGAGCTTGCCGCCTGATTCGACCCGACGACGTTCTCGCCGGACACCTCGCACCTGAGGGGCCCGGCACAGTGGTTGGAAGTCGTCGCCGGACCGCGACGCGGCCAGTGATAGTCGGTGACAGCGACTCTCGCCTGTGGCCCTGCGACCGCGGCAGGTGACGTGTCTCCCGTCCAGTGACGCACCTGCGGAGGGTGTCGCCGCCACACGAAGGCTTTGCGCTGTCGATCCCCTAGCTTGTCGGATCCACGGCGTCTGACACGCCCGGACGGCACGCCGCTCCGGGTCGAGGAGCAGCACCATGGCTGACGACGACACCACCTCACCTGACACTCCTGTCACCGAGGTCGTCCCCACCGACACCACCAGCGGCACGCCCGGCGACGCGCCGGCCAAGCCGGCCAAGAAGGCCGCAGCCAAGCGCGCACCGGCCAAGAAGACCGCCGCCAAGCGCACGGCCAAGAAGGCCGCGCCGGCGTCCGAGCCCCTGGTCGAGGTCCCGGCCGAGGCCGAGGCCGAGGCGCCCGCCCCGGCGAAGAAGGCCGCGGCCAGGAAGACGGCAGCGAAGAAGGCTCCGGCCAAGAAGGCGGCCGCGAAGAGGACCGCCGCGCCGGCCGAGCAGGACGCCCCCACCGAGACGACGGAGGCTGCGGCTGCCGAGGCCGACGCGGGTGCTGCGGCTCCGATGGTGCTCTTCCAGGCGCCGGAGAAGACCACCCCCGCCCGCCGCACGCGCAAGTCGGCCGCCACCCGGGCCGCCGAGGCGGCTGCCGCGGACGCGAGCACCGCACCCGCCGAGCCGGACGAGGTCGCTCCTGCGATCGACGCACCCCCCGCCCGCACCCCGCGCAAGCGTTCCTCGTCGCGCTCTCGGAAGCCGGCGGCTGAGACCCCGGTGGAGCCGAGCGACGACGAGATCGACGACGAGGTCGCTGCGGCGACGGCCGCCTCGGCGACCAGTCCCGAGCACGCGCCCTCCGCCGAGGCCGACCAGGCCGCCGACGACGGTGAGGGTGACGAGGACAACGACGACGACGGCGACAACGAGGCCAGCGGCGAGGGTGGTGGCCCGCGCCGTCGCCGTCGACGCGGTGGCCGTCGCCGCCGCAAGGCCGGCGACAACGACGACTCCGCCGGCGACGACGCGGGCGACGACTCCTCCGACGACAGCGACAACGCCCCCCAGGGCAGTCGCAACCAGGGCGGCCGCGGCCAGGGTGGCCGTGGCAACCAGAACAACCAGGGCGGCCAGGGCGGCCAGGGCAACCAGGGAGGCCAGAGCGGCCCGGGCAACCAGGCCGAGCAGGACGACGACGCGGGGGACGAGGGCGGCAGCACCCGCCGCCGTCGCCGTCGGCGTCGCGAGGGCGAGGGCGACGCGGGTGGCAACGGCGACGAGCCCAACACCGTCACCCGGGTCCGCAAGCCCCGCAACGCCGAGGACGAGATCACCGCGATCGCGGGCTCGACCCGCCTCGAGGCCAAGAAGCAGCGTCGTCGCGAGGGTCGCGAGGCCGGTCGTCGCCGCGCCCCGATCGTCAGCGAGGCCGAGTTCCTCGCCCGCCGCGAGTCGGTCGACCGGGTCATGGTCATCCGCCAGGCCGACGAGCTGACCCAGATCGGCGTGCTCGAGGACAAGGTGCTCGTCGAGCACTACGTCGCCCGGGAGTCGCAGACCTCGCTCATCGGCAACGTCTACCTCGGTCGCGTGCAGAACGTCCTGCCCTCGATGGAGGCCGCCTTCATCGACATCGGCAAGGGCCGCAACGCCGTCCTCTACGCCGGTGAGGTCAACTGGTCCGCGCTGGGCCACAAGGACGGCCAGTCCCGCAAGATCGAGTCGGTGCTCAGCTCGGGCCAGTCGATCCTGGTGCAGGTCACCAAGGACCCGGTCGGTCACAAGGGTGCGCGCCTGACCAGCCAGGTCAGCCTCGCCGGCCGCTTCCTGGTCTACGTGCCCGACGGCACCACCAGCGGCATCTCCCGCAAG
Organism: Nocardioides sp.; assembly: GCF_031397825.1. Lineage (GTDB taxonomy): Bacteria > Actinomycetota > Actinomycetes > Propionibacteriales > Nocardioidaceae > Nocardioides. The sequence goes on from NZ_JANNML010000118.1 coordinate 9,370, forward strand.
CTTCCCGACACCGAGCGCAACCGCCTGAAGTCCCTGCTCAAGGAGATCGTCCCCGAGACCGCCGGCGTCATCGTGCGCACCGCGGCCGAGGGCGCCAGCGAGGAGGAGCTGACCCACGACGTCGAGCGCCTCAAGGCTCGCTGGGACGACATCGACGGCAAGGCCAAGGGCCAGGCCCCGCAGCTGCTCTACGGCGAGCCCGACCTGACCCTCAAGGTCGTGCGCGACCTCTTCACCGAGGACTTCAAGGAGCTCGTCATCCAGGGCGAGGAGGCGTGGGAGAGCGTGCAGTCCTACGTCGCCCAGGTCGCCCCCGACCTGCAGGACCGGGTCAAGCGCTACGACGGCGGTGGCGACGCGTTCGCGACCTACCGCATCGACGAGCAGATCGCCAAGGGTCTCGATCGCAAGGTGTGGCTGCCCTCCGGTGGCTCGCTGGTCATCGACCGCACCGAGGCGATGACGGTCGTCGACGTCAACACCGGCAAGTTCACCGGCTCGGGAGGCAACCTCGAGGAGACCGTCACCAAGAACAACCTGGAGGCGGCCGAGGAGATCGTGCGTCAGCTCCGGCTGCGCGACATCGGCGGCATCATCGTCGTCGACTTCATCGACATGGTCCTCGAGTCCAACCGCGATCTGGTGCTGCGTCGCCTCGTCGAGTGCCTGGGCCGTGACCGCACCCGCCACCAGGTCGCCGAGGTCACCTCGCTCGGCCTGGTGCAGATGACCCGCAAGAAGATCGGCACCGGCCTCGTGGAGGCCTTCAGCCACAACTGCGAGCACTGCCAGGGTCGCGGTCTCGTGATCCAGGACCATCCCGTCGAGCCCAAGGGTGGCGGCGGCGACGAGCAGCAGTCCCGCCCGGGCAGCGGTGGCGGACGTCGCTCGCGGGGCCGCGGACGCGGTCAGCAGGACGACCAGGCAGCGCCCGCCCAGGGCGCTCCCAAGGCCACGCCGTCCCCCAAGGACATCGCGGCCATGGCCAAGCCCGAGAACGCCGGTCGCGCCGCGGACGAGGTGGAGGACGAGGTGGAGGAGACCCCGGTGGTCGAGAACCCCGCCCCGTCGGAGCCCGAGAGCCAGGAGCAGGCCGTCGAGGCCGAGCCGTTCGTGGAGGCCGAGCCGGCCGCCGCGACGGAGCCGGAGCCGGAGCCCGAGGCCCCGGCCGAGCCGGAGGCCCCCAAGGTCGTCACGCGCACCCGTCGTACGACGCGCTCGACGGCGACCATCAGCACGACGCCGGCGACGATGCCCAGCGTGGTCGTCTCCGCGGCCCCGGAGCAGGCAGCCGTCCCGGTCGTCACGGCCGAGCCGCCCAAGGTCGTCACCCGCACCCGGGGACGCGCCCGCGCGGCCGAGCCCGAGCCCACGGCGGACGAGCCCACGGCGGACGAGTCGGCGGTGGAGCACGTGCCGGTGAAGAAGAAGGGCGCCCGCAAGCGCTGACACGGGCGCCGCTCGCCCACGTTTTGCGGTGCGAGCGGCGCGTCCGTACTATTGACCCTCGGTGCGTCGACGCGTGCCCAGCTCTGCCCGGCAGCCCACCACGCGGGTGGTCGTGGCCCGGGGCAGACCCAGTTTTTTCAGTGAGACAACGAAGGAGACCGCGGTGTACGCGATCGTGCGCGCAGGCGCCAAGCAGCAGAAGGTCGCCGTGGGCGACGTCATCGAGATCGACAAGGTGAAGACCGGTGTCGGCGAGTCGGTGACCCTGCCGGTCGTGCTCGTGGTCGACGGCGAGACCATCACCTCGACGGGCCTCGACAAGGCCGGAGTGACCGTCGAGGTCCTCGGCGCCTCCAAGGGTCCCAAGATCGTGATCCAGAAGTACAAGAACAAGACCGGCTACAAGAAGCGCCAGGGGCACCGCCAGAAGTACACCCAGGTCAAGGTCACCGACATCTCTCTCTGAGCCTGGCTCGAGACACACCCGAAGGACTACGAAATGGCTCACAAGAAGGGCGCCGCGTCCACCAAGAACGGTCGCGACTCCAACTCCCAGCGCCTCGGCGTCAAGCGCTTCGGCGGTCAGGCTGTCAATGCCGGCGAGATCATCGTGCGCCAGCGCGGCACCCACTTCCACCCGGGCAGCGGCGTCGGCCGCGGCGGTGACGACACCCTCTTCGCGCTGATCCCCGGCGCCGTGGAGTTCGGCCGCAAGCGCGGCCGCAAGGTCATCAACATCGTCCCGGGCGAGTGACCTGACGCTCGCTCGTTCCACCTCCGCGCAAGGGCGTCCCTGATCCCGGGGCCGCCCTTTCGCTATTTTCGCAACAACGACAACAGACAAGGCGGTGAACCATGGCAGTCCCGACTTTCGTCGACAAGGTGTCTCTCCACGTGAGCGCTGGTCGCGGCGGACACGGCGTGGCCTCGGTGCACCGTGAGAAGTTCAAGCCCCTCGGTGGGCCCGACGGCGGCAACGGCGGGCCGGGTGGCTCGATCATCCTGCGCGTCGACCCCGACGTGACGACCCTGATCGACTACCACCACAGCCCCAAGCGGACCGCCGAGAACGGCGGCCACGGCGCGGGCTCGCACAAGAACGGCGGCCACGGGGCCGACCTGGTGCTCGCGGTCCCTGACGGGACGGTCGTCACCGACGCCAAGGGCACCCCGCTCGCCGACATGGTCGGTCCCGGCACGGAGCTGGTCATCGCGGCCGGTGGCCGTGGCGGTCTCGGCAACGCGGCGCTGGCCAGCTCCAAGCGCAAGGCGCCCGGCTTCGCCCTGCTCGGTGAGCCCGGCGACGAGCTCGAGATCCGTCTCGAGCTGAAGGTCGTGGCCGACATCGGCCTGGTCGGCTTCCCCAGCGCGGGCAAGTCCAGCCTGATCGCCTCGATCTCGCGGGCCCGGCCCAAGATCGCCGACTACCCGTTCACGACCCTGGTGCCCAACCTGGGCGTGGTCACGGCCGGCGAGACGACGTTCACCGTCGCCGACGTGCCTGGCCTGATCGAGGGTGCCAGCGAGGGCCGCGGCCTCGGCCACGACTTCCTGCGCCACATCGAGCGCTGCGCGGCGCTGGTCCACGTGATCGACACCGCCACCATGGAGCCCGGCCGCAACCCGGCCGAGGACCTCGACATCATGGAGAACGAGCTCACCCGCTACGGCGGACTCGAGGACCGGCCCCGCCTGGTCGCGCTCAACAAGATCGACGTCCCTGACGGACGCGACATCTCCGACATCACCATCGACGACCTGCGCGAGCGCGGCCTGCGCGTCTTCCCGGTCTCCGCGGCGAGCGGCGAGGGGATGCGCGAGCTGACCTTCGCCATGGCCGAGATCGTGCGTGCGGCCCGGGCCGAGCGCGAGGTCGTGGCAGCCCAGCGGATCGTCCTGCGCCCGCCCAACGCCGACGGCGGCCAGGACTTCACCGTGCAGGAGTCGCCCGACGGGTGGCGCGTCAAGGGCACCAAGCCCGAGCGCTGGGTGCGCCAGACCGACTTCAGCAACGACGAGGCCGTCGGCTTCCTCGCCGACCGCCTCAACCGGCTGGGCGTCGAGACCACGCTGGTCAAGATGGGCGCGGTCGAGGGCGACACGGTCATCATCGGCGCCGACGACAACTCCGTGGTCTTCGACTTCAAGCCCGGCATCGACGCGGGTGCTGAGAACCTCGCCCGTCGCGGCGAGGACGAGCGCTTCGAGGAAAAGCGCCCTGCGCACGGTCGTCGCAAGGCCATCCAGGAGGGCATGGAGGACCGCGCGGAGACCGAGACCCGCGCCGACGTTGCCCGTCGTCTCGACAAGCCGGAGAAGTACGGACCCAAGGCCTACGTCATCGGCTCGCCCGAGGACCCCGACTGGGCTGAGAGCGACCCCGACGCATGACCGAGGGCCTGCGGCTCGAGGTCACCGGCGCACGCCGGATCGTGGTGAAGGTCGGCTCGTCGTCCCTCACGAGCGCCGCAGGCGGGATCGACCCCTCCCACCTCAGCCGGCTCGTCGACGTCCTGGTCGCTGCCCGGCAGCGTGGCGCCGAGGTGGTGCTGGTGTCCTCGGGCGCGATCGCGGCCGGGTTGGCGCCGCTCGGCCTGGCCAAGCGGCCGCGCGGGCTGGCCGCCCAGCAGGCGGCCGCATCGGTGGGGCAGGGGCTGCTCGTCCACCGCTACACCGAGGAGCTCGCCCGCCACGGCGTCGTGGCGGGTCAGGTGCTCCTGACGCTCGACGACGTGACCCGGCGCTCGCACTACCGCAACGCCTACCAGACCTTCGCCAAGCTCCTCGAGCTCGGTGTGCTGCCGATCGTCAACGAGAACGACACTGTCGCGACCAACGAGATCCGCTTCGGTGACAACGACCGGCTGGCCTCGCTCGTGGCCCACCTGGTCCACGCGGACCTGCTGGTGCTGCTCTCCGACGTCGACGGTCTCCACGACGCCGACCCCCGCGAGCCCGGTGCGCGCCGGATCACCGACGTGACCTCGCCCGCCGACCTCGCGCAGGTGCAGATCGGCAGCGCCGGGGTGGCCGGGGTGGGCACCGGCGGCATGCAGACCAAGGTCGAGGCGGCCCGGATCGCCACCGGCGCCGGCATCCCGGTCGTCCTGGCGGCCGCCGACCAGGCCGCGGTCGCCCTGGCCGGTGAGGCTGTCGGCACCCTCTTCCACGCCACCGGCCGCCGGCAGCCGACGCGGCTGCTCTGGCTGGCCCACGCGACCGAGCCCAAGGGGACGCTCCTGCTGGACCCGGGCGCCGTACGCGCGGTGGTCGAGCGGCACGCCTCGCTGCTGGCCGCCGGCATCACCGGCGTGACCGGTGCCTTCACCGCCGGCGACCCGGTCAACCTGGCCGGCCCCGACGGGGTACCCGTCGCGCGCGGCCTGGTCAACTTCGACGCCGACGAGGTGCCCCAGCTGCTGGGTCGCTCGTCGCAGGACCTCAAGCGTGAGCTGGGGGCTGCCTACGAGCGCGAGGTCGTCCACCGCGACGACCTGGTATTGCTCTGACCCCAGCCCGGGGGTCGAGTCGGCGCAATGTTGCAGCGTGGGTCGGGAGGCTGTGCAACATCGCGCCGACTCGGCGTACGCGGGGCAACATCGCGCCGACTCGGCGTCAGACGGCGATCGTGAGCCCGATGGTCACCACGTCGCCCAGCGCGAGCGACTCCGCCCTGCGGATCTCGTCCTTGAGCGGCACGACGTAGCCGCCGTCCTTGGGCCACAGCGCCGTCGTGACGTCCGTGGCGCCGACGCGCACGGTCGCGGGGATCATGCCCCAGCCATAGCTCACCATCGGCAAGACGGCGAGGAGCTCGGCGCACTCGTCCTCGGGCACC